>JBKQRA010000226.1:0-22830 GCA_052144065.1 Methylovirgula sp. | reverse complement strand
CCTTATTGGTGTCGTTGTGGGCGGCGTCGGAGATAGGCTCGAGCGTCCGGCCGAGTTCGATCAGATACCTGTACCGGTCTTCCCAATCGTCCAGGAAATTGAAGTTTTCGACGATTTCATCAAGATTCATGAGCTTGCAAACCGTGCCGCTGGTGGATGCCTATCTATATGGCTCCGAAGCACAGGGTGTGCCAGCAAAAATGACGTAATTCCTCAGCTTTGGGTGGAGCGCTCCCGGACCGGCCGTCCGAGAAGCTCATGCGCCGGCGTGATCGGCGCCCGCACACCCAGATGCTGCGGCCGGACCGGCGGCAGCGGCACATGTGACGGGACGGCTTCCGCTGCCAGCGCCCGAAGCGGCTCGGCCGGTGCAGGAGCAGCGGGAGGCGCGGCGGGCTCGGTTCGCGCCTGCGCCTTAAAGGGATGCTGGCGGGCGAAATCCGACAGCCGTTCGGCCAGAGCCGCGCATTCGCCCGGCGCGCTTGCACAGCCGCTGGTCGCTCTGCTCCAAAAATGCTGGAGCGCTGCCGTCGTCCAGCCCTGGACGGCCTGGCTTATCGCTTCGGTCGAGCCTGAGGAGTCGGGCTTTCCGGCAATGTTCGCCTGGCGTGCCGTTTCGACGGGCCGCGGCGCGGTTGCGGGTCCCTGGTCCGGGCTGAAGATCGTCGCAAAGACCACCGTCAGCCAAAATGCGCAGCGAATGAGAAAGAACATGATCGCCTCTCTGGGTGGCGGGCCTTTCTGCGCCCTCCCAACGCTCAGACCATGGCATGCGGCCGATAAGATTCGTCCCATCAGCGGTGGCTAAATGCGAAGGATCTTATTTACCTTTCGCTCACTCTATCGTTTCGACAATAGGTTCTAAACCATAGCGGCAAGTTTAACCGTTGAATGGCCGCGCCTGCCGTCTCGCGCCCTATCTCAGACGCGTTTTCTGTCCGTCGCTTAGGGTTCACTTAAGACGGTCCTGCGACTCTGCGCATGTGAACGACATGCGTGCCGCGCGGTCAGTATGAAGCCCTCCGGCTTCGCTGCGCGGCTCCCGAAGGCTCGGCAAATCAGCTGGGCAGCTCGGCAGCAGTCGACAGTCTGGCGTGACGTGGAGTGCAGCGTTTGAGTTTCGCGTGGCTTCTGGAGAGGCGCATCGGCTCTTTCGTTCATCCGGACGTTTTGAGCCGGCCGGCCGATTGTTTGCGCCATCAGACCTTCATCTTGCGGCGCCTCGTGAGCTCCTTTGCGATTCTCTGCCTGATGCCGCTCTTCCTTGCCGCCTATGGCGTGCCCGCGGCCTGGCAGGCCGCCGTCTTCGTCCTGTTTCTCCTGCCGATCGGCGCCGTCGTGCTCGTGTCGCGGACAGGCCATCTCGTCGCAGCGCAAGCACTCTGCGTCGCAAGCTTCATCGGCGCCGCCCTGATCGTGGCGACCGCCGGGGGTCCCTGGCAGGTGGCGCTGGTTTGTTTGGCTTTCGCACCCTTTGAAGGCGTGTTTTCACAAAACCGCGCGCTCGTCCTTGCCGGCGGCATCAGCGCTGGCGCAGTTGCCTCAGGCCTTGCGCTGGCCGCAGAGCTCGGCTTCGTCGAGCGCGGCTTTGCCAGCGGCCATTCGGCGATCTTCCTCATCGCGTCGATTACCTACGCCACCGCGCTCGCCTATGGGATCGTCGCCTATCAGGAGCGACTCAGCCGTTCGGAAGCGCTCGATCTCGAACATTACCGCGCCGTCTATGACGCGTTCGGCGATCTAGCCCTGCATCACGACCGCAATGGCGGCGTCGAATATGTCGGTCAGAATTGCTACGCCCTTTTCGGCATTCCGGAAGAGGAACTGACGGGACGCGGCCTGTTCGAGCGCATCCACGTCGCCGACCGGCCGGCCTTCTTGAAAGCGATCGCCGATGCGGCGCGCAGTTCCGATGTCGTGCAGGCGACGCTGCGTTTGCGCGCGCCGGGCCCGGCGGCGGCGCAGCGTCCCGACGCGCTGTTCCGTTTCGTCGAACTGCGGACGCAGCGCTATGGCGTCGAGCCCTCGGGCGGCCGCGGCCGCGTCGTCACCCTGTTGCGCGATGTGACATCGGCGAAGCTGCGCGAAGAGGAATTGCAGCTTCTGCGCACGGCGACCGAAGAAGCCAATCTCTGGAAAGACCAGTTCCTTGCCAATGTGAGCCATGAGCTGCGCACGCCGCTCAACGCCATCATCGGCTTTTCCGAAATGCTCGCCAATGCGCAGCTCGTGCCGCAAGACGCGGAGAAGCGGCGCGAATATGCGAGCATCATTCAGCAGTCCGGCCTGCATCTCCTCTCGGTGGTCAATTCGATCCTCGACATGTCGAAGATCCAGTCCGGCACATTCGACATTCGTCCGGAATGTTTCGCCGTCGCGCCGCTGATCGATCTGTGCTGCGACATGGTGAAACTCAAAGCGCAAACGAGCGGCGTCGAGCTGATCCGCGCCTTCCCGAAGACTCTCGACGAAGTCGTCGGCGACAAGCGCGCCTGCAAGCAGATCCTGATCAACCTTCTGTCCAATGCGGTGAAATTCACGCCGCGCGACGGCCATGTGACCGTCAAGGCGCGCACCGAAGGCAATGCGCTGATCCTGAGCGTCCACGACACCGGCATCGGCATGACGGCGCGCGACCTCGAACATCTCGGCGATCCGTTCTTCCAGGCGGGCGCCTCCTATGATCGCGCCTATGAGGGAACCGGCCTCGGCCTCTCCGTCGTGCGCGGCCTCGTCGGTCTGCACGGCGGTTCGATCTGTGTCGAAAGCGAGCCGGGCAAAGGCACCAGCGTCAGCGTCTGCCTGCCGCTCGATTGCCGCGCCGCCGTGCGCGAGAAAAACCGCCCGGTGCGCATCGAAACCATTCCGCGGCGCCCCAGCGCCGATGACGCCTTTCAATTCAGCAACGAAATGATGGTGAAGAAAATTGCGTGAAGCTCTTGCCCGTAGCGACAATGATTTTGTCGTCGCCGAACCGCGCGGCCGCAGGGCGCCGCGCAAGGATCGGTTCGGCCGTCTCGGCAGCGTGCTGCGCCTCATCGTGCAGGTCGCGGCCTACCCCAACCGCATCCTCGGCGGGCTCGTCTTCGCGATCACCATCGCGATCCTGGTCAACGCTCTGATGTTGCAGCACAGCCGCCATCCGGCCCCGCTGTTCCACAAGACCATCACCGTTCCGGTTCCCGACGAGACCCCGGCAGCGCCCGCGCCGCAGCCCGAAGCTGCGGCACCCGCAGCGGCCGTGCCGGCTCCGGCCGTCGCCGGACCGCCGGCGCCACATCCGGCCCGCGATCCGATCGGGCAGCTTTTGAAAACCGAAGCCCCGGCCGGCACGACCGCCAGCGAGCCCGAGCGGCCGAAGCCCGCGCCGCATCATCATGAGGCGAAGGCCGCCGGCACCGACGGAATTGCCCAGCTGCTGAAAGCCGACTCCGACCATGAGGCGGCCGAGGATCGGCCGAAAACCGTCGCCGCCGCCCAGCAGGCGCTCGTAAAGCTCGGCTTCGTGGTCCGCCCGGACGGCCATATGGGTGCCGTCACCCGCCACGCCCTCGAGCAGTTCGAACGCGATCACGGCCTGCCGGTCGACGGCAAACTGACTCCGAAGCTGCTGCGCAAACTCGCGGCGGAAAGCGGCATCCCCATCGAATAGGCTTCGAGCGAATAGCTTGCAGCCCTGCGACGGCGCAACCGATTGCCGCGCCCCGCTCCGCTCTATATAGACTGGCGTCTCTCATGGCCTGATAAGGCAAGCGGAGAACGCCCATGACCACGGTCCGCGAACCGCGCCTGAATCCCGTGCCGCTTGCCGAGCTGCGGCCCACCCAGATCACTGTCGGTATGCGCGAGGTGCGCGAGAAGCGCAGACGCTGGGAAGAGCAAAGCAAGTCCGAAAAAGCCGCCGATTTCCTCGGCCAGCATATGATCCCGGTGATCCTCGGCCCGAAGGATCGCCATTATGTGATCGATCATCACCATCTTGGCCTGGCGCTCCTGGAGGCCGGCGTCAAAGACGTCCTCGTCACGATCGTCGCCAATCTGTCGAGCCTGGAGAAGGACGCCTTCTGGATCTTCCTCGACAATCGCGGCTGGCTGCATCCCTTCGACGATAGTGGGCAGCGGCGCACCTATGCGGATGTGCCGAAGACGTTGACGGACCTTGTCGATGATCCGTTCCGCTCGCTCGCCGGCGAACTCCGTCGGGCCGGCGGCTATGCCAAGGATACGACCCCCTTCGCCGAGTTCCTCTGGGCCGATTTCCTCCGCCGCCGGATCAAGCGGGCGAGCGTCGAGAAGGATTTCGACCAGACGCTCGAAAAGGCGCTGGAACTCGCCAAGAGCAAGGAAGCCGGCTTTCTCCCCGGCTGGTGCGGTCCGATTCCCGAGTAAGACCGGCCCAGGGGCCGTAGCGTGCAATAGCAGCGGCGCCACAGGCGCCAACTTTGCTGTTGCATTGTGCCAAAGAGCACTTTCCGCGCCGAAAGAAAGGTGATTTTGTCCGCGGCGAAAGTCGGCCGGCTTTCCTCTTCCTCCTTCATAAAATATCGGACTCGCCATGAAGCGCGTTTTCTTTTCCGCAGTTTTTCTACTGGGTACGGCGCGCGCCGGCTTCGGGCTCGTCGCGCCTTCCGAGGCCATGGCGCAAGATGCTTCATCTGCGCCGCCGGCGCAGCAGCAGTCCGCTGCGCTGGGCCCGAGCCCCTTCGATGGCAGCTATGCGGTCGATGTCGTCACTCAGGACGGCGACTGCAAGGATTCGCATTGGACGGTCGTCGTCGCCAATGCGCAGATCGCATCGGTCGCACCGAACAATGACCACATCACCGCCACCGGTCTCATCGAAGACGATGGAACGGTCTCGATGACCTTTCGCGGCGGCGACAATCACATCGCCCATGTCGGCGGCACGGTAAAAGGCCGCGCCGGCAAGGGCGCCTGGTCGGCGCCGACGCTGCTGTGCGGCGGCGTGTGGCGTGCCCAAAAGGAAAAGTGAGCGTCGCTCCGAAATGAAATGGCAGGAGCCGACGGGACGGCCCCTGCCACTTAGCCCGCCGCACAAATGCGCGAGCACTTTCCCGAACGGCCTACAGCTTACTTAACGGCCGGACCATTCTTCGAACCCTTCCGGCCTGCGACGCCCGGCTGCACATTCGAGCCGGAAGCCGGGCCAGACGTCGCGCCCATGCTGTCGGACGAAGCCGCGAAGGCCGCGCCGGTGAAAGCCAACATCAAAGAAAGACCCATTGCAGCCTCTGTCGCTGATACAAGCGCATCGGAAACCTCCACTATCGTGTGTTTTTGTGAGCGGCCGAGCCTCTCATTCGCCGGGCTAACGATGCGGGGTGCAGGCTGTTCCTAAAGCCAAGCAATTTTTTGCGGAATATGCGGCGCAATTGCGCCGGCCGGTGCAATGCAGCCACGCTGAATCTCGGATAATTTTATGCGATCAGCAGCGGCGCTTCAGCTCTCGGCGAGAGTGGTAAAAGCCGTATCGAGCAAGGTTCTCAGCTCTCCCGAAGCGGCCGAGCCGAGCTGCCGTTTCACCTCTCTCTGCGCGCTGCGCCAATGTGGCAGGGCTTGGGCAAGCTTCGCTGTTCCCGCGGCTGTGATCGCGATCAGGCGCGCGCGCCCGTCATTGGGATCGATCGCACTATCGATCAGACCGCGCGCTTCGAGCGGCTTCAGATTGCGCGTAAGGGTCGATGAATCCATGCCGAGCATGTCGGCCAGCGCCTTGATCGACATGCCATCGCGCTGCAGCAGCCTGGCTCCATAAAGCCGCGCCAGAAGGCCGAATTGATTGACTGTCAGATCAACAGGCGCCAGAGCGCGGTCGTAAATCTGGGTTACCCGCCGCGTCGTGCGCTGCAGGCGGGCGCAAGTGCAGTCCGCGACTTCGCGAAGATTGATCTCGTTCACACCACTCCCCTCGCATTTCGATGAACGCGCAACTGTCATCGGCTCGTGGCGCGAAGCTGCTTGACAGAGAATCGATGATCTATTTAGATGCATATGCATACATCTCGTAAGCTGCGACGGCAAGCGTGCCTTTAGCCCGCGCTATCAGCGCCTATTATGTGTATATACATATAGTTGAGGAGCCGTAAATGGCAGAGCTTGCGGATCATCCGACAGTCAAACGCTATTTGGCGCGCCCGCCCGAACCGCCAAACTCGCACATCGATCGCAATTGGCTGCGAAAGCTTTGCCTCGACGCTGGCGCCGACGATGTCGGCTTCGTGCCGATCGATCATCCAGATGTCGCCGATCAGCGGGCCGAGATCGAAGCCGCCTTCCCTTTCGTGCGCACGCTTATCTCTTTCGTCGTGCGGATGAATCGCGAAAATGTGCGCACACCGCTGCGCTCGATCGCCAATGTCGAATTCCACCACACCAATGATTTCGTCAATGAGGTCGCCCGCACCATCGTCGGCCGTCTCGAAACAGATGGACTGCGCGCCGGCAATGGCGCGCCTGTAGGCTTTCCAATGGAGGCCGATCGCTGGGGCGCCAAGATGTGGGTCATTTCCCATAAGCCCGTCGCTGTGGCCGCCGGCCTCGGTCAAATGGGCATCCACCGCAATGTAATCCATCCGAAATTCGGCAATTTCATCCTGCTCGGCACGGTGGTGACCGAAGCAGAGATCAGCGCCTATGACGCGCCGATCGACTATAATCCTTGCGTTTCCTGCAAGCTCTGCGTCGCCGCCTGCCCGACCGGTGCGATCAGCCCCGACGGACACTTCAATTTCTCGGCCTGCTATACCCACAATTATCGCGAATTCATGGGCGGTTTCGTCGATTGGGTCGAGACGATTGCCGATTCCAAGAGCGGCGCAGCCTACCGCGAGCGCGTCACCGACAGCGAGACCGTGTCGATGTGGCAGAGCCTCAGTTTCGGCGCCAATTACAAGGCCGCCTATTGCATGGCGGTCTGCCCGGCGGGAGATGACGTCATCGGGCCGTTCCTGCAAGACCGCGCCGGCTTTCGCGACGCGATCGTGCGGCCGCTGCGCGACAAGGTCGAGACGATCTATGTCGTGCCAGGCTCCGATCCCCAAACCTACGTGCCGCGGCATTTTCCGCACAAGAACGTCAAGAAGGTCCGCAACGGGCTCGGCCGGCCGCTGAGCATCCAGGGATTTCTGCGCGGCCTGCCCTTGGTATTTCAGCCGGCGCAATCGAAGGGCCTCGCCGCGACCTATCATTTCACCTTCACCGGAGCCGAAGCGCACCTCGTGACGATCATCATCAGGGACCAACGAGTCAAAATCCTCGAAGGTCACCTGGGCGACGCGGATCTGCGCGTAACGGCCGACAGCGCAAGCTGGCTGCGCTTTCTGCGCAAGGAGAGTCATATTGCCTTGGTGCTTCTGATGCGGCGCATTCGCCTGAAAGGTTCGCCACGGCTGCTGCTCGCATTTGGCCGCTGCTTTCCGTCCTGAGAGCCCTCGAAACCGGAGGCAAAAGAATGGACAAGACGATGGAAATGACACTGTCGCGTTCTTCGTTCGAAGCGGTGCGCATGAGCGTCGCAACCGATCGATCCTTCGATACCGTCAAAGCCGCTCTGCTTAGCCAAATGGGCAGGCTCAAGGGCGACGAGATTCCGAAAATCCTCGCCGCGGCAAAAGGACGGGAAGATTTCGAGCGTGAGATCAACAAGCTCGCCGGCGACAGCGGCTTCATGCTGTTCTTCGAAGTCGACCACAGCCGCTATCTGCCGCTTTACGGCATCAAACGCCGCGCGACGCGCTTGATTTTCGGCAATCCGGCGATTGCTGCGACCATGACCCAGCATGACATAAGTGCGGCACTTTTCGCGCCGGTGGAGCTCTTGTTGTATGAAGCAGACGACGGCGCAGGTTCGACGATCATCTATGATCTGCCGTCCGTGCTCATGCAGGCACAAAAGGATCCGGCACTCTTCGGCTCAGCGACTGCGCTCGACGCAAAGATGGAGACGCTGGTCCGCCGCGCCACTGCCTAGTTTGAACGGCTAGCCTTCCGCCTTATGGCCCTTCATGATCTTATAGACGCCCGAGCCCCTGGCGATGATTTCCCCCGCCTGGTCGCGGATATAGCCTTCGCAAAAAACAAGCGATCGTCCGGCACGCACCACATGTCCCTCGCCAATGACGTCGCCGCGCCCCGGCGCGATGAAGGCCGTCTGCATATCGACGGCGACGACCCAGAAGCCGGAGGTTACGCGGGCCACCGATCCCATGGCGATATCGAGCAGCGTCAACAGCACGCCGCCGTGGAAGACGCCGAATTGATTGGTGCTCTGCGCCGACATCGGCAGCAACAGTCGCGTGCAGCGCTCGTCAAACGATAGCGCCTTGATCCCGCAGTGGCGGGCAAAGGGAACATCCAAGCCGAAGAAATCATCCATCCCGCTCTCCCCTCGGCGCGTCGGCCGACTCTGATTTCCCGAACCTCATGCAGACGCCATACCTTCGCAGCGAGCGATGCGGATCGTGCCGGATTTGTCGAATAGCTCCTGCCGCGTTAGCCTGCGGCAAAGCGCATAAGCACAAGCGCAACCGCGGGAGGACAGATGAGCAAATTCTATTCGGAGCAGCATCGCGCGCTGCAGGATCGCTTCGATTCGCGCCGCATGGCCGATCTGATGGAAAACGGCATCATGCATACCGAATTCGCGCCCGAGGACATAGGCTTCATCGAGAGCCGCGACATGTTCTTTCTGTCGACGGTTGATGCCGAAGGACGTCCGACCGTTTCCTACAAGGGCGGCGCGCCAGGCTTTGTAAAAGTCTCCGATCCATCAACGCTGCTCTTTCCTTGCTATGACGGCAACGGCATGTATTACTCGATGGGCAATCTCATGAACGCGCCGCAAGTCGGCCTGCTCTTCATCGATTTCGAAACGCCGCACCGCCTGCGCGTGCAAGGGAGTGCCGCGATCGATTTCGAACATCCAGCCCTGCACGATTACTCCGAAGCGCAATTCATGGTCCACGTCGCGGTCGAAGCGATCTGGATCAACTGCCCGCGCTACATCCATCGATATCAGAAGCTTGCCACATCGAAATATGTGCCGATCGATGGATGCGAGACGCCGCCCCCCGGCTGGAAACGCATCGACATCGTGCAGGAGGCGCTGCCGGCCAAGGATCAAGGCAAGGCGGACGCGCGCGGGGGCTTGATCACCGTCGAGGATTACGCCGCTTTACTCGCGCGCGGCGAGGCCTAGCGCTGCGCGCCTTGCGGATGATCGGCTGATTTCTCGACGATGCCGATCATCGGGCCGATCTGGCGTAGTCCGTCGGCGCGGCCGAGCCCCGGCGCAAAGAGGCTCGATACGGAGCCGTCGAGATAGAGCGCATTCGGACAACCGAGACGATCGCGAAACAGCGTTGCGAAGCGATAGAAGGTGACGGGATCGTCGGAGATCACGAAGATGACGATATGGTCGTCGCGCACGCCGACGCCGTTGCGGATCTTTTGCGAGGTTCCATCCGCCTGGATCTGCGGATGAATCTTGCCGTTGATGAGCAGCATCGGTCCGGACTGCGTCGCAAACTCGGGTTTTAGACCGGATCGGACGAAGGCAGAGGTTTCCATGACGCCGGCCGAGCGGCCACCGAAATAAAAAACGCCGTTCGGTTTCAAATGAAAATTGCCGGAGCCGGAGCGCTGATTGACCGCGTGGATCTCCTCACGATCCTCGATATAGAGGCCGACCGGCTGGAGGTCCGGCGCATACATGCCGGCGTTCATGCCAAAGAGCAGAACCTCGCCGCGCTTCTTGAGATCGGCCGCGAGCGCCGAAAAGCCGCCATAGGGCGCACCTGCCTCGGGCGCGAGGAAGAGCCGCAGCTCGCTCGGGCGCCGATTCTGGCGCATATCGAAGCTGCACACCACATAATGACTTCCCTCCTCCGCCAGACTGTGGCACCCCGCCGAGGCCGCCTCCGCGGTCGACGTCAGTCCAAAAGCGAGGGACGCAAGGAGACACCAGCCCACGGCCAGCCGCAGCGACGCGATGACAAGTTCGTTGAGCGAAATTTGCATGTGCCACCGCGCGCTTCGTGGCGCGAATGGGCCGGCCTCTCTACGGAGCATAAAAACCCCTCTCGGCGCGCGACGCACCCAGAGCTAGTAGAAGAATCTTCGTCTAGTAGAAGAATCTTCGCCAAAGGCGAAGTCAAGGAGATGCGATTATGCCCCATTCCGTCACGGAGGCGATCGAGGCCATTGCCCGCGGCGAAATCGTTATCGTCACCGACGATGACGACCGTGAGAACGAGGGCGATCTGATCTGCGCCGCATCCCTCTGCACGCCGGAAAAGATGGCCTTCATCATCCGCAATTGCTGCGGCATCGTCTGTGCCCCGATCGCGGCCGAAGACGCCAAGAGGCTCAATCTGCAACCGATGGTCGCGACCAATGACGCGCCGCTCGGCACGGCCTTCACCGTTTCCGTCGATGCGCGGCATGGGCTCACGACCGGCATCTCGGCCGAACAGCGTACGAACACCGTCCGGGCGCTCGCCAACCGCAATATGGGCGCCGGCGATTTCGTCCGGCCCGGCCATGTGTTTCCGCTGATCGCGCGCGAAGGCGGCGTCTTGATGCGCTCGGGCCATACGGAAGCCGCCGTTGATCTCTGCCGGCTCGCCAAGCTGCCGGCGGTCGGAGTGATCTGCGAGCTCGCCAATGACGACGGCACGGTGATGGCGGGCGCCCAGATCGATGCCTTCGCCAAGCAGCATGGGCTGAAGCGCATTTCTGTCGCCGATCTCATCGCCTATCGGCAATCGCGCGAAAAGCTCGTCGAGCGCGTGAATGTCTTCTCGGTCGAAGGTCCCTGCGGGCCGCTGACCGGCTACGCCTATGTCACGCCCTTCGATCTCGTTCAGCACTTCGCGTTCGTCGAAGGCGCCATCGGCTCCGGCCGCGATGTGCCAGCGCGGCTGCATCGAGTCGACATCATCGCCGATGTGATCAAGGGCGGCGAGTCGGTCCGCAAGACCTTCGCTCAGTTCAAAAAGGAAGGCCGCGGCGTCCTGGTCTTCCTGCGCGATGGCACGGCGGGCGTCCCGGTCAATATCAGTGGGCAAGACAAGCTCGATTCGGATGCGCAGCGCATCAAGGAATGGCGCGAGATCGGGCTTGGCGCCCAAATCCTTCAGGATCTGGGCATTTCCTCGATAAGGCTGCGCACCTCGGCCCCGTTCAAATATGTCGGCCTGTCCGGATTCGGAATCGAGATATCTGGCATCGACCCGCTCGAATAGCCGAGCGGGCAGCCGTCACTTTTACTTCGGCATATTGCCCATCAAGGTCAGCACATGCGCGGCGACGGAGCGGCTGAGGCCTTCGAGGTCATAGCCGCCTTCGAGCAGCGACACGATGCGGCCTTTGCAGTGCTTGTCCGCAACATCCATCAGCTTCGCCGTCACCCAGGCGAAATCGCCCTCGACCAGATTGATGTTGGCAAGCGGATCGAGGCGATGCGCATCGAAGCCGGCCGAGATGATGATGAGATCGGGCTTGAACGCATCGAGCCGCGGCAGGATCACCGTCTCGAAGGCTTCGCGAAAATGCACCCCGTCGTCGCCCGACGACAAAGGCGCATTGACGATATTGTCGAACTCGCCCCGCTCGCTCACCGCGCCAGTGCCGGGAAACAGCGGCATCTGATGGGTCGAGCAATACATCACATTCTTGTCGGACCAGAAGATGTCCTGCGTGCCGTTGCCGTGATGCACGTCGAAATCGACGACGGCGACGCGCTCGGCATTGTGCACGGCCTGGGCCTGGCGCACCGCGATCGCGGCGAAATTGAAGAAGCAGAAGCCCATCGGCGTCGCGCGCTCGGCATGATGTCCCGGCGGCCGCACTGCGATAAAGGCGTTGTCGACGTTGCTGTGCATGACCGCATTGACGGCGATGACGGTGCCGCCGACGGCATGCATCAGCGCATCGAGGGTGCCCGGGCTCATGATCGTGTCGGGATCGGCATGGACATAGCCCTGCTTCGGCGCGGCATTCTCGACGGCTTTCACATAATCCGCCGGATGCACGCGCAGGATCGCCTGATGGTCGCCACCCGGCGCCTGCAACCGGTTGAGCGTTTGAAATGTCGGATGGCTCAGGACCTGTTGGATCGCCCTGATGCGGTCGGGACGCTCCGGATGGCCGGGGCCAGTGTCATGTTCAAGGCTCGAGGCGTGGCTGATAACGAGGGTTGTCACAGGAGGGGCACTCGGATTCGAAGCGATAAAGGATGATAGCGAAAGGGATTTCGGCGTCCGCCTAGCTCTTATCGGCGGGCACACCTGTGAGCAAGCAAATCGGGTTCCGCTAGGGTCCCGGTGGGCCTGCGTGTGGTGATACCGATGTGCTTCAACAACATTTGTCCACCGGCTGCAGCCTCGCCGCGCCAGCCTGCCTAAAACAGTTGCTGCGCTGGGACTTACAGTTAATTTTTACGGTTTCGCGATAATGAAGGCGAAGGTCATTCCTGCGGCAAACATGCAAAATTGTTTCATTTGCGCAACAGGCGGGCCGCTTCTGATGCTTGGCTTTATAAGAAATATGGCCAGATAAAAGGCAATCAGCTAAGCCGATGATACATACCGGGGGCTAAGGAAATGCGGTTAAGCGCGGGCACATCGATCGGAAAGTTCACTCGTTTTTTGCTAACTCTGGCGTTCCCGCTGGTGACGTTGACTTTGGCGGGTTGCGTGGGCTACGGCGATGCGACGCCGGATCCGAGCCTTTCGGCGCGTGACCGCGAATTTCTGGCGCTGGCGCCGCGGGCTGATATCAATCCGGAATACGGCCGCTACATGGTCGATGATCCGACCGGCCAGCCCCCGGGCACGATCATCGTCGATACCAAGCAGCATTTCCTCTACTACGTGCTGCCCAAGAAAAAGGCGATCCGCTACGGCATCGCGACGGGCTCAGAAGCCTATGGCTGGACCGGCCAAGCGACCGTCGGCCGCAAGCAGGAATGGCCGCATTGGATGCCGCCGGCCGACATGGTCGAGCGTTGGCCGCATCTGGCCCCGACGGCCGATGCTGGCGGTCTGCCCGGCGGTCCGGAAAATCCGCTCGGCGCCCGTGCGCTCTACCTCTTCCAGGGCAATAAGGACACGCTGTACCGCATCCACGGCACCAATGAGCCGGAGAAGATCGGTCAGGCGGTTTCCTCGGGTTGCATCCGGATGCGCAACATCGACGCGATCGATCTTTATGACCGCGTGAGCGTCGGCACCCGCGTCATCGTTCAGTAAGACCCGATCGACACAGAATTCCAGCAGCCGCGTGAGCATCCCTCACGCGGCTGTTTTGTTTTTAAAGCGATGAATTGGATCAGGCGCGATTTCGATTAAGCGCAGATTTGATCAGGCAACCGTCGAACCGCGCGAGGGCTCGCCAATGGTCACATGCACCAGCTCCGGCGGCCGCATGAAGCGCACGGGAAGAATCGACTCCCCGAGCCCGGCCGAAATGATCATATGCCGGTCGCCTTCGACGATATGGCCATAAATATAGCCCTGGCCCCAGCGGCTATTGAGATAGGCTGCCGTCACATAGGGCAGATCGACCTGGCCGCCATGGGTGTGGCCGGCAAGCGTCAGCGACACGCGCTCCGGCACCTGGCTGAAGATCATCGGCTCATGCGCCAATAAAACCACCGGTGCGTCGTCGGTGACTTGGCGCAGCGTGCCCGGCAGATCGTCGAGCCCCTCGAAGGCATAGCGGCCGATCCGATGCCCCAGCTGATCGGCGAGACCAGCGATCCAGAGAGGCTTGCCGTCCTTCTCGACGCGCACCGCATGATTCTCGAGCAGAGTAATGTTGGCGTGCCGCAACGCACGCCGGATGCTTTGGCCGCCGTCGCTGCGCATATTGGGCAGCGCGCCGTGCCAAAGATCGTGATTGCCGAGGATCGCATAGACGCCCAGCGGCGCCTTCAGCACCGACAGCGCCTCCCCCCATTGTTGCGGGTAGACGGCGGCACTGACCATTTTGTGGCCGGCATTAAAATCGCCGAGGATGAAGATGATGTCGGGTTTCAGACTGTTGGTGAGCTCGGCGATAGCGCGAACCCGCGCCGCCGACATCAGCGGCTCGCAGGCATGGATATCGGCGATCACCGCGGCCTTGAGGACGAGGCCGTCCGGCCAATTCTTCGGAACGAGCCTATAGGGCGTCACTTCGAGCCGGAAGCCGGGCTCGATCGCAAAGGCATAGGAGCCGAGCGCAAAGGGCGAAAGCAGCAAAGTGCCGCCACCTTGCAGAAACAGCCTCCGTGTCAGTGCATTCATGGTCAGCTGCGGTCCCAACGCCGTTGCGAGAAGGCCATACGCGCGCCACTGCGCGCTTGGCTACGCTTCCAGATGCGCGCTTGGTTGCGCTGCTGGTTACGCCCTTGGCCCGTGGGCACTTGTCCCATTCTCGATCGATTCGATCCAAACGGCCGAACCAGCAGTCCCGAATATATACAAATCCGTGTTCAAGCGGCCGCGCCCGGATTAACCGGCAGATTTGCGCGGCGCTTTCCTCAGCAACATGGGGCGGATCGCACCGCCCTGCAAGCCTGACACCATCAGCGCGTCACGGAGGCCCGAACCTTAGGCAGCAAGATCTTTGCCGGCGCCGTGAGTCTCGCTCTGCGCCGGTTTGGCCGGCTTCTTCGTGACAGCCAGCGCAGCCGCAACCGCGGAGATACCGATTTCACGATAAAGCCGCGCAACCATGTCCGTCATCTTTTCTACCGGTGCACTCGGACGGGAAGACATCGTATTGTCCGTCATAGGCCTCATCCTATTTTTGCTGCTGCAGGAAACGCCACCCGCTTCGTTCCTGACATAAAGCTTCGATCCACGCAGTTAACAGAAGCTTTCTAAGCTACATCAAGATCAAATGATTCGTCGTCGGCAAAGCCGCCACACTGCTGCCGTAGATGCTTGTTGCGTAGCCACAAATATGCCGTTGAGAGGCACTGCCGGCATGCAACAAACGGGTGTAAATTTTATAGATAAAGGCACCGGCAGTCTCTGCCGATGATTTAGATCAGAGGTTCACAGAAACTTCGCACGGGTAACCGTGCGCAGGAGCTTTGGCTGGCTTCGCTATGCGGCATGTGATCATCGAAGAACCCTATTCCGACAGCGCTCTGTGGAGCCGGCGTCTCGCCTTCTTTGCGATGGCGGTGATCGCGACCGGGCTGCTGCTGTCGCGTCTTGGATTGGATCCGTCCGCGGTGCTCGCCGTGCTCGGCTCGGCGATCATGATCGCCTGCCTCGCTATTCTCTGTGCGGGCGCTGCAACAATCGCAATCTGGCGCACCGGCCGCAAAGGTGTCGGACTGCTCCTCACCGGCGGCTTCATCGCCTCGGCGCTCCTCGCCTATCCGGCCTATCTCGCCTATCAGGCGGTGCGGCTTCCCGCACTGCATGATGTCTCGACCGATGTCGATGATCCCCCGGCTTTCTCGCAGTCGCAACGTGCGCTCGTCGCGCGCAAAGGCTTCGTGCCGCTTTCGGTGTCAGCAGCACAGCGGCAACGCCAGCTCGATGCCTATCCCAATGTGCAGCCCATCGTCCTCGATCTCGACGCCGAGGATGCCTATCAGACGGTGCTGCAGCTCGTAACGGCGAAGCATTGGAAACTCGTCGAGTCACATCCGCCCGGCGGCCGTTTCGGCCTCGGCCATGTGGACGCAATCGACCATAGCCATGTGTTCGGTTTCGCCAATGACATCACGATCCGCATTCGCCCGCTCGCCGGACAGACGCGGATCGATGTCCGTTCGGTGTCGCGCGTCGGCCGGCATGATTTCGGCGCCAATGCGCGGCGCATTCTGGCTTTCGCCGAAGAGCTAAAGGCGCTCGCTGATTCCAAGTAATTATATCAAAAGTGATCAGACGCGCCGGTAGCGCGCCGAACCTGACTCAGAAGATTCCGCGTGAACCAGCCCCCGCGCGGAAAGATCTTCGAGATGAGCGAGAACCGAGAGCCGCGCAGCGCCTTGAAGCCTTGGATCAAGCCCGCGATAGATCGCGGCAACGAGTTCGGGGATGGTCATCGCGCCCTGCCCCAAAGCCGTCAGTATCGAGGCCTCACGCAAGCGGCGATGACGGATGAGCGCCGTCAGATAGTTTTGTGGCGCACGCACCGGGCCGCCATGCCCGGGCCAATAAATCGCATCGTCGCGCTGCTGCAGCTTTTCGAGCGAGGCCATATAGTCCGCCATCGCGCCATCGGGGGGGATGACCACCGACGTCGACCAGGCCATGACATGATCGCCGGAGAAGAGCGCGCGTTCGGCCCTCAAGGCGAAGCAGAGATGATTGCCCGTGTGGCCAGGCGTCGCCACAACGTCGAGCGAAAGCTCGCCCACTTTGACGACCTCACCTTCGCGCAGGACAGCGTCCGGCGCATAGGCAAGCTCATGGCCTGAATCGCGGCCGCGTTCATCAACAGCCGGGCTCGGCTTTGCCGCAACCGCATAGGGCGCGCAGCCGATCAGTTGCGCACCCGTCGCTTCTTTCAATGCTGCCGCCGCGCCGCAATGATCGCGGTGCGTATGAGTAATGAGGATCTGGCTGACGGTTTCGCCGGCGAGCGCGGCCAGCAAATTTTCGATATGCGTGGCGCTGTCGGGGCCCGGATCGATGATCGCCACCGTGCCGCGGCCGACAACATAGGTGCAGGTGCCGGTGAAGGTCATGGGCCCGGGATTGGGCGCCACCATCCGGCGGATCATTGGGGTCAGCTCGACGAGCGTGCCCGGCGGCCCGACGCGCTCGCGCTCGAAATCGATGTCGGCGGTCTGCGCCTTAGGCTCCATCTGATTTGCCTGCTGCCTTGCGCGCGGCGTTCTCGATCGCGATCTCCGCCAGCGAATGATAGAGGCTGCCGCGACAGATCAGCTTCGACGTCGCATCGGCGATCACGGCGGCGAGCATCAAAGGGATGATGAGCGTGTGATTCTCCGTCATTTCCGCGACGATGACGAATGACGTGATCGGCGTCTGCACCGCACCTGCGAGATAGGAAACCATACCGATCAGCGCCAGAGCGCCAAGCGGCACATCGGCGAAAAATCGATGCAGCTCTGCGGCGATGCCAGCACCGACCGACAGCGACGGCGCGAAAATGCCGCCCGGAATGCCGCTGATCGAGGACAGAACCGTCGCCAGGAATTTCAGCAGCCCATAAGCGTCGCTGGACGGCGGCGCGCCATGCACAATGGCTTTCGCCTGCTCATAGCCCGTCCCATAGATCGTATCGCCGGAGGCTAGGCCGCAGAGCGCGACACCCAATCCGCAGAGCATGGCGAAAACGATGGGATGCGCTCTGATCCACCGCCCGATCGCGCCGGGCAGACCAGCGGTGAAAGCGATGAGGATGCGGCTGAACACGCCGCCGGCAAGACCGCCGATGACCGCGCAGACCGGAACCGCCAACCAGCCATGATGCAAGCTCATCGTCGCCGGGGTCGAGCCGAAATAAGTATAGTTTCCGACAATCCCCAGTGAGGTGAGGCCTGCGGCGATCACCGTGGCCAGCACAAGGCCGCTGGTACGGGATTCAAAGGATCGGCTTAACTCTTCGATGCCGAACACGATGCCGGCAAGCGGCGTGTTGAAGGCCGCGGCAATGCCGGCGGCAGCGCCCGCGAGCAGCAGGCCGCGCTGATAATTGAGCGCGCGGCGGCCGGCGGCGAACATCAGCGCTGCGCCGACCTGCACGGTCGGGCCTTCGCGGCCGATCGAGGCGCCGCATAAAAGCCCGAGCATCATCACCGCGATCTTGCCCGCGGCGACGCGCAGCGAGACGAGCGCGAGGCGGCTCTCGCCATCCGGCAGGGCGCGCGCCGCGATCACTTGCGGAATGCCGCTGCCCTGCGAATTCTGGAAATAGCGCCGCGCCAGAAACAGCGCGAGACCAAAACCGAACGGCGTCAGGATGAGCGCAGCATAGCGCTGTACCGCGAGCAGATTATGCCATTGCGCCTGCGCCGCATCGGCGAGCAGCGCCATGCCGACGGCGGCCAAACCGACGGCAAGACCGCCGATCACAAAAAATGTACGGCGCCGCCAGCGCCGCGCCGCGATGCGCGAGCGCCTATAGGCATGCTGGATGTAGCGCTGGCGCGACGGCCTCAGGCGGGAAGGTTCAGACGGGGGAATCTCACTCTCGGTCATGTCTGACATTCGCATTTTTTGGCAGGACCGCGCCAGCCTCAAGCTGGCCTAAGACAATCCGCCACACGATCAAAGGCCGCGGCATTCTCCGGCGGCGGCCCTTGTCGCAGGATGACGATCGGCGCCGGTTTCCTGAAGTTTTGAAGCGTAGCTTCTGTGGCCTCGGGCGAGGCGGCCGAGTCCTGTGTCTCATTCAAGACTACGGCCGCAACCGCCAATCTCCGCGCGTCCATCACCTCGAGCGCCGTCAAAGTGTGGCTGAGACTGCCGACATAGGTGCCGGCAACGAGGATGGATGGAATCGCCAAGCCGGCGATCAGATCGGCGACGGTGCGGCTCTCGGCGAGCGGGACCATCAGGCCGCCAATCCCTTCGATCAGCAGAACATCTTCAGCGCTCGCCACGGCCTTCTGGCAAAAAGCGGTGAGCGCCGCGAAGTCGATGGATTTTCCTTCGAGGGCTGCAGCCATATCGGGCGAGAGCGGCGCGGCAAAGCGCCAGGGCGCGACGGCTTCGATCGACGAGAGATTCAGCTCTTCACCGATGGCACGAAGAAGAATGGCCGGATCGCTCTCGGCAAAATCGGCCGGATCGAAACCGCTCGCGACGGGTTTGAGAACACCCACTTTGCGGCCCCGCGCGCGTAGACGCTGCGCAAGCCCCGCAGTGACATAGGTCTTGCCGATGTCGGTGCCGGTCGCCGTTATGAAAACGGCTGGCATAGGATCGCCTCTCTGCGGAACGGCACGCGCGCCCGCACAATGTCGGCAAGTCGCGCGATATCTTCATCGCTATGCGCCGCCGAAAACGCAAAGCGCAACCGCGCCGTCCCTTCCGGCACGGTCGGCGGCCGGATCGCGACGACGAGATAGCCTTGCTGCTCCAGAAGCTGCGATGCGGCCAAGGCCGCTTCGGCTTCGCCGAGTACGAGTGGCACGATCGGGCTCTGCGCCTCGGGCAGATCGAGCGCCGTCGCGAAGGCGCGCGCCTTGGCGAGCGGCTTCAGCGTCAACTCCGGATCGGCGATGATGATGTCGAGCGCGGCCAAAGCGGACGCGACGCTCGCGGGCGGCAGCCCGGTCGCAAACACCAGCGTTCGCGCCCGCGACTTCAACAGCTCGATGACCGGCGAAGACGCGCAGAGATAGCCGCCATAGCCGCCGAGCGCTTTCGACAGCGTGCCCATCTGCAAGGGCGCGTTCGCATTGACGGCACGGTCGGGCCCAAGCACGCCGAGGCCATGCGCATCATCACTCATCAGCCAGACATCATAGTCGGCGCAAAGCGCGGCAAGCGCGGCAAGCGGCGCCCGGTCGCCATCCATCGAGAAGACAGTGTCCGTCACCAAAAGCGCATGACGGAAGCGGCTGCGCTCGCTTTGCAAGATCGTGCGCGCATGTTCGATATCATTGTGGCGAAAGACACGCGTCTGCGCTGGCGACAACCGGCTCCCGGAATAAATGCAGGCATGCGCGAGCGCGTCAATCAGGATCAGATCGCCCTCGCCCACCAAGGCCGGAATAATGCCGAGATTGGCGAGATAGCCGGAGCCGAAGACGAGCGCGGCCTGCGTCTGCTTATAGTCGGCCAGCCGCGCTTCTAGAGCGGCAAAAAGAGGATGGTCGCCGGTGACGAGCCGCGACGCGCCCGAGCCCGTGCCATAGGTCTCGACCGCGGCGATGGCGGCCGCCTTCACCGCCGGATGCTGCGACAGATTGAGATAATCGTTGCAGGAAAAGGAAATCAGCGCGCGCCCGTTGCGCCGCGCAATCGGCCCGCTATCGGGCGACAGCTCCCTCTGCGTCGCGACGAACTGCCGCCGCAAGGCCGCCCGCTCCAACTGCACGAGCTTGGCGTTGGCAAAGGCATCGAGAGAGTTCGCGGCAATCTTTTCATTCATCGCCGCAAGGTGTAGCGCTCAGGCCTCAGGCTGGCAATGAGACGCAGGTGATGAGCAAAACGGAAGATGGGTTCGACGCGGGGCTCGCCCATATCTGGCGGCCCTATTGCCAGATGAAGACGGCCGATCCGCCGCTGCTCGCCGCCGCGACGCATGGCGCGCGCATCACGCTCGCCGATGGCCGCACATTGATCGACGGCGTTGCGAGCTGGTGGACCGCCTGTCACGGCTATAATCATCCCCACATCGCCGCGGCCGTGCAAAAGCAGCTCGCGATCATGCCGCATGTGATGTTCGGCGGTCTGGTGCATGAGCCGGCGCTGCGCCTGGCCACGCGGCTCTGCACGCTGGTGCCCGGCGGTTTCGAGCGGGTCTTCTTCTCCGATTCAGGCTCAGTCGCCGTCGAAGTCGCGCTGAAAATGGCCGTGCAATATTGGCTCAACAAAGGAGTCACGGGCCGCCGCAGATTTCTTGCCTTCAAAGGCGCCTATCACGGCGACACATTCGCAACCATGGCCGTCTGTGATCCCGACGAAGGGATGCACAGCCTCTTCAAGGGCGTGCTGCACAACAATCTCATCTGCGATCTGCCCCGCGAGCCGGAGACCCGCGTTCTCTTCGATACGCTCGTCGCCCGCCATGCCGAGGAGCTCGCTGCCATCATTGTCGAGCCTCTGGTGCAAGGCGCCGGCGGCATGATCTTTCATGAGCCGCATGTGCTGCAGCATATTCGCGCGACCGCAGACCGTTACGGGCTCTTACTCATCTTCGACGAGGTTTTTACCGGATTCGGCCGCACCGGACCCATGTTCTCTTCGCAAACAGCGGACGTCAGCGCGGACATTCTCTGTCTCGGCAAAGCGCTCACCGGCGGCACGATGACGCTTGCGGCGACGCTCGCACGTCCAAATGTCGTCGAAGCCTTCTGGTCGGATGATCCAAATGCGGCGCTGATGCATGGCCCGACATTCATGGCCAATCCGCTCGCCTGTGCCGCCGCCAATGCCTCGCTCGATCTCTTCGAGAGTGAGCCGCGGCTTAACCAAGTCGCCACGATCGAGGCAGCGCTTGCGGAAGGCCTTGCTCCCTGCCACCGTTTCGAACATGTCGCCGATGTCCGCGTGAAAGGCGCCATCGGCGTCGTCGAATTAGGAAAGTCCTTTAATCCCGAGGCGATGAAACGACGTTTCGTCGAATTGGGCGTTTTCATTCGCCCCTTCGGCCAAATCATCTATCTGACCCCGGCGTTTACCATCGCGCTGGAGGAGTTGGCGCAACTCATCTCGGCAATTCTGACCGTCGTCACGGAAATGCCTTAAGTCTTTCTGTAAGAAATCCGTGGCCCGGCTTGCCAAACCCCTTGCAAACCGCCATATGAGGCGCATCGCTTTTGGGCTGATCTCTGGATCGAGCTGTCCGTCTTGCCGACCTGACGCACGCTTCAGCCTCTTCTTTCCAAATTCGACTACCCGAACGTGCCCTGCTCTGCGGGGCCGTTCAACCGCGCATGCGCACGACTGGCCGCTCTTCCCTACCGGAAGCTCCGCCCTTAAGGACTCTCTATGCAAACTGGCACTGTCAAATTCTTCAACGATCAAAAAGGCTATGGCTTCATTCAGCCGGACGATGGCAGCAAGGACATTTTTGTCCATGTGAGCGCCGTCGAGCGGTCCGGAATGCGGGGCCTCATGGAAGGCCAGAAGGTCTCCTTTGACGTCGAGACCGACCGCCGCTCCGGCAAAGCCGCTGCTTGCAATCTGCAGGCTGCGTAATCTGAGCGTTTGATCGCGAAGAATCTGGCCGCCGTTCAATTGATCGGCGGCTTTTTTGCGTCCTGTCGACTGCGCTCAGTGGAAATTGCGGCCTTTGGGCAGCACGCGCGCAATCTCTTGAGTCTCTTGCGGCGTCTCTTCGAACAGCTCCGCCGCGCGCTTGTCCTTTGCGAATTTGCTCTCCTTTTTAGCCCCCAGCGGAAAGCGCGGGCCGTGATGCGGCCGCTTCACCGCATCGGCCCGGGCGAGCGCCGACACCTCCTGCGCGAGCTTTGCATCGTGGGCCGTCAAAAGCCCCAGCAAGGGCGTCAGATCCTCGGCCTTTTCGGCGATGATATGAATGACGCCCGCCTCCGCCTGCAGCTTGCCGGTGATCGCGATGAAGCGCGCGCCGAGCACGATCGGCCGCAGCGCCTCGAAAACCTTCGGCCAGATGATCGCATTGGCGATGCCGCTCTCATCCTCCATCGTGAGAAAGATCACGCCTTTGGCCGAGCCCGGCCGCTGGCGCACCAGAACGAGCCCAGCGGTCGTCACGCGCCGGCCAGATTGGATGGCATTCAGCTCTTCCGTGCGCAAAATATTTTTTGCCGCGAGCCTGTCGCGCAGGAAACTCACGGGATGGGCTTTGAGCGACAGCGAGAGATGCCGATAGTCCTCGACGACATGTTCGCCGAGCGGCATCGCCGGCAGATGGGCATCGGGCTCGGTCGCGCGAAAACTCAGCGCCTTGAGCAAAGGCAGATCGTCCTTGTCGCCCGAGCGGTTCAAGCCGCGCACCGCCCAGAGCGCACCGCGGCGGTCGAGGCCCAGCGAACGAAAGGCATCGGCTTCGGCAAGCGCCGTCAACACGCTTGGCGCAAGACCGGTGCGCAGCCAGAGATCGCGGATCGAATCATAGCCTTTGCCGCGCTGCGCGACGAGAAGGTCCATGTCCTTTTGCGCGAGACCTTTGACCTGA
>JBKQRA010000225.1:0-2863 GCA_052144065.1 Methylovirgula sp. | reverse complement strand
GGCTCAGCCACAGGAACTGCTCACCGGAACGGTCGAGAAGCTGAAGCAGGAGTATTGCAAGGCGCCGCCGGGCATCGGGGGATAGTTCATGCAAGACCATTTGGCCCGGAGCGCGCCAAGCCTCCCCCTGCCTGGAGTAGTGCGTGTAGGGATGGGCGGTGCCGGTAAAGCCGTGATTGGCCTGCCATTCCTTATCAATGCCTGGTCCGGATATCCCAGAAAGCCGCCACAGCCAATCGCTACCCTGGTAGGGACCCTTCGGCAGCGGGGTTGCTACCGGATCGAGACCGTCAATCACCCCGGCATCACCTAGGAAACGAATCCACTCGGACTTCAGGCTGGGCAAGAATTCCGGCCATTCGTCACAACCGACAAGAAGGGCCGCGGCGCTGCTTGAGCAAGCTGGATCAGAGCCCTTGGCCTCAGTGAGATATGCGTCGAGCTGGCGACCGATCGGCGTCCACGTCTCGGAAAAGCACGATTCTGTGGCCGGCCCCCAGCCGTCTCGCCGGGGCACGTGCAATGCGGCCTGACGGACGACTTTTTTCGCTGCGGCGGTGTCGTGACGCCAGACTTCGAAGGCCCAAAGCAGCGTAGCCTTGCGGCGTCTCGGCGCGGGCTTGTCACCGAACAACGATGGTAGCCGCGCCAGTATCTCCGCCGCGTCGTATCGCTTCCAAAGGCCGGCACGTTCGAAGGCCGCAAATACCTCGGGGCGCAGCGCGACCTGCTCCATGAGCACACTCAAAACGCGAGCGACGTCGCGTGGTGGTGTCGGAGGGGCTTCTGATTTGGAGCGGCGCGCGCCTTCCTGGCGGACGTAGACGTTGGGTCCGGCAGCGGCGAGGGTTCCGCCGCGCTCGATTAAGATGGCCTTGCCTGCCAAGGCCCGGAGCGCGTCGGGCGTGCCGAACGCCTGAAGCAGCTCGGCATAAAAGGGACCCCAGGACTTTGCCGCCGATTCGGCGGTCGTCGGCAGGTATTGCGCTACAGCGACCGCCCATGCGGCGAGTTCGTGGTTAGTCGGCTCTATCCGAATGTTGGCGACCTTGGCCAGAGCCTCGACGGAGGGCGACCGGCTTGGATCGAGGCTGGGTAGCAGCACGGCTGCTCCCCCCAAGCTCGACGCCCGCGCGGGGGTGAAAACCTTGTACTTTCCGGCCGGCCATATACGAAGTCCGCGCATCGGAGCCCAGCGTCGATCCAAGGTCGGCCAGACAGGCGCATCTGGCCAGCTCGCTCCAACGGTCTCGAATGCGGCTCGCAGCCGCGGAAGATGGGCCGGGGTCCACGCCACGAGATCGACAACCACTCGCGGCGAGACCTCAGGGTGATGCTTTGCCAAGGTCAGCGCCACCGCCGCCGCAGCTTCTGCGGCAGCGTCCATCAATTCTCTGTTTAGCGGCAGATCAAGTTTTGCGCGCCGCCTGTCGATCGCGGTGAAGAACGGCGCGTCCAAGTGCGCAAACAGCGGAGCCGAGGATTCGGAGCCCATCGGAAGAAAATTATAGAGGCGCCCCAATTTGAGCCCGTTACCGTCGAGGGGAACAGCAAGGCTGACAACCGCATCGCCCTTCCAATCCAGCCAGCGCTTCAGGCCAGCTTCCTGGGTCAGGCTGCGTTGCACGGCGCCGCGGATGCGATCAGGCGCTACGATCCGTCTCGCCAAGAGCCATACCCGTCTCTGCGGACCCAAGATCACTGTGTCGATCGTGCATCCTGGCATCGCCGCCGGCTCTGTAAGCATTGCTCCTGGTTGGCGCGTGAGCGTTCGCCGCCGAGGGAGGACCCCGACGCCATCGATCACAATCTCGAGCTTTTCGACACGGTCCAAGAACAGCAAAATTGGCGCTTCTCGTTGAACAAGCTCTTCGACCTGGGAGACAGCCAGATTAACCGCCCCGGCGGTCTCCAGCGGCAGAACCACGACCGTGGCAAAGCCGCGCCGCGCGAATTCAAGGACATCCTCGGATTGTTCTGCGATCGGCACGGCCGCCAGGTACCGCGGCATGGCTGCGGCAACAGCCGCGGCTTCGCTGTCATAGCCCAGCGCGACCGTTCGGCGTTCGACTTCCGCTTGGTCCGCGAATCGGAAGCAGAAGCCGTCGAACCGATCGACTGCCACACTACCGCGGCGCGAAAAAATGGCGGCGCTCGTGGTCAGGGCCTCGATGCTGCGAAAGCCGACGCCCTTGTTGCCGATGCCTTCGCCGATTTCCTTTGTGCTTGTAGCTATGTTGCGGATGGCCTGCACGTTTGCGAGCGAAAAGCCGTCGCCCCCGTTGGCCACGTAAAGTATACCTCGATCCGGCCCCTGGACGGACACTCGCACCGCGATTTCGCTCGCACGACCCTTTGGATGAGCGTCGTGAGCGTTTTGGAGCAGCTCATAGATAACCCGGTCGCCGTATTCGCCTCCGATTAACTCGCTCAGCTGCCTGACGCTGCTGTATATCTTCTGGTTTCGGCGGACGGTCAGCGCTGCCGTATCCAACTCCTCGTCGAGGATCCGATTTAGCTGAACGGCCGGATCAACGTTCGTTGCATGCTCAAGTTGGTCAGCTTCCAAGGCGCTTGGCTCCGGGGCTTTGGCAGGCTCGGAGCAACCCGTTCTCCATGCCATAGCCTTGGATGCGCCCTCCAAGGCTTCTAATGTTGCGCGCCTCTCCCTCGCCTGCCGTCACGCGAATCCCGTGTCCCTGCACGACGACAGCCTCAAACACTTCCGCTAGATCGTCCACTTCGGATTGCTTGCTTGTAATATTGGTCGAGCCTGGCGCAATTCGAAATGCCAGCCGCCCGCTATTTCTGTTTCGCATCTTAATGGGACAAAGCTTCGTCCCATCTTCGTCGATCAGCCAAA
>JBKQRA010000224.1:0-10820 GCA_052144065.1 Methylovirgula sp. | reverse complement strand
CTTAGGCCGCGAGCTGCCGCAGGACGTAAGGCAGAATGCCGCCGTTCTTGAAATATTCGAGCTCGTCTTCCGTCGCGATCTTGCAGACGAGCGGCACTTTCTTGACGCTGCCATCGGCAAATTTGATCTCGGCCGACATGATCTGGCGCGGCTTCAAACCTTCGCTCAAGCCGTGGATCGTGACGATTTCATCGCCCTTGAGGCCGAGCGATTTCCAGCTCGTGCCCGGCTCGAAGGTCAGCGGCAACACGCCCATGCCGACGAGGTTCGAGCGATGGATGCGTTCAAAACTTTCGGCGATCACCGCGCGCACGCCCAAAAGCTTGGTGCCCTTCGCGGCCCAGTCGCGCGACGAGCCATTGCCATATTCAGAACCCGCGAAGACGACGAGCGGCACGTTCTCGGCCTGATATTTCATCGCGGCGTCGTAGATCGACATTTCCTCGCCGTCCGGCCAATGCTTCGTCAAGCCGCCTTCCGGCGTCGTGCCGTCGGGCTTGGCGAGGATGAAATTCTTGATGCGGATATTGGCGAAGGTGCCGCGCATCATCACTTCATGATTGCCGCGCCGCGTGCCGTATTGATTGAAATTCGCCTGCGAGACCTGCCGCTCAAGCAGGAAGTGACCGGCCGGCGACGTCGCCTTGATCGAGCCGGCGGGCGAGATGTGATCGGTGGTGATCTTGTCGCCGAAGAGCGCGAGAACCCGCGCCTCGACGATGTCCGTCACCGGCTCCGGCTCCTTCTTGATGCCTTCGAAATAGGGCGGGTTCTGCACATAGGTCGACCCCATGTCCCAGCGATAGGTCTCGCCCGACGGCACCTTCACCTTCTTCCAATGCGCATCGCCTTCGAAGACATTCGCATAGCGCGCCTTGAAGATCTTCTTGGTCACGAATTTATCGATGAAGGCTTCGATCTCTTCACCCGTCGGCCAGATCTCGCGCAGATAGACGGGGTTGCCCTTCTTGTCCAAGGCGAGCGGCTCGGTCGTCAAATCCTTCGTCACCGTGCCGGCGATCGCATGGGCGACGACAAGCGGCGGCGAGGCCAGATAATTTGCCTGCACATCGGGGCTGACGCGGCCCTCGAAATTGCGGTTGCCGGAGAGCACCGCGGCGGCGACGAGGCCGCGCTCATTGATCGTCTTCGAGATTTCCGGCGGCAGCGGACCCGAATTGCCGATACAGGTCGTGCAGCCGAAGCCGACGAGATTGAATCCGAGCTTGTCGAGGTCCTTCTGCAGGCCGGAGTTCGTCAGATATTCCGCGACGACCTGGCTGCCGGGCGCCAATGATGTCTTCACCCAGGGCTTCACCGACAGGCCGCGCGCAAGCGCGTTGCGCGCCAAAAGACCGGCGCCGATCAGCACATTGGGGTTCGACGTATTGGTGCAGGAGGTGATCGCTGCGATCACCACATCGCCATGGCCGAGATCGAAGTTCTTGCCTTCGACCGGATAGCGGACCTCGCCGTCCTCGGTCTTCTTATATTCGCTAGCAAGCGCGGTCTTGAAGCCGCTGCCGACCGTCTCGAGCGCGAGGCGACCTTCCGGCCGCTTCGGACCAGCCATGGACGGCACCACGCTCGCAAGATCGAGATCGAGCACATCGGTGAAGACAGGATCGGGCGTCGATTCCGTGCGGAAAAGGCCCTGCGCCTTGGCATATTTCTCGACGAGCTCGATGCGGCTCGGCGTGCGACCGGAGGTCGAGAGATAATGCAGCGTCTCGTCGTCGACCGGGAAGAAGCCGCAGGTCGCGCCATATTCGGGCGCCATATTGGCGATGGTCGCGCGATCGGCCAGCGACAGATGGCTGAGGCCCGGACCATAAAATTCGACGAATTTGCCGACCACGCCGTGCTTGCGCAGCATCTGGGTGACGGTCAACACGAGATCGGTCGCGGTGACGCCTTCCTTCAGCTCGCCCGTCAGCTTGAAGCCGACGACTTCCGGCAGCAGCATGGAAAGAGGCTGGCCGAGCATGCAGGCTTCCGCCTCAATGCCGCCGACGCCCCAGCCCAGAACCGAGAGACCATTCACCATGGTCGTGTGCGAATCGGTGCCGACGAGTGAATCGGGATAGGCGACCTCGATCGTCTCGGCCTTGCCGCGCGCGGGCTTATATTTCTCTTTCCGCGTCCAGACGGTCTGAGCAAGATATTCAAGATTGACCTGGTGGCAGATACCGGTATCCGGCGGAACGACGCGGAAATTGTCGAAGGCCGACTGGCCCCATTTCAAAAAACGGTAGCGTTCGCCATTGCGCTCATATTCGAGATCGACATTGATCTTGAACGCCTTGTTGCTGCCAAAGGCATCGACGATCACCGAATGGTCGATCACGAGATCGACTGGCACAAGCGGATTGATCTTTTGCGGATCGCCGCCGAGCGTCGTCATCGCGTCGCGCATGGCGGCAAGGTCGACGACCGCCGGCACGCCGGTGAAATCCTGCATCAGCACGCGGGTCGGACGAAACGCGATCTCGCGCTCCAGCTTGCCCTTATTGACGAGCCATTCGGCGGTGGCCTGAATGTCTTCCTTGGTGACCGAGCGGCCATCTTCGAATCGCAGCAGATTTTCGACTAGAACCTTCATCGAAAACGGCAGTTGCGAAATGCCGGCAAGCCCGTTCTTCTCGGCCGTCTTGAGCGAGAAATAATGATAGGTCTTGGAACCTACGGTGAGCTTCTTCCGGCATTTGAAACTGTCGAGTGAGGCCATGATCAACCTGCAAGTAGGATAAGGATAATGCGATGGCGGCTTATAGATAATTTCCTGCGGCACCGCTATACGGCGAAGGGTACATTGGCACATCGGACGCAAGTTTCCGCGCATTTGTCGCGCTCTCTGCCGTCCTTCCCGCATTTCACCTTGCACGCATTTCGTATGCACGGTTTGGTATTCCATTCGACACGCCTGCCCCAACCATCTGCGGCGGCGGCGCTTTCGCCCAGCCTGAAGCTGCGCTAGAGCATTTCTAAACTTTGCTCGGACCGGATTGCCGCTATGCAGATCGAGGCCAAGTCTCTCGCCGTCGAACGCGGCGGACGCCTCATCTTCCAAGACCTCGCGTTTCAACTGGCCGCCGGCGAGGCCTTACTTGTCACGGGGCCGAACGGCGCCGGCAAGTCGAGCCTGCTGCGGGCGCTCGCCGGGCTGCTGCCGCTCGCCGGCGGCAGGATCACGGTCGATCCGGAGACCGCGGGCTTGGCCGAGATCTGCCACTATGTCGGCCATGCCGATGCGCTGAAGCCGAGTCTGACGGTCTATGAAAATCTGGCCTTCTGGACGGCGATGCTGAGGCGCGGCGCCGCCGGAGCCGGCGACGCGGCTGCCCGGATCGAGACGGCGCTTGCCCGCCTCGGCCTCGCGCGGATCGCCGATCTGCCCTGCGCCTATCTTTCAGCCGGACAGAAGCGCCGCGCCGCTCTGGCGAGGCTCATTGCCGCCGAACGGCCGCTCTGGCTTTTAGACGAGCCCGCGACCGCCCTCGACGTCGCCTCGCAAGCGACCCTCGCCGAACTGATGCGCGCGCATCTTGCTGAGGGCGGAATGATCATCGCTGCGACGCATGCGCCGCTTGCCATACCTTCGCGCGAACTCGCGCTCGGCGGTTTCGCATGACCGGCAAAGAAACGACCAGCAAAGAGATGGCGCACAAGAAAGGGCCGTCGCCGCTCGCTGCTCTTCTGTTGCGCGAATTGCGCATCGCGCGGCGCATCGGCGGCGCCGCGAGCATGGGCGTGATCTTTTTTCTCTGCCTCGTTACCATCACGCCCTTCGCGATCGGGCCGGAACTCAAACTTCTCGCCCGCATCGGCCCGGCGATCCTCTGGATCGCGGCCCTGCTCGCAACCTTGCTCGGTCTAGACCGCCTGTTTCAGGCCGATCACGACGACGGCTCGCTCGATCTATTCTATCTCGGCGAAACGCCGCTCGAATTGATCGTTCTCGTGAAATGTTTCGCGCATTGGCTGATGACCGGCCTGCCGCTTGTCGCCGCGAGCCCCTTGTTCGGCCTGATGCTCGGCCTGCAGCCGCAGGCGCTCGGCGAAGTGGCGCTTTCGCTGCTTGTCGGCACGCCCGCCTTGACCTTGATCGGCGCGATCGGCGCGGGCCTTACCGTCACTCTGCGGCGCGGCGGGCTTCTCTTGTCGATCCTTGTGCTGCCGATCTGCGTGCCGGTTCTAATTTTCGGCGTGGCGGCGGCATCGACCATGCCGAACGGCCCGGTTTCTTTCGCAACACCCTTTCTAATTCTTTGCGGTCTCACTTTGGGAGCGATTGCCGTCGCGCCTTTTGCGGTCGCCCTCGCATTGCGCAATGCGACTGAATAAAATCAGTGGCCCGCGGCCAAGTGCGAGGCAAAAATCCAAGCTAGGCAAGAGGCGGGAAAAATTTGCTTTGTCGGAGGCTCCGGCCTAATTGAGACCTCGGATTTCCGCTGCCGAGAGAATGACGCCTCATGCTCAACCCCGCCAATCCGTCGGATTTTTTGCGGCTGGCTAAAGTTCTGATCCCGATGAGCGCCGTGGTTACGGCGCTGTCGCTGGCGGTCGGGCTCTATCTGTCCTTCTTCGTCGCGCCGGCGGATTACCAGCAGGGCGACACGGTGCGCATCATGTATCTGCATGTGCCGGCCGCCTGGCTCTCCATGTTCATCTATATGGTAATGACTGGCTCAGCCTTCGGCACGCTCGTCTTTCGTCATCCCCTCGCCGATGCGGCGCAAAAGGCCGCGGCTCCGCTTGGCGCCGGCTTCACCTTCATCTGCCTCGTCACCGGATCGCTCTGGGGCAAGCCGATGTGGGGAACATGGTGGGTCTGGGACGCGCGGCTCACCTCGGTTCTCGTGCTGTTTTTGATCTATCTCGGCCTCGTCGCTTTGTGGCAGGTGATCGAAGATCCGGGTAAGGCGGCCCGCCTTGCCGCCGTGTTCACGCTTGTCGGCGCGATCAACATCCCGATCATCCATTTCTCGGTTGTCTGGTGGAACACGCTGCATCAGCCGGCGTCCGTGTTCCGCATCGGCGGCCCGAGCATAGCGCCGACCATGCTCTGGCCGCTGCTCGTGATGGCCGTGGCCTTCACGCTGCTCTTCATCACGCTGCATCTGATGGCGATCCGCAATGAGATCCTGCGCCGCCGTCTGCGCCGCCTCTCCATGCTTGCCGCGAGCGCCAGCGAGCCGCAGGCGACGCGCGCTCTGCCGGAGCCCGCGCAATGACCAACGATCCCTATTTCGGCTTCATTCTCGCCGCCTATCTCGTGGCCTTCGTGATCGTGGCCTTCATGATCGTCGCGACACTGGTCGATTATCGCACTCTGCGCCAAGCGCTCGGCCGGCTCGCGGCGCGCACCGGTCGCGCCGCCGAAGATTGACAGGACGAAAAGTGCAATGAGCGAAGGCAGCGAACCGATTGGCGCGGATCAACCGCCAGATCTTGCCGGCCGCCGCGTGCGGCTCGTCTTTCTGCCGCTGATCGTCTTCGGCGCGATCGTCGTTTTGTTTCTCATCCGCCTTTTTGCCGGCGATGCGTCAAAGTTGCCGTCGGCGCTGATCGGCCGCGAAGTGCCGCATTTCAATCTGCCGCCGATCGTCGGCCTGGCGGATCGCCCTGGCCTTTCCGACAGCGATCTGCGCCAGGGCCATGTGACGCTCGTCAATGTCTTCGCCTCCTGGTGCATTCCCTGCCATCAGGAGCATCCGCAGCTTCTCGCGCTGTCGCAGAACGAAACGCTGAAGAAGGAAGGCGTCACGATCGTCGGCATCGCCTATAAGGATACGGCAGAAAATGCGCGGCGCTTTCTTGGCCAGGCGGGCGATCCTTACGCGCGCGTCGGCGCGGATTCCTCCGGCCTGACGGGAATCGACTTCGGCGTCTATGGCGTGCCCGAGACCTATATCGTCAAGGGCGACGGCAAGATCGCCTATAAATTCGTCGGCCCGATCAGCCCAGATACGATCAAGGATACGATCCTGCCGCAGATCGAAAAGGCGCGGCAGTAATTTAGCGCGACGCTGCCGACAGCAGCGAGGCGAGGGCCCGATGCAGCCCATCCGCCGTTTCGACTCGCGCTGCAAAGGTGAGCCGAAGAATCTCTTCCTCATCGCCGATATCGAAACCGTCCGGATCGAAGCCAACGAGGCGCCATTGATCGCCTTGTCTTCCATGCAGTGCCGCTAGACGATTGGCGAGCTGCGGTTCGCTTGACGCAAGCTCAGCGAGGATTGACTCTTCCTGCGTCAAAAATTCGCTCGCCCCGGTAAGCGGCGTCAGCAGCTGTTCGGCGGCAAGATTGGCGGCGCGCCCAAAACCGCCGTTCAAATGCGCCGTCTGGATCGCGACGCGAAAGAATCCGAAGTCGGCGAAATCGACATAAAGCTCCGACTTCGGATGGCGTGCCAGAAAGCGTGCGCGCAATGCGAGCCGTTCCGATTCATGCGCGACACGTTCGCCGCGGCCGGTGATCGTCAAACGCGCATGCGTCAGCGGATCGCCACCATTGGGATGATTGATTGCCGAATAAAACAGAAGCGACAAACGCGAATCGGCATCGATATGGCGCGTATGCGCGGCGAGCCGCGACAGAAGAAGAATGGGCGTGCCATCCATCGCCGTCGCAACATTGACGAGCGACGCGAAAGGATCGCCCGACGGCGATACGACTGTCGCGAGTGTTGCGGCACGCGTACCGCGCAAGAGCAGCTTCGCTTCCGCAACTGCGTCGAAATTATGTTTTTCGTTTGTCAAGACCTACATCACACGATTTATGCCCGTTGTGATAAACGGGTGACATTTACTTTTTTTCCGGCTATCTAAGCCCTGTTCGCGTCGGCTTCGCTTGATTCTGAGTCGCAAGATGAAAGTCCGAGAGCAGCCGTTGCGCGAAAGGTGATGCCGTATTTTGGCCCTCAAGCCCGATGAGGCTTTGCCGTTAGACCAGTCGAATTGTTCTGGCGCATTGCGTTCGCGCAATCGGGAAGAAGTTTGGTTGGTTTTAGAATTGGACCAAGTCGCATTGGAAAAGTCCATAGAGCTTTTCCTTGAATGAATGTTCGAACAAGCGTTGCGACAGGTTCTTAATCCTTACAAGGCGCTCTTGTGAGGAGTTTTGCCGGGGATTCCTACGGGGGATTCTTGTGCTCAAAAGTTGATCGCGATGTCGCATACTTGTGATGCCGCAGATCACGCGCGTTTTCGACAGAAACGCGTGCATCGAAAGCCAAGGTCGAAGCCATCGTTTTGCTGAAATTGGGTTTTGCAAGAAGCCTCGTTCCGCAAGACTGGCTGATCCTCGAAGAACAAGGATTCTGAATGCCGACGATCGCACTGGTCGATGACGACCGCAACATTCTCACATCCGTATCCATCGCGCTTGAAGGTGAAGGCTATCGCGTCCAGACTTATGCAGACGGTTCCACCGCGCTTGATGGCCTCAAGACAAATCCTCCAGACCTCGCGATCTTCGATATCAAAATGCCGCGCATGGACGGCATGGAGCTTCTGCGCAGGCTCCGGCAGAAATCCGATCTGCCGGTGATCTTCCTCACCTCGAAGGATGACGAGATCGATGAATTGTTCGGCCTCAAAATGGGCGCCGACGATTTCATCCGTAAGCCGTTTTCGCAGCGGCTCCTGGTCGAGCGCGTGCGCGCCATCCTGCGCCGCGCCAATCCGAAGGAAGCGGCCACTCAAAAAGAGTCCGAGGCGAAGATCCTCGAGCGCGGTCTGCTGAAGATGGACCCAGAGCGTCACACCTGCACCTGGAAGAACGAAGGCGTCACGCTCACTGTGACCGAATTCCTCATTCTGCAGGCGCTGGCGACACGGCCAGGCGTCGTGAAAAGCCGCAACGCTTTGATGGATGCGGCCTATGACGATCAGGTCTATGTCGACGACCGCACCATCGACAGCCACATCAAGCGGCTGCGCAAGAAGTTCAAGGCCGTCGATGACGAATTCGAAATGATCGAGACGCTGTATGGCGTCGGGTACCGGTTCAAGGAGTGTGGGTGAAGCAGGCGGTCCGGCACGCCGCATAAAATAAGGTCTGATTCGCATGAGCGTCGAAGCGCAAGACGACACGGATGTCCGCAAGGACATCGCTGCGCAACGCCAAACTCGGCGATTGAAGCGCAATGTCGTCACCAGCTTTCTCTTGCGCGCCCGCAGCATTGAGCGGGCGGTCGCAAATCGCTTTTCCTCATCCCTCACGCGGCGCATCGTCGTTCTCAACCTCGGCGGCCTTGTCGCGCTGCTTGTCGGATTTCTCTATCTCAATCAGTTCCGCGAAGGCCTGATCGACGCACGTGTGCAGAGCCTGCAGACGCAAGGCGAGATCATCGCCGCGGCGATTGCCGCCTCGGCCACCGTCGAAACCGATTCGATCACCATCGATCCGGAAAAGCTGCTGCAGCTCGCGCCGGGCGAAAGCGCTGACGAAAGCCGCCCCTCGCTCGAATTCTCGATCAATCCCGAACGCATCGGCCCGGTGCTGCGCCGCCTGGTCTCGCCGACGAAGACGCGCGCCCGCATCTATGACCGCGACGGCTATCTCCTGCTCGATTCCCGCGCGCTGACCGATCGCGCCAATATTCTGCGCTACGATCTGCCGAGCGCCGCGCAGCCAGAAGAGGCCAGCACCTTCCTCGACCGCGCCTGGAACGCGATCAAAGGCTATTTCGGCTATTCGAATCTGCCGCTCTATGAGGATATCGGCGTCGCCAACGGCAAGGCCTATCCGGAAGTGAGCCGTGCCTTGGGCGGCACGGCGAAATCGATTGTGCGCGTCAATGTGAAGGGCGAGACGATCGTCTCCGTCGCGGTGCCGATCCAGCTCTTCCGCACGGTGCGCGGCGCTTTGCTGCTTTCGACGCGGGGCGGCGACATCGATGCGATCATCGCCTCCGAGCGCTGGGCGATCATCCGCATCTTCCTCGTCTCCGCTTTCGTCATGCTGCTTCTATCCTTCTTCCTCGCTGGGACCATCGCCGAGCCGATGCATCGGCTCGCGGAAGCGGCCGAGCGGGTGCGCCGCGGCATCAAATCGCGGCAGGAAATCCCCGACTATACTTCGCGCAGCGACGAGATCGGCCATCTGTCGGGCGCGCTGCGCGACATGACGCGCGCGCTCTACAATCGGATCGATGCGATCGAGAGTTTCGCCGCCGACGTCGCGCATGAGCTCAAAAATCCTTTGACCTCATTGCGCAGCGCCGTCGAAACCCTGCCCAATGCCCGCACCGAGGAATCGAGCCAGCGGCTGCTCGCCGTCATCAAACACGACGTCCGCCGACTCGACCGGCTGATCAGCGACATTTCCGACGCCTCGCGGCTCGATGCGGAACTCGCCCGCGCCGATATGGCGCCGATCGATCTGACACGCATTCTCGTCACTGTTGTCGCCATGGCGAACCAGGTCGCCGATGCGACCGGCATTCGCGTCACGCTCGACATCGGACCGCGCCAGGGCGACAGCGATGCGCGCAAGCCGCGCTTCACTGTGCTCGGCCATGATTCACGCCTCGGTCAGGTGTTCAACAATTTGATCGACAATGCGAAATCCTTCTCCGAGCCGGGCGGCAGCGTGCGCGTGAGCCTGCGTCATGCGAAAGGCGCGGCGGAAACCGGCTTTGCCGGCGAAGGCTTCGAGATCGTCATCGATGATGACGGCCCCGGCATTCCGGCCGATGCCTTCGAGCGGATTTTCGAGCGCTTCTATACGGATCGGCCGGGCCAAGGCTTCGGACAGAACTCCGGCCTCGGCCTCTCGATCTCGCGGCAGATCATCGAAGCGCATGGCGGCCGGATCCGCGCCATGAATCGCTGCGGTCCGGCAAAGGACGAGTCCGGCCCCTGCGTCTATGGCGCTCGCTTCGTCGTCTGGCTCAGGGCGGCGGATTAGGACGGGCGGTGAGCGCAGCACAGGAAAGCGCAGCGTCCGGGCCCGCTCAAGGTGAAAGCCTTCACGCGACCGCCGTCGTCATCGGTGAGACAGGCCTTTTGATCCGCGGCCCCTCCGGCGCCGGCAAAAGCAATCTCGCCCATGCGCTTATCGCTTATGCCGCGCAAATCGGCCAGTTCGGCCGTCTCATAGGCGACGACCGGATCCTGCTCAGCGCGGCGAACGGCCGCCTCATCGCCCGCGGCCATGGTGCCGCGCTGGGGATGATCGAATTGCGGGGCCAGGGGATTGTCTCTATGCGCTTCGAACCCGCCGCGGTTCTCGGCTTTGTCATCGATCTGGTGGCGCCGGAAGAAGCGCTGCGCTATCCGGACGTTAACGAACGGCAGATAGAACTTTGCGGTGTAAAACTGCGGCGTTTGGCTTTGCCGGCCGGCCGGAGCAGCTATGACTGTGCGCTCCTCATCGTGGCCGCGCTGCGCCAATCCGAGACATTATGACGCCATGAGTCGTCATTTCGCTTGCCAAGGCCTTCGCGACGCACAAAATGGCGCCCCAAAAGGGGCAAGACCCGAGTCAGTCCGAAGTCATCCCGAGTCTTCGATCCCTATAAAGGCCGCCTCGATGAAGGGGCGCTCCTTGCCGGATGGTGCCGAGTGTTGAACAAGCACACACTGCAATGGGGCGGGCCTGCGCGGGAGTGGTGTATGAGCCGGTGCGTTCGATGATTGGAATGGTCCTGGTGGCTCATGGACATCTGGCGACCGAGTTCCGCGCTGCGCTGGAACATGTCGTCGGGCCGCAAAAGCAGATCGCCGACGTGTCGATCGGCGCCGAAGACGATATGGAACAGCGCCGCCGCGACATCATCGATGCGGTGAAGGAAGTGGACGCCGGCGCCGGC
>JBKQRA010000223.1:0-20873 GCA_052144065.1 Methylovirgula sp. | reverse complement strand
GCGAGCCGATCCCGGTCGGTCCCCGATACTGTGATGGATATTCCCGTGCGCATGGCGCAGATTCGCATGCGCCGCGACCGCCGAGAATCCCTCAAAGGACTCAAACGTCAGATTTTATCCACTAGGTCTCTTCCGTGACTCAATTGTTGGACGACAAGACAAAGGCCAAGGAATTGCAGGATCGGTATGGTGTCGCGGCCACCGCCGATGATGCCGGACGATTGGCCCAAGCGGTTAGGATGATCTTCGAAAAGGTGGAAACAGAATTTGGTTCTCAGGCGGGATATGTTGCCGCCCATGTGATGAGCAACGCGATCGACGAGCATCTGCAGAAATCTGAAAAACTGCTCGGGCAAGCGCGTTTTGCTTCGATCCTCATTGATACGATGCCGGCGACGTGGAGCCCGATGCTGAAAGCGAGCTTTGTCTATGTTCTAGCGCCGCGTCTGAAGAATGTTGTCGACGTCTGATTCCGTATTTTCTCAGTTTGAAATCTGCCCCGGACGATCCCCTCGCCGTCGCCCATGTACCGTCGCCCATGTACCGTCGCCCATGTACCGTTGCGTGGTGGCAGAGAGGAAAAGCGATGGGGAACACCGCAGGGCACTTTTTTTCCCGCGGCAATGCGATCGGTCAGCGATATTTTCCGGCAACTTCCAGCAATTTGCGGTCAGCTATTTGGCGGATTGCTTACCGGCCCCGGCCCATTCCCCTTTTCCGGGACAGCCGCCTCACCCGCCAAAGCGAGCGCTACAGCCGGATTCATAGCGTCGACCATCGATGTCGGCATTAGAATCGTGGCGCTGCGCTCCTTGGTCGTCTCATAGATGATGTTCATTGCGCGCAGCTGCAGAGCCGTCGGATGCGCCTCATAGGCGATCGATGCCTCGATGAAGCTTGCGGCAATCGCGGCTTCCGCCGATCCAAGAATGGCGCGCGCTTGTTTCTCGCGCTCGGGCCTGGGCTTGCCGAGACATGGCGTCTTGCAACGCGACCGGGATAGCCACGTCGCGGATCTCGACCGATTTAACCGAAGTGCCCCAAATTGCCGGGCGAAAGGCCGATTAACTGCCGAGAGCGAGGAGAAAACTCTCCCGCCAGGCCGTAATGCTGTTTCGACGCAGAACCTCCATCATGACTTGCCAACGCTCGCGCCTCTCTTCGAGGGGCATCAGCATCGCTTTATTCAGAGCTTCGGCCACGGCATCGGGGTCATAGGGGTTTGCGATGACGGCGCTGTCGAGTTCATAGGCCGCTCCGGCGAAAGGCGAGAGGACGAGCACGCCCGGATCTTCGGGGTCCTGCGCCGCGACATATTCCTTTGCGACCAGGTTCATTCCGTCGCGCAAAGGGGTCACGAGCGCGACTTGGCTGAGGCGCAGGAAGCCTGCGAGCGAACGTTGTGAAAAGCTCCTGTTTAAATATTGGATCGGCGACCAGTCGAGTTCGGCATAGCGGCCAGCGATGTCGCCGGCGAGCGCGCCAAGCCTCTGTCGCAGAGCCCGATATTCGGCGACCTCGCTGCGCGTCGCCGTGGCAATTTGCAGGAAGCGGGCTTTACCTCGGTGCTCGGGATAACGCTCGAGAAAGGACGCAAAGGCTTTGAAGCGATGCTCCAGGCCCTTGCTGTAATCCAGGCGGTCCACGCCAATGATCAGCCGCCGGCCTTGCAGGCTTTCCTTCAACCGTCGCGAGACGCGGGATTTCGCGGCGAGCGCTGCCATGGCGGCGATGGCTTCTGGATCAACACCGATCGGAAAGACGCCGGCGCGAAGAACCCGATCGAAGGCCCGGACTCTTCCGTCGGGCAAGATTTCGCCCTTAGCGCCGCGAACCGCGGCGTCATTAAAGGCCGTCAGATCCTCGATCGTCTGGAATCCCACAAGGTCGTAAGCGCAGAGTCCCTTCAGCAGATCTTTATAACGCGGAAGCGCCGCCAAAACACCGAAGGAAGGAAACGGCGTATGCTGAAAAAAGCCGATCCGTTGCGCCGCGCCCGTGCGGCGAAGGTTCTCGGCCATTGGAATCAAATGGTAGTCATGCACCCAGATGAGATCATCCGGGAGCAAAAGCGACGCAAGCCTTTCGGCGAGCAAAATGTTCACGCGCTGATAGGCGGCAAAGTCCCGCCTTGTGAAATTCATGAGATCGAGCCGGTAATGGAACAGCGGCCATAAAGCGTCATTGGAAAAGCCGTTGTAGTAACCGGCGTGATCTGCCTGCGAGAGGTCGACCGTGGCAAAGGTCACCCCGCCGGCCTTGACGATCTTCGGCTCCAGCGCTTGCGTTTCGATGAGCTTGCCACTCCATCCAAACCAAAGCCCGCCAGCTTGGGATAGAGCATCGATGAGGCCGGTGACGAGCCCGCCACTGCGTTGCGCGCCCTCTTGTGGGGACGCGACACGGTTGGAGACGACCACCAAACGACTCAAGCGCGTTCCTCCGGGGCTTCCCTCTCGCTACCGCGACCCGCGCGATTATTACGGTCGATCGGGGACGCCCGTATGAAACAAGGCTTCGATTGTCTTGAAGTGTAGCAGCTCGTTGCCTGAAAAGGCAGGGGGCCGATTCGGAAGGGCCGCAGTTTAGCCGTGCCGGCAATATTCCGACATCGCATGCAGACAGTCGTTCAGTTGGAAAAAGGGAAGAGCTTCGGGATTAAATCGACGCGAACGCAGGAGGCACGACAAAACAGCGGCCTCGCTAATGGCTCCAATCCGAAGGGCCGGGCAATTCACCGGACACATCCACAGGTGCAACATCGCCCGCCCCGCCGAGTTTCTTTTCGGAAAAGGACAGGCAGAGGACGCGTCCATCCTCCGTCCATAGACACAAATCCCGACGGCCAAACACATCCTTCAAGGCTGCCGGAGTCATGCGGATTTCGCCGCAGCTCGCTACTTGGTCATTCTTTCTGAGAAAGCCGTCAAAATCGTAAGTGGCGGGGACGCCTGTCGTATCGTCTCCGCTTTTCAGGACGCCAGCGCCCCGCAATGTACCAAGATAGCGCATGATCGATCTCCTTCTTCAGGGGGCGCCGCTGATCCGTGCGTCGGCCTGCAATGCTGTTTCGAGTTCGGCGGGATCCGTCGAGAACACCTCATGCATGCCGCCGGGGGCCGCGAGAGCCGGCGTGTGCAGCATCGTCGCCATGCGTTGATACGCAAGAAACGAAAGGCCGATAATCTCCTCTTCGTCGATCACCAGCCGGTAGGTTCCAGCCGGCTGCTTGCCGTCGAAGGCCCAAAGGCTAAATGGATGCCGGAACGTCACAGTTGTTTCAGTGGTGCGAATAGTCATGACGGTGCCTCAGCCTTTTTTCGGAGTTCTAACGAAAGCCGTTGGGACCTTGATCAACGCCAATGGAGCCGCAATGACTTCCTTTTCTTTCTTCGGCTTTCGAACTTCCCGATTGCCGCGTCTGTGATCCTTGGTCATGTGCGTCTCCTGAACCGATGATGTGAGCGGAGGAAGAAAATAGCCCCGCACCTTTTCTAAAGGCGCGAGGCCATAAGAAGCCGCTGCCTAATCGGTACCTGTCCCGCCACACTCAACCGCCAGTACATCCGTGGTCGGTTCGGCGGCGGACGGCCGCTTAGGCTTATGGAATTCAGTCAAAATCCCGCGGCTGCCTGCGCTTGGATCAAGCTACAATTTGGAGCCTATCGGCTGCCATCTTGCCGCTCTTCGGGTCCGAGACGAGCTCGAAGCTCAGCTTCTGACCTTCGTAGAGATCGCCGATGCCCGAGCGCTCCACTGCGCTGATGTGGACAAAAGCGTCGGTGCCGCCGTTATCCGGCGCGATGAATCCGAAGCCCTTTTGGGCATTGAACCATTTCACGGTTCCCGTAATCATAAGGAAATCATTTCACAAATAGAGCTACTGCTGCCCGGCCTTCGCAGAGCGTCGAATTCGCTTTTTCAGGAAAGAGGATTTTCAAGTCATCCGGCCGTCTATCGACTTATCTAATATGGTGATTGTCTACAAAAATACAATGATAACTCATCACTTTATTATAGGATAGTAATATGAAGGCGTCAAAATACTTTGAACGCTAAGAAATCTATCAATCTCTGCGGGAGATCCATCGTCACATAAAATGCCAAAGCACATGTTGTTGAAACGCTCGATCCGACGGAATCGCCGCCGTTAAAGTCAATCATGCAGCTCTCTCTGATCGGAGCTTCTTTGATCACTCTCCGGCTCCATCACAAGACAACCTACCGCTACCGGACGCCAGTCAGTCTCGGTTCGCACCGTTTGATGCTGCGTCCGCGCGAGAGCCACGAGCTTCGCCTCATTTCGAATGATGTGGCGGTGACGCCTGCTGCAACGATGACTTGGGCGCAAGATGTCTTCGGCAACGCCGTTGCGACGGCGACCTTTCAGGCGATGGCCGACGCTCTTGTGATCGAAAGCGTCACGGAGCTCGAGCTCAATACGATCGCCTGGCCGATCTTTGATATTGTGGCCTCGGCGATCTTTTACCCGTTCCGCTATTCCGACGATGATTGGACTGATCTAGGCGCTTTGACGATCCAGCAATATGCAGATCCGGCAGGCCGATTGCGGGCATGGACGCAGGCTTTCGTCCACAGCAATCCGACGGACACGCTCTCGCTCTTGAAGGATATCAACGCCAATATCGCGTCATGGATTTCCTATCAGAGCCGTGACGATGAAGGCACGCAGACGCCTTTAGAGACCTTGGATCGGGGGTGGGGATCGTGCCGGGACTTTGCGGTTCTCTTCGTCGAAGCGGTACGCAGTCTCGGCTTCGGCGCAAGAATTGTCTCCGGCTATCTCTACAATCCAGATCAGCTCATGCAAGGCTCGCGCGATATGGGGTCGACGCATGCCTGGGCGGAAGTCTATGTGCCGGGCGCCGGCTGGATCACATTCGATCCGACCAATCGGAGCGTCGGCGGCTTCAATCTGATCCCCGTTGCCGTTGCGCGGGACATTCATCAGATCATGCCGGTCACTGGCAGTTTTGTCGGAAAGACTGACGCGCTTATCGGGATGGCCGTCGAGGTCTGTATCAGCTCGCGGCCGACTCAAGCTTGAATTGAACCGAAACGTGATCGTCATGGTGACAATGCTCGTGGACGCCCCGGCTCCGAAACGCAACCCCTATGGCGGGAAACCAATAATGTATCATCGGCGAAGATCAGGTTTTCATCAAACAGAGGTGGCGAAAGCACAAAGACATCTTTCGCTCGCGCACTTGCAAAGCGAAAAGGCGGCTGAGCGCGCGGCCATAGCGGCCGAACGGGCGGCCGAAGCGGCGGAGGAAACCGCGAAGGCCGCGAAAGCAAGTGCTCTCTACATGCTGCTCTCTGTGGTTTTACTCGCCGTGTCTTCGTTGATCACGGTTATCATCGCTGTCGTTAAAAGGTGATTTCAAACCGCGAGACCCAAGCCCTATGTGGGCGGCGTCGCGCAGATCTGTGACCGATCGGTCTATTCTGTCACAGAGTTTCCGCTTTCCGGATGCGCAGGAATGACAGGAATTGGCGCGATTCGACCGATGAATCCAAGTCTCGCGATGTCCGCTCTCAAGCGAAGCGGATGTTCATCTAAACGGCAACAATGGGCGCATGCCGGCCTATGAATGCAATCCTCAAGATGTCTTCTGTGGATGGTTCCCGCGTTGCAAGTGCGATTTGATGACTACCAGCCGCAGCCGTTCGTCAGGAGATCAAGCGTGGCGCGACGCTATCTTATTTAAGATTTTCCGTTAGCCGGATATGTGCCTGAGAAGCCGTTGAGTATTCTTGCCAGCCACCGCCAAGCGCCTTGTAGAGCGTGACCATGTCCTGCGCGGCCGACAGTTTGAGACTGATGAGAGTCAGCTGTGCACTGAACAGTGAGTTTCGAGCCAGAAGTACGTTGAGATAATTGTCAGCCCCAGCGCGAAACCGTGTGTCCGCCAGCTGATAATAGCGCGACGAGGCGGCGACGAGGGCCTGTTCGGAGGCGACTTGCGTCGCATAGGTCGTGCGCGCAACCAGCGCATCCGCAACGTCGTGGAAGGCAGCCTGTATTGTCTTTTCATAGTTCGCGATATCGCTTCGCGCCTGGATTTCAGCTATATCGAGATTGGCTTCATTCTTGCCCGCGTCGAAAATTGGAACAGTAATGGTCGGCTCAAATAGCCAAGCGGCCTGGCCAGGCCCGAAGAGATGTTTCAGGCCGTTGCTTGCTGTTCCGTAATTCCCTGTCAAAGTAACCTCTGGGAAAAAGGCGGCGCGCGCGGCACCGATGTTTGCGTTAGCGCCGAGCAGAGTGTGCTCAGCGGCCCGAATATCTGGGCGACGCAGCAGCAAATCCGCAGGCAGGCCGGCCTGAAGCACGGGAAACTTCGGCTGAGAAGACAGGCCGGCAGCCTTGTTCATCCGCCGCGTGAGATCGTCAGGCAATTGCGTGCCGACAAGAAGGACGATTTCGTCCAAGTCCTGCGCGACTTGTCGCTTATATTGAGAGACACTCGCCTGCGCCGTGCGTAAGGTTGTCTCGGCCTGAGCGGCGTCCAATGCCGTCGCGGACCCCTGCGAGACCTTCAATTGCGTCAAGTTCAGCGAGTCGGCCTGAACTTTGACGGTATCTTCGGATACTTTGAGAGCGTCTCTATCCGAGAGCCAGGCAAGGTAAGCGGAAGCGACCTGCGCGACGAGCGAAATCTGCGTGCTGAGCTGTGTGTTTGCGTCGCTGAGAAATGTCTCTTTGGCCTGCTCTGCCTGATTCCTGATTTTGCCGAACAGGTCCAGCTCCCAATTCACCGCTCCGAGGCCGAGGCTATATTGGCGGACTTTGTAGGCACTCGTGCTGCCGACCGTATCGCCTGGTGTGCTGGACCAATCGAGACCGCCCGTTCCATTGATGGTTGGAAAGAGGCTGGCGCGGTCGACGCGGTATTGGGCCTGGGCCTGGGCGACATTCAACGCCGCAACGCGAAGATCGCGATTGTTGGCTAGGCTCAGCGCGATCAGTTCTTGCGTGACAGGATCCACGAAGAAGTCGCGCCAGCCGATATCGTCGACCGGCTTATCCGATCTTTGCGTCACGCCGGTCGGCCAGCTGCTGGCGACCGGGAGAGTAGGCCTGTGATAATCGGGTGCGAGGCTGCAACCGGCAAGAGTGTTCGCCAGCGCTGCCGCCACGATCAGCTCGCGCATGCTCAAGCCTCCTGCATCACAGCTGTTGCGGCATGCGGTGTCTGTTGTCGCGGCCCGACACGGAAGAATTTCAGGACGCTGACGAAAAAGACCGGCACGAAGAAGATGGCGAGGACCGTTGCGCTGAACATGCCGCCGACGACCGCCGTGCCGATCGCTACGCGGCTTGCGGCGCCGGCGCCGTTGGCGACAGCCAAAGGCGCGGTGCCGAAGACGAAGGCGATCGAGGTCATCAAGATCGGCCGCAGGCGTTCCTGCGCCGCTTTGACAGCCGCCTCTTTCAACGAGGCGCCGGAATCAAAGAAGGCTTTGGCGAATTCGACAATGAGGATGGCGTTTTTCACCGCCAATCCGACTGTGGTCAAAAGACCGACCTGGAAATAAACGTCATTGTCGAGGCCGCTTCCCAAGGTTGCCGCGATCGCGCCAATGACTCCGAGTGGCACGACGAGAAGAACGGCAAAGGGGATCGGCCAACTCTCATAGAGAGCCGCCAAACAGAGAAGGACGACGATCAGCGAGATCGCATAGAGCGGTCCTGTTTGCGATCCGGATTTTTGTTGCTCATAAGAGAGGCCCGTCCATTCATAGCCGACGCCCGGGGGCAATTTGGCAAGGAGACGCTCAATGGCTGCCATCGCTTCGCCGGTGCTGTGGCCAGGCGCCGGCGAGCCGAGGATCTCATAGGAGGTCAAGCCGTTGTAGCCTTCGACTTTCTGTGGGCCGAGCGTCCATGTCCCATTAAGAAAGGCATCGAAAGGGACCATATTGCCGGAGGCGTTGCGGACGTACCAACGCGATAGATCTGCGGGCAACATGCGTGAATCCGCCTCGCCCTGGACATAGACCTGCTTCACTCGGCCACCGCGCATGAATTGATTGACATATTCGGAGCCAAGCGCGCCTTCGATGGTCGCATTTAGATTGGTGACCGAGACGCCGAACGCATTGGCTCTTTCACGATCGATCTGCAACTGATATTGCGGCGCGTCTTCGAGGCCATTCGGGCGCACGGCGAAGAGAACCGGATCCTGCGCCGCCATGCCGAGCAATTGATTGCGCGCCGCGAGCAGTTTTTCATGGCCGAGCTGGCTACGATCTTCGAGTTCTAGATCGAAACCCGAGGCATTGCCCAATTCCATGACGGCCGGCGGTTGAAAGACGAAAATTTGTGCGTCGCGGCTGCCGAAGAAGCGGCGCATGACGCGGCCTGCCACGGCAGCACCACTCTGCGACGGCTTTGGCCGTTTCGACCAGTCCTTCAATTTGATGGCGAAAAAGCCGGCGTTCTGCGCTTGTCCTGAGAAGTTGAAGCCGGTGACCGAAAGCACGGATTCGACGGAGTCTTTCTCCTGCGTCAGGAGATAGTCGGTCACCTTCCGATTGACGCGGGCTGTCTCTGCGGCAGTCGAACCGGGCGGCGTCGTGACCTGGCCAAATAGCAGGGCTTGATCCTCATCGGGCAAGAAGCCGGTTGGCATTCGCGAGAACAAAACGACAGCCAATGCGGTGATCGCCACGAATGCAATGAGCGACAGGCGCGAATGCGCGATCATCCACCCGACGCCACGGCCATAACCACGGTTGGCCCAATCGAAGCCTCGGTTGAACCATGCAAAAAATCTGTTGGTCTTCTCTTGCTCACCATGCGGCTTCGGCTTGAGCAGCGTCGCGCACAGGGCAGGTGTCAATACCAGCGCGACCAGCACCGAAAGGGCCATGGCCGAAATGATCGTCACGGAGAATTGCCGATAGATCACCCCAGTTGAGCCGCCGAAAAAGGCCATCGGCAGGAACACGGCCGAAAGCACCAGCGCGATGCCGACGAGCGCGCCCGAGATCTCGTCCATAGACTCGCGTGCCGCCTCGCGCGGCGAGAGGTTGCGCTCATGCATGAGCCGCTCGACATTCTCGACGACCACGATCGCGTCATCGACCAAGAGTCCGACGGCGAGGACCATCGCGAGCATGGTCAGCGTGTTAATCGAATAGCCGAAAGCGGCAAGGACTGCGAAAGTGCCGAGCAGAACGATTGGAACGGCAATCGTCGGAATCAAGGTCGCGCGAATATTCTGCAGGAAAATGAACATGACGACAAAGACGAGGGCGATCGCCTCGAACAATGTTTTGACGACTTCCTCGATGGAAAGCGTGATGAACGGCTCCGTGTCGAGCGGATAGACGATCTTGAGGCCGGGCGGAAAAAATTTGGAAAGGCGCGCAAGCTCCGCACGAACCGCCTTTTCGGTCGAAAGCTGATTGGCACCGGGTGCCAATTTCAAGGCGAGCGCACTCGCCGGCTTGCCATTGTAGAGAGCAGCGGTCGAATAGGACTGAGCGCCGAGTTCGACGCGGGCCACATCATGCAACCGCACTTGCGAGCCGTTCTGATTGACCTTCAGCAATATGTTCTCGAATTGCTCCGGCGTCTCGAAACGGCTCGGGCCGATGATCGTAGCGTCGAGCCTCTGATCGTGACGCGCAGGAAGAGCGCCCAATTCACCCGATGAGACTTGGACGTTTTGTGCCGAAATCGCGCTCGTTACATCGCCTACGGTCATTGCATATTTGTAGAGCTTGTCGGGATCGAGCCAGATACGCATTGCATATTCGGCGCCGAACAGGGTGAAGTCACCGACGCCGGGAACGCGCGTCAGCGGATCTTGAATGTTCGAGGCGACATAGTCATTGATGTCGGTCGCCGACATGCTGCCGTCTTCCGAAACAAGACCCACAACCATCATGAAGTTCTTGACCGCTTTGGTGACCCTGATCCCCTGCTGCGTCACCTCGGCCGGCAAGTTGGCCTGCGCAAGCGACAATTTGTTCTGCACTTGAACCTGCGCGATGTTCGGATCGGTGCCTTGGGCGAAGGTGAGATCGATCTCCATCGAGCCATCGGCCTGCGTGCTCGACGAAATATATTCGAGACCGTCGAGCCCGGACATTTGCTGCAGGATGGGCCGAACGACGGTATCGGCGACCGTTTGTGCAGAGGCGCCGGGATAGGTCACGCTGATCGAAATCTGCGGCGGCGCGATACTTGGATATTGCGCGATCGGCAAGGTGTTTATCTCGATGGCACCGGCCAACATCAACACGAGGCCTAGTACCCAGGCGAAGACTGGGCGATCGATAAAGAAGCGTGACAAGATCTCGGCTCCAGTCCGCGGGGTTAGAGCTTACCATCCGCGGCTGCGGAGGCGCTTTCTTCGACCGGCTGAACAACCATATTCGGCCGGATGTTTTGCAGCCCGTCCATGATGATCCGTTCGCCGTCCTTGAGGCCGGCGGTGACGATCCAACGGTCGCCAAAGGCTTGGCCCGCCTGGACAATGCGCGGTACAACCTTGTTGCCATCGCCCAGTGTCATGACGAGTGCGTCGCCATGTGTGTTGCGGGTCACGGCCTGCTGCGGGACCAGAATGCCGTTGCGATTGATGCCCTCTTGTAGCTCGCCATGGACATACATGCCGGGGAGGAGAAGATGCTGCGGATTTGGAAACTCCGCGCGCAGAAGGACTGTCCCAGTGCCTTCATCGACGGTCACTTCGGCGAATTGCAACTTTCCGGCGATGGGATAGGTGCTGCCGTCTTCGAGCTTCAAAGTGACCTTAGCGGCGCCGACGCCATTGGCTTCGATCTCGCCCGTCGCCGTTTCCTTCCGCAGACGCAGAAGCATGGTCACGGGCTGATTCACGTCGACATAGATCGGGTCGAGCTGTGTCACAGTCGCCAAAGCGGAGGTCTGATTGGCGGTCACCAAAGCGCCAGGCGTCACGGTTGAACGGCCTATGCGCCCCGAGATCGGCGCCAAGACCTTCGTGTAATCGAGATTGATCTTGGCTTGCTCTATACTCGCGCGCGCGGTCGCTATATCGGCTTCCGCTTCTTTCGCAGCGGCCACGGAATCATCGTAGTCCTGTGAACTGACCGCTTTCAGTGCTGCAAGGGACTTATAACGTGCTGCCTTCGCATTGGCCGTCATTAACGCGGCTTGATTGCGGGCCAATGTTGCAACAGCGCTGTCATAGGTCGCTTGATAGGTCGCGGGGTCGATCTGATAGAGCTGTTGGCCTTTTGCGACCTCGCTGCCTTCGGTAAACAGGCGGCTCAGTATGATACCGTTGACCTGCGGGCGGACGTCCGCCGTCATGACCGCGGTCGTGCGTCCGGGCAATTCGATCGTGCGGGAAACCGGCTCCGGATGGACGACAATAAAGCCGACTTGCGGAGGCGGCGGAGCCGATTTTGCGGTTGGTTGCTGATCGCAGCCGGCAAGCCATATCAGGCAGGATAGGAGCAAGCCCCCAGTGGTCGCTCTGCGAATCCCACTGAAAAGAATGGAAGAGAAGAGACCGTTCTTCATAACAAATCGCATGGGTTGAGGAAGCGCACAACGTCGCGCATCAGCTCGAGATCGAGCGATGTGGATATCGACTGATGAGTTGAACTGTTCCGAAGATCCGAGAACGCCAGTATGCGCGCTAGGCTGAGGAGGGCGGAGAGGGTGGCTCAATTCCGCGCTCGGCGGAAACGGCACGGCCAAACATCAAAGCGAACTGCTCCACAAGGCGCTGCTGTTGACCAGCATCCGTATCGAGAAGTTCGCGGTGCAGAAAGCCGATATCAAAACTCAGCCCTAGGAGCATCTCGACGACGAATTCGACGTCAAGGCCCGGGCTCAGCATTCCCGCGTCGCGGTAGCGCGTAAAGCGGATTACGGCTTCACTCTTAAGCTCACGATAAATGCAAATGCGATTAAAGTCTGACTTGAACGAAGGATCGATCAACACGCGCGACAAGACGATACGCAATTTGCGCGACCGGGCTTCCATGACGTCTATGGCATGAAAAAAGGCTTCGCGCGCTTCGTCCACCAGGGTCGGACACAGAGAGCGCCGGAGAAATTGGCGTTCGGACTCGCTGTCCTCGTCTCGTAAGACGGCAAGCAAAAGCCCTTCCTTGCCGTTGAAGTAGCGTTGGATGAGCGCCTCTGAGCAGCCCGCCCGTTCGGCGATCAATTTCGTCGTCGAGCCTTCGTAGCCGATCCCGGCAAATGCGGCGCAGGCGGCGGCGATGAGGGCTTCCTCAGTCGCTTGCCGGTTGCGTGAACGTGCGGGCGCGCCTTGCGAGGGATCGGGGGCTCGTTTGGTTAAGGTCTCCATATATGTATGTGATCACATACATATGGGCATGTCAAGCGGGTAGGAACTGGGTATAGGCATCGTAAAGGGCCGCTTATCTATATGAAAATATGCGCTAATGACGGAATTTAAGCGAGACTGCCGGATTCACTTTTGCTCAACATCCTCTGGAATTTCCTGCCATAGCTTCGGGCCTTCGCTGAGCCGACGACCGAGCGCCATCTCGAAACTATCCCACCGTTCACTGGCCTTTGCCCGTGCGGCTTGGGCTGCCGGCTCCGGAAGCGCTGGAGTCGATATAAGCCAAAAGCGAATGAACAAGGCCAGAGTCTCGACATTGATGCCGACATCGCGTTCGAGACGCGCGAGGCAACGATCCTGCTGGTCGAGCCCTTTGGCAATTGCCGCTTCGCGCTGCTGGTGCATCAGGCGACAAGAAAGAGGCGGTCGCTGCTTCGACGACCGCAGAGACTGATAATTCGCGCCGGGCGGCATAAGCATCCAAGGCCTTCATGACGTCGGGATCAAGATAGGTAGAGATCTGGCTTTCTTTGCGCGCCCGGTCATTGGTGCCTCACATGCCGAGATCGTCGCCATGGTCGAATGAGGCCTGGCGAGTAACGCCTTGCATGATGTTGTTTATGTGTTTGAAGCATGTGGGATGGTCATCAGTATGGTCGCCAACCCCAAACTCGTTTTCAAGCGGCTCTTTTTTTCTCGACCGGTTTTGCCTGGCTCAATTCGGGCTGGTGTCGCCGTTCCGATTCGGTTGGGTCGTCATCTTGGACAAGAAGACGATTTTCAATCGGAAGTTCGTTCGCCGGAAGCGGCGGCAAGGGAAGAAGGGTCCAGTCGTCGGGCCGCGAAGTCCCGGTGCGCGAGACCATCAGATGGCCAAGCCGGCACGCGCCTAAAGCGCGATCAGCAGACCTTCGCGCGCCATGAAGGCTCCGGGGCACGCCTCTGAAGCCGCTGCGCCGATCCGGTCCAATGCGTCATCATCGTGATCGGGATCATGGTGGAAGAGGCACAGGCGCTTGGCTCCGGCTGCCTGCGCCAGACGCACGCTCTGCTGCCAGCTCGAATGGCCCCAACCCTGCCGCGTTGTGAGTTCGGTATCCGTATAAGTCGCATCGCAGATCATGAGATCGGCGTCTTTGGCGAGCGCCACCATAGCGGCTTCGTCGACTGGCTCGCCGCATTCGGCATCCGTCATATAGGCGAGCGAGCGCTCGGCGTAATCGAGACGGAAGCCGATCGATCCGCCAGGATGGCGCAGAAGCGCTGTGCGCAAATGGATGCCAGGATGCAGCTCGATCCCATCGCCCGGACGAAACTCATTGAAGCTCACGCGCGCTTTAAGCATGCCGAGATCGATCGGAAAAAGCGGAAAGCTCATCAACCGATGCACGGCCTCTTTGAGCGAGGCCCGCGGCTGCAGATTGCCGCCCCAGAAGCGCAGCTGCGACCGGCCTTCCATCAATGGAGCAAAGAAAGGCAGGCCGATCAGATGATCGATATGGCAATGGCTGAAGAGGATATCGATCTCGCGCGACTCTTGCTCGTGCATGAGTGCATCGCCCAGCAGGCGGATGCCGCTTCCTGCATCGAAGATCAGAAGATCTTCGCCGCAGCGGACTTCGACGCAAGCCGTATTGCCGCCGTAACGCGCCGTTGCCGCGCCTGGCGTCGGTATGCTGCCGCGCACGCCCCAAAACCGGACCGATATCGAGGTCTCTGACATGAAAACTCGGTTTGTTGAGAGTTAGACGTGTTGGGAACAACTCTATACATGCCGGCGGAGAGCGGCCATCTTCGCGACAACTTAGCTTTCATAGGCAGGAGTTTGGGATCGGAGCTGTGTGATCCCGCACAAATATTATGCCAAAAATACACAGACGATCGCAACGGCGTACATGGAGATGCGCGTTTTTGGCAGCTCATTTAGCGGCTTTGCAGCGATCGGACAAAATGTGCGAGACGCCGTTGGTAACGTGCTGCTATTGAGCGGTTCCTGTTCCAATTAATGATCGCATAACCACGTCTTGTTAGATCAATGTATACGTGGCCTCAGTAAAACTCCGCACAGCTCGCAGTGATTGCGAGAATTGGCAGCTTTCGTGCTACGTGTGCCATCCCGCGTTGCTTTCAAGCTTGATTGCTTATCTTTCGCCAGCAAAGGTGCCGCAGTTCCTCGCGACCAAGCCATTTGCTGCCTGACGGAGCCTTCCGGCTGGCGCGCGTGGCGCGGTCGATTTCAAACGAGACGCCGCGGCCCACCACGTCCTCTATCGATCAAAATCCTAGATCCGCGGCACAAGCTGGCGCGGCATCTGAGGCCCGGCGGCCACTGCTTTCTCGGGCATTCCGAGTCCGCGGCGGGCTCCAAGCAGCCGTTTCTTAACCAAATTGGGCCCACTGTTTTTCAACGCATCTAGGGATGGACGAAACGATGCTAAAGAAAGGAAAAATCCGAGTCCTGGTCGTCGACGATTCCGCGTCGGTCCGCCAGACGCTGAGCGACATTATCGCCAGCGACCCGGATTTGGAGGTGATGGGAACCGCCGGCGACCCCTTCGTCGCCGCACAGCGCATCCAGGACGAAGTGCCGGACGTCATCATTCTCGACGTCGAGATGCCGCGCATGGATGGTATCACCTTCCTACGCAAGCTCATGGCGCAGCGCCCCATCCCTGTCGTCATGTGCTCCAGCCTCACCGAGGACGGCTCGCCAGCCCTGGTCGAGGCGATGGAAGCCGGCGCCGTCGACGTCATTCCAAAACCCTCGGTCTCCACCAAGCAGTTTCTGCTCGAATCCCGCGTCCGGGTCTGCGATGCCGTGAAGGCTGCGGGCCAAGTCAATCTGCGTCAGAGAAAGGCGCATGTCGCGCCGCGGATGATCGAACGCAAGCTCACCGCCGATGTGATCATGCCGCCGCCGTCCGGCCGGCCGACCCGCCAGCATACGGACCGGCTCATCTGCATTGGCGCCTCGACCGGCGGCACCGAAGCGCTGCGGGACGTGCTCGTCGCTTTGCCCCGCCAAAGCCCCGGTATCGTCATCGTCCAGCACATGCCGGAAAAATTCACCGCCGCCTTCGCCAGGCGCCTCGACGGGCTTTGCGAGATCGAAGTCAAGGAAGCCGAGGACGGCGACGAGGTCCTTCCCGGCCGCGCCCTCATCGCGCCGGGCAACCGGCATATGCTGGTTCAGCGGATCGGCACCCATTATCGCGCCGTGATCAAGGACGGCCCGCTCGTGTCGCGCCACCGCCCCTCGGTGGATGTGCTCTTCCGCTCGGCCGCACAATATGCCGGGGCCAATGCGCTCGGCGTCATCATGACCGGCATGGGCGACGACGGCGCCCACGGCCTGCTCGAGATGAAGAAGGCCGGCGCCTCCACGATTGCGCAGAACGAAGAAAGCTGTGTCGTCTTCGGCATGCCCAAGGAGGCCATCGCGCTCGGCGCGGCCGACAGGGTGATGGCGCTTATGGCCATACCGCGGGCGATCTTGGAATTTGCGGCGATGGCCGAGCATATTCATGCATGAAGATGAAGTGTGATGAGTCAATCCGAGCTGCCTGCCCTGCTGGAAAGTTCGTCCGAACGGCTGAACGGCCTCTTCAACGAACGCGAACGGACGTTTCTTTCGATCGGGCGTCATCTCGGCGACGCCATCACCGAAATCTGCAAGATCACCGGCGCCTTCGAGGCTTTGCCGGGGCTCCTCGATAGCGAGTCCCTGCAAAAGGCCACGAACTGCATCGCCTCGGTTGTTCAAATGACCGAAGCGATTCGGCAGGCCGTCGGCATCGAAAATGCCGCTTTGAACGAGCTTCACGCGCTCAACCGCGAAATTGGCGAATGCCTCGAATGTCTGCAGCACAGCATTCGCACCATTGGCATTCTGACCTCGAATGCCAAGATCGAAGCCGCCCGCGTCGATGGCGCGGGAAACGACTTCTCCAACTTCACCGCCGAAATCGCGCATCTCGCGAAACGGGCGCAGGAGACCGTCGGCGGCTATCTCGACGAGCACCGCAAGCTGGTCATCCTCCTCCACAATGTCGGCAAGACCCAGGCGCAGTTCCAGCACAAATATCAGGACACGCTGGTCTCGATTTCCGCCGATCTCGATACGACGCTGAAATCCGTCGAAGCGCGGCGCCACCAGGCCGCGGCCTCGGCCGTCGACATCGCCGAACGCTCAAAGCGCATCAATATGGCGATCGGCACGGCGGTCATGTCGCTGCAGGTCAGCGACATCTCGCGCCAGCGGATCGAACATATCCATTCCGCGCTTGAGCTGCTCGAGACCGGCTATGAGAGAGCCGCCGAGTCGGAAGAAGGAACCTGGGCCGCCGCCCTCGACGAGCCGGAACGCGACGAGATCACGGCCGTCATCTCCGGTCTTCAATCGGAACAGCTCGAAGACACGATCGCCGAATATGACGAGACGGTCCAAAAGATCCATGACAGCCTTGAGCAGCTTGTCGACGAATGCCACAGCATCGCCAACGAAGGCAGTCATATCTACGGCGCGACGGGGCAGGACGCTGAATCCTTTCTCGGCGCGCTGAAAAGCAAGCTCGGGGACGGTATGTCTCTCATCCGCGACTGCCAGATCGCCCGCTCGGCCGTGACCGATGCCAGCGCGGTCGTTGCAACGACGGTGCGCGAGCTGCAAGAGAAGATCAATACCGTCAATCACATCGTCCTCGACATGACGATCGTCGGCATGAATGCGGCGCTGAAATCGCGCCAGCTCGGCGGTCTCGGCCGCGGCCTCGGCATCATCGCCGATGAATTGCGCAATTATGCCAATCAGACTGCAAAAGACGCGGATTCACTGGCCCCGGCTCTGAGTCGCGTCATTGAATCGGCCGAGCGTTTTGAGACCATGCGCGTGAGCCAAGGCGACGACACGCCCGATCTCGATGCCGAATTGGCCGTCGCTCTGCAAGGCTTCGATCTTTCCGCCGAAAAGCTCAACGAAGCCCTGAACGTCCTGTCGCATGGCGCGCGCCGCGTCGGCAAAGTCCTGCAAGACAGCGTCGCGCAGATCGACGGGCAACGGGCCGCGCCGATTGCTTTGCATCAGGCGCTGATCGAACTCGATCAACTTGCAAGCAGCGCCGACGCGCCGTCGCGCCCCGATGTCTTAAGCGAGCTGCTGGAGCAGATCGCCCGCAGCTACACCATGGCCACGGAGCGCAACGTCCATCAGCGCTTCGCCGCAAAGCATGTCGGCGTCACCTCGGCGAAGCTCCCTAATGCCCACACTTCTCCGCCGGCCTCAGAGCCGGATGAGGAGATCCTGGACGACGTGCTCTTTGGATAAACCCATGAGACGGCGGTCTAGGCAGCCCCATAGCCTTCCAGGATCTTGATGTAATTTGCCCGCCGCTCGAATGCTTGAGGATCGGGCAGTTTGGCTTGGCTCATGACGCCGCGCAGCGGCTGCGACGAAGTGAAGTCGCGTGCCGCGAGCCATGCCTGCAGATCCTTCAGCATGACCGCGATATGACCCGGGCCGTGCCGCAACAAGGCCGATGTGCTCACGACGACATCGGCGCCGGCCAGAAGATATTTGATGAGCTCGTCCGCGCTCGCAACACCGGTGCTCGCGGCCAATGAGACGGACACATTGCGGGCGAGCACCGCAAGCCAAAGCAGCGGCAGACGGATTTCAAGCGGGCTGCTCAAATTAAGATCGGTCACTACCTTCAGGTTCAAAAGATCGAAATCCGGCTGATAGAAGCGATTGAACAGCACGAGACCATTGGCGTCCGCCTCCCGCAGCTTCAGCGCCATATTGCCGAAAGAGCTGAAATAGGGGCTGAGCTTGACGGCGATCGGGGTCGACACCGCCGCCCGCTCCGAGCTTAGAATATCGAGATAGCGCGATAGTCGATGTCATAGGCCCAGCCGTCGCCGCGACGATCCAGATGCTCCGGCGGACGAGATGCTAGAGCACGGAGAGAAGATCGCGGGCCGGCTCGCTGTCGATCGTCTCCAAGCGGCGCTTGAGTTCCGCAACCCGCGCGCGCTGCGCCCTTATTTCAAACTCATGCTCCTGCACCCCGTGAATGACGTCCGCCTGGCCGCGCGTGGAGTGAAGAAACGGCGCTTGAGCGACGATGAATATCGGCTACCAATGGCGGATTTCTGTCCCCGCCCTCGCTGTAATGTAATTAGCGTGGATCAGGCCACTATGGCTGCGTCGGACCCCGAGACCCTCATCGAATTAGCCAATGCTGAGGCACAATCGGTTCTGTGATCTCGAATGGTACGGGACCACCCAGTCTTCTGCTGAATAACCGCCGATCTTGTGCGGATGCGCCCGGTGAATAGACGTCCGGCACTTTGAATTTGACGCGATCGTCATCCTCTCAGCTTGCTATCTATGGCCACATTAACATCGCCAGATCGCGCACGCGTTTCATAAGTTGAAGCCGAGTATGAATGGCCCAGATATGCTTTGGCTTCTATTGGGCTTCGAGCCGATGGTACGGCCAAAGTTCCAGGGTACGCACTTTCGATCGCGACGATGTGCTTGGATTTCCATGATGAGCCTCCAAAAGCGAAGAGCGCCCCACATCAGGAACATTATACATTGGCGATAATCCGTTATCCCACCAACCCCACGACGCCAGAATAGACGCCAAAAGCCGTCGTGATGAAGATGACGACACCGGAAAAGATCGCATATCTGCCATTGAGCCGATAAGGCTCGGGCAGACGGCGCGCAAGTAGGAACAGAAAGGTCAAGACGACCGGCAATAGCAGTGCATTCATCACCTGTACGCCGACGCTCAATGCGACAAGATTAACTTTCGAAGCGACGATAAGCGCGCAAATGATGAGCGCGACGACATAGAAGCCATAAAACCAGGGCGCCTCGCGCGGCTCGTCTTCCAATCGATGCTTCGTTCCTAGAACTTCAGCCAGCGTGCGCGCAGCGGTCAGCGTGACAACGATCGTGGCGACCAGGGCCGCACCGCTCATGCCGAGGCCGAACAGGAGCTTGCCACCAAACTGTCCCAAGAATGGCGTGATAGCGCCGACGATTTCTTCCACTGTATCTAGCGAATGCTCGCCGCCCGCTTTGCCAAGAGTGGCTGCGACCGCAACTAGAACGGCCGCCATGATGAGTTGGGTGACGACGGCGCCAACCGCGGTGTCAATCCGCGCGGGACGCAGGTCCGCAACGGTCAACCCTTTCTCGACGATCGAAGATTGTTGAAAGAAAACCATCCAGGGCATGATCACGGCGCCGATATTGGCCGAGGCAAGAAAGAGGTATTTGGGATTGCCGAGCGGCACCGACAACATGCCGGAGCCAATCGCGCCAAGAGCGGGATGGGCCAAATAGGCCACGAGTAAAAACACGAGTTCGAAGCTGCCAACGATGATGGCTATGCGTTCGACGGTCAAATAGCTGTGCGTGAGTGTGGTAACGACGAGTGCCGTCACAACGAGAACCATCGTTATAGGAACAGGAATACCCATTAGATTGCCTACGCCCGCTAGCCCCGAAAGTTCGCTGAGCAGCGCGCCAAGACACGCCAGGATCAGCGCAGCCACTGAGAGCCAAGCCCAGCCCAATCCAAAATGCTGTTTTATGAGTTCGGCGTGTCCCTTGCCCGTCGCCAGACCAAGTCGCACGGTAAGCTCCTGCACGATGTAAAGGATCGGGATCAAAATAAATTGTAGCAGCAGCAGGCTGTAGCCCCACTGCGCGCCGCTCTGCGCCGCCGTGATCACGCTTCCGGCGTCCGTGTCGGCGAGCATGACGACAAGCCCAGGTCCGACAACGACAAGAAACCTGCGCCAGCTAAAAGGCGTTCGAGCTATCGTAGCAGTCGACATGAATAGGTCCTTTATTAGCAGCCACGGCGTTCTCTTGCTTCGTGGCGAAAAAGATGGCCTGTAAGTCGGCCCAAAATCTTTGCGCTTTTCCCGAGCAAATCCAAATTGCGAAGAGAAGCGCGAATGAAGACGTGCGACTTGCGATCGTCGATTGAATGCCTCAGCCCAGCGAGACAGAATTTCAGCCGCGGATTAAAACGTGACTGTCGTCCCGACCAAACGTTTCAGCTTGGCAATGGCCAACGTATCCGCCTCCTCATAAGCGATGGTGCCGACGAAGCTACCATGTGCGTCCATGAGGTAGAGCAAGGCGGTATGGTTCATCAGATAACCGCCATCCTTGGAAGGAATTCGCGCGTAATACACGCGATACTCCTTTGCGATCTTCGCGATCTGTGCAGGTGTTCCCGTGAATCCACGGATGTGCTTATCGAACGAGGACACATATTCGTGCATGACCTTGGGCGTATCGCGCTCAGGATCAATCGACACGAAGACATAGTTCAATTTGTCGGCGTCGGGTCCAAGTTGGCTGATCCATCGCGAGAGGTCAGACAACGTCGTCGGGCAGACCTCCGGGCAGAAGGTGTACCCGAAGTAAATGACGGATGGCTTGCCGGCGAGCGTTGCTTGCGTGACAGGCGCACCGGCATCGTCGACAAGTGTGAACGG
>JBKQRA010000222.1:0-3395 GCA_052144065.1 Methylovirgula sp. | reverse complement strand
CAGACCCGAAACATACATAACAGGCGGGTCAGTTCTCGGCGGAAACGCCGGGTCAACTCTCGGTGGAAATCAACAGAGTGAGCATTCGGCGCGCAATTTAACCGCACTCGCAAGGTGCCGTCTGAATTTGTCGGTATTAGCTGATGTAATAGCGGGCGCTACCGCTCATCGATGCATGTGGGCTCGACCTCCATACCCGTAGGAGCAAGAGAGAGCACAATGCTTTCGCAATAATGGCAACAAGGAGAGTTCGTCTCTCTGAAGTCAATTCGAGGCAGAAATAGACGGCTAGCCGATTCGGCGCTCCCCTCCAACTCATGACCCGCTGCCTAAAGACTCGCGATTCAGTAATCCATTGATATAATTCGGCCATGTCGACTCGGCCCCTCATCAAGATAGACGGATTCGCTCGCCTCGTCGAGGTCGTCGGTTACGGCAAGGTCCATAAGCCATCGGGCGGCGGAGCCGAAGTCGAGATTGAGGTGTTCCTCGCGCACCCAGATCCCGCGACCCGCTATACATTCAGCAGGTCGGAGCGTGCTATCTCGCGTTTGATCGGCTGCGGCCAGTTGCCTTTGATGCCGATAGGATCGCGCTGGCAAAACGGGCGGATGATCGAGCATCGCCGATCGCCGCCCACGTCAAACCTAATAAGTTTTCGCTCGGTTATCGATCTCTCCGATCTTGTAGAGGATGATGATGCTCGATTTTATCCGCTGCGCGGCCAGGAACAGGCACCTTTCTACAAAGTGATGTTGGGCGATACCTATGAACATAAGGTAGCAATTATCCCGGTCATGGAATTCATCCGCGCGCTCTTCGGTGCGAGTTCCGGATTTCTGCGACAGATGTTTGACGGGATTCGAAATCCGGCCGTGACGCGCGATCGGTTCTTGATCGATCGTTCAAACAGCGGCTGGAAAAATAAGGAAACAGTACTTCTCTCATGCTCGCGGCGGCCGACCCGTGCTGAAGCAATGACTTCGGCCCTGATCCTCACGAATGAGAAAGTTAGGCGCGCCCACGACGCCGTTTTTGCGAAACTAAGCGCGAGCCGCTCTTGGCATAACGAAGGCTCAGAATTCGTAGAGATGCCTTACCCATTCGGCATGCCAGTTCAATGTTCATTCGAGAGCCGGTGGATTTTAATAGAGGCTCCGAAAAAGGGACCCCAGCCTCGCATGCTAATCACCCGCATCCTGTCGATGGTCCCGCCTTGCGAATTCAAGACGATCGAAGTGATCTATCCAGGCGGAACTCATGTAGAAGATTTGCCGCAACCCCAAGAGCGTCAGCAGGTGACGCACGCGAGTGCGCTGCGTCTGCAGACCAAGCGAGCCCCCGGCTCAGGTCGTGCAGCTATTGACGCAACCGCGGCAGGCGTCTCTTTCGAGGATGCTAAGGTGATCGAAATCACTTATAAGCCTCACGGATCGGGTGCACGTCCAGAACAGACGCTTCGTCAAGATCATCAACGCGAAGAGATAGAGGCGTCAACGGCTGACAGGCGCAGTGGCGGCGGGACCGATGTCGCACATGTCGAGATCAGAAGTAACCAACGGAATTCATCGCATGGCGTTTCAAACGCGCCAGACGTGCATCTAGCCTCTTTGATGCTTACTTGCGCGGCGGTTGCCTATCTTGCGACGCAAAACAATTGGCGGATAGCGAGAGGCCCTGACAGACAAGGCAAGTTGCCACTCGTCAAGGTACAGGGCGAAGGTTGGCAAGCCGATCTTCTGTTTATGATCCTGGAAACCGACTTTGGCCCCGTTGTGATAGCCGACATGGGATCGGTGGAAGGTGATCCGAGGGCGCTCGGACTTATCGCGCGCAGGAGCGGTAAGGGCATCGATCAGTGGGCAACATATCAGATCCTGAATCTTACAAAGAAAACAGGAGGACGGTGGTTTGGGCATGAAGACGAACTGAAGGGATTCGAGATCAAGGCTATCCGTCGCCCCGGTAATGCATGGCACGATGAAAAACACTATGCACAGCTCATCGCGCGCGGCATCAATTCTCTTTTTTCTGGTCTTGCGACTTAAGCGCTCTGGCGCGCCAGGGCGAAGGCGTCGATGGCACGCGCAGATAGTCCATATAGCGATAGATCGCCATCCGGCTTTCGCCGCAGATTTCCTTCAGATCGCGATAGCTCGCGGCGCCGCGCGTTTTGCGTAGCCAGTTGGCGGCCGCCTCGACCTCGATATCTGTCGGATAGTAGGGGCTTCGATCGAGATCGCTACGAAGAACCTCATCCAGCACGAAAGGGTACAAAGGCCATGTCCTTGATCACATGCGATCGGGACATGCCAGCTTTTCGGCACGCAGTCACGAAGCGGGACGGAAAGTCCTTCAACACACGTTCGATGAGATCGAATAGCCGGTATCGTTGCGCGACGGTCATGTATTCGATCGGCTGCCGTTTTGAGGGCTTTTCGAACTCAGCGTCGTCGCCGCCGAATTGATCAGCGACCGCCGTGCGGAAAGCCTGGGCTTTCGGACCGTTGACGAGAAGAGCGGCGAACTGTCGGATGACCATGAAATAGGACAGCGAATGGATTGGTCGTTCATTCAAAGTCGTGCCACCTGTCTCCAGGGCGCCTTCGAAGTGCCGCTGCTGCTCAATGATGGACGCGCTCGGGATCAATTCTGGCTCGACGTCTGAAAGGCTTTTGCCGCAGGAATAGCAATGGCGCAGCGACGGCGCCCTATGAGGGTGAAGATGCTCGCCGCAATGCGCGCAACGGTCCCGCAGCGCTACGCCGTGCCTGGTGCAGCACGTCGAGTAAGCAAGACGCCATGCCCGTCGCAAATAAGGCTTCCTATCCGTCGCAAGGCACATGGGGCAATACTGCAGTCCCGACCTCTGGCGGCTATAGGCAAATGGCCTGACCGGCAAAATCCAAGTCTTATGCGATCCGATCGCATAGGTTTCAGTCAGCCAGCCTTCGAAACTCGCCAGTGTAGTACCAAGGACGGCTTCGCGGGGCACGTCGACGCCTTCGGCGATGCGGTCGATGATATAGTCCGGGGCGAATTCGTCGAGATCCTTCGAGATAAGCGTTACTTGAGTTCCCCACATCTTGTTCATGAAGGTTGTGGGCTTTAGACAAAGTCCCTGAGCGATGCGAATGAGGTAGGAGCTTAGAAGCTCATCGGGCCGAGGCTTGGGACGATAGGGCCACTGACCTTTTGTATGTCGCCGCGTCTTGCCTTGCTGCTTGGCCACATCAGTCGTCGCGTTTCGTGACCGCACGAATCGAGCGGTCCTTGATTTTTCGTAGTATATCGAGCGTGATCCGCTCCTCTCCCAACTCAATGGCGATCTCGCAGGCGTCGTGCAGCAAGAACGACAGCTTGCCGATGTACCCATTTGTCCGGGAAAAAAGCGC
>JBKQRA010000221.1:0-6331 GCA_052144065.1 Methylovirgula sp. | reverse complement strand
ATCCTCCGGCAATGTCATCAATATCATGGACGCGCTGCGCAAAAGCATCGCCGCCGACGAAACAAGGCCGCCGCCGCCGGGCAAGAGCGGCGGCCGCAGAAACAGCCGCACCAAAAAACGACCGAGCTGAAACGGCCGAGCTAAATCGCTGAAACCGAAAGTCACGCTCAAACATCAACGCCGATGAAATACAATTAATAGCGGGATCTTCGCCAATCTACGGGGAACGAATGAAGGAATTAGAGGGTTCTACGGCCACGCAATCCAACCGGCGCGCGGCGAAAAATGGTCGCCACAAGGCGCCAGCCTTCGGAGATGAAACGATGCCTGGCATCGCTATGAGGTCAATTCGCAATTGGCCATCTGAGTCCCGCGACGCGGCGAGACGAGTCATCGAGCAGTATGGCGAGCCCGATGAAATTACCGAAAATGAGCTGATCTGGAACAAGCGTGGCCCCTGGCGCCAGATCGTGGCTTCAAAGGCGCTCTATCAGCATAATTTTCCGGCGCCGCATTACACGCTCTTCGCGCTGGAGCCGATCGGCAACGAGACCATATTGGCCAGCGTCTCGGCTGCCAAAGCGGTCAAGCGCCGGCCGCGAAAATCCGTCCCGGCGGTTACGAAAATCCCGGCGGGCGCCGCGACGACATCCTCTGCAGCCTGATTTGATATCCCCGGCTTATTACCGGGGCTTTTTTTATCGCGATCAGGCTCGTTTCGCCGGCGCCTTCTTTGCGGCGGAACGCGCAGGCACTTTGCGCGATGGAGTCTTCACCGCACCTTTCTTCACCACCTTCTTGGCCACACTCTTCTTGGCGGGAGCGCGCTTTGCCGGCATTTTGTCGGCGGCCTTTTCTGCCGGATCCGTTTTCCCACGCACGCGCGAAGCTGGGACAATCGAAGACGGCAAAGGCGCCTCGGCGCGATGGAAATCGCCCCAAGGATCAATTTCGAGATCGGCAAGCCTGGTCGGCGTATTCATCACGGTGAAATAGGCGGGACCGATATCGGCGCGAAGCTCGTCCCAGAAGAGCGGCATGGAGACGGGCGCGCCAGCGCGCGCCCGCGTCGAATAGGGCGCCACCGCCGTCGCACCGCGTCCATTGCGCAGATAGTCGATCAATATCCTTCCGTGCCGCTTGGCTTTGGTGATCGTCGCAACATAGCGCTCGGGACTGTCGCCCGCCATCGCGAGCGCCATATCGCGCGTAAAGCTTCTCACCGCCTCCCAGCCGGCTACGGGCTTCAATGGCACGACCACATGCAAGCCCTTACCGCCCGACGTCTTGACGAAACTCGTAAGACCCACAGCGGCGAAGCGCTCGCGCAATTCCTTTGCGGCAGCGATGACATCGAGCCACGCGACGCCCGCGCCTGGATCGAGATCCATGATGATCATATCCGGCCGTTCGAGCGCGGCGAGCGTCGAGCCCCACGGATGAATCTCAAGCACACCGCCCTGCACCAGGCCGATCAGACCGTCCAGATCATCGATCGAAAGGATCGGTTCGCCGCTCTTTTCTTCCGGATCGGCGACGAGATGAATCGAGCGGCTCAAACCTTTCCAGGCATGTTTTTGGAAGAAGCAGGTATCGGTGATCCCGCCAGGGCAGCGCAGCAGCGACAGCGGCCGGCCGACGACGAAGGGCGCCATCCGCGTCCAGACCTCCGTGTAATAATCGGCCAGTCCAGCCTTGGTGACGCCAGCCTCTGGCCAATAGAGCCGATCAGCATGCGTGAGCTTCACCGAGCTTTTTGGCGCGGCGGATACAGGTGATGTTGCATCTTCGCGCACGACCTCCTCCGCCGGCTTGTCCTGCCGCAAGCCGTGAAAAGCCGCATGCCGCAGGCTCTTGTCGGCCGTCCAGCCGCGAAACTCGATCTCCGCGACGAGCTGCGGCTTCACATAGACGACTTGGCGTGCCTGATCGGCCGTAAGCCGTCCGGAAAAGGGACTTTGCGGCGCGCGGATGGCGGCGAGCTGCTTGCGGAGATCGGCGGCGACGACAGCCGTAAAGCCTGTGCCGACGCGGCCCGCATGGATCAGATGGCCCTGGTCGTCGTAATAGCCGAGCACCAGCGAGCCGATCGCCTTGCGCGCCGTCGTCGAGGGCACATAGCCACCGATGACGAATTCCTGGCGCTCGGCGCATTTCGACTTGATCCAATCCTTGCTGCGGCCCGAGCGATAAGGTCCCTCGCGCAGTTTCGACACGATCCCTTCGAGGCTGAGTCGGCAGGCATGGCGAAGAATGAGCTCGCCATCTTCCTCGAAATGGCCGCTGTAACGCAAAGGCCCTGGCTGATCCTTGAGAAGCGCCGCGAGCGCTTCCTTGCGTTCGATCAGGGCGACGTTTCTCAGATCATAGCCGTCGAGATAAAGAAGATCGAAGGCGTAAAACAAAAAGCGTTCGCTACGGCCTAAACTGAGCGCCTCCTGCAGAGCCGAAAAATCCGAGGCGCCCACATCGTTCTCGACGACGAGCTCGCCATCGATCAAAGCCGTTGCGACCGGCAAAGCCTGAAAGGCGTCGACCAGAGGCGCGCCGAATTTCTTCGTCCAATCGAGGCCGCTGCGGGTCATGAGCTTCACATGGCCCTTGACATGGCCTTGGTCGATCCGCACCTCGAGGCGGTAGCCGTCATATTTGATTTCATGGATCCAGCGCGCACCGCCGGGCGCCTTGGACGAAAGACTCGCAAGTGCCGGCTCGACGAAGCTTGGCAGCGCCGCTCTCACCGCGCCTTTGAGCTTGCCGACATCGGGCAGCGTTAGGGCGCGCGCTTTCGTACTCTTGGTAGCTTTCCCGCTCTTGGGTGCCGTCGGAGCATCCGGCCGCGTGATCTTGCCGGTCTTAGCCGACCACCCCGGCGGCTCGCCAGTCAAAGCCTCGACGGGCCGGCCGGTCTTTACGGAATTCGGCTCTTCTTCGAGAATATCCGGCGCGTCGGGCGGACGCGCCGCATCGTCATCGCCTTTAATCAGCAACCAGTTCTCATGCTTCTCGCGCGGTTTGCCGCGCATCCGCACCAAATGCCAGCGGCCATGCAGCTTCTCGCCATCGAGATCGAATTCGAGATGGCCTTTGTCATAGCCTTTGTGCGGATCGCCGATCGGAGTCCAATGACCGCGATCCCAAACGATGACATTGCCGCCGCCATATTCGCCCTTCGGGATCGTGCCTTCGAAATCGCCATAGTCCATTGGATGGTCTTCGACATGAACCGCGAGGCGCTTCTCGCCCGGCACCAGGCTCGGGCCGCGCGTCACCGCCCAGCTTTTCAACACGCCATCCATCGCGAGGCGAAAATCATAATGCAGCCGGCGCGCCGCATGTTTTTGAATGACGAAAAGATCGCTCTGATCCTCCGCCTTTACGCCGCGCGGCTCCGAGGTCTTGCTGAAATCGCGCTTCTGCCGATAGGTCTCGAGCGCCATGTCACGCGCCTTTGCGGCGTCGACCACCGGATGCGGCGACCTTTGCCGCCGGTTTTTCTGCAGATTTTGAATGCTTCTTGGCGGCAGTCTTGCGGGTCGTCGCAGCGGCCGCGCGCGTCTTGCCTGTCGCTGTCTTGCCTGTCGCTGTCTTGCCGGCGGCCTTCTTGGCGGCGGCAGTTCGCAGCGCCGCCTTTACGCCCGCGCTCTGGCGCAAGGCTTCCATGAGATCGATGACTTTGGCGGAAGCCGCGGGCTTCGGTGCCTCGATCGTCCAGCCTTCGCGCTTGGCGCGCACAAGTTCGGCGAGCGCCGCCTCATAGCGGTCATTGAATGCGTGCGGATCGAAGGCGCCCTTTTTCGTGGCGATGATGTGCTTGGCAAGATCGAGCATCTCGCCTTCGATTTTGAATTCCGGCATACCGGAAAAGGCTTCCGCTGCCGAGCGGATCTCGTAATCGAAATGCAGCGTGGTCGCCAGCAGGCCTTCTTCAAAAGGCCGGATCAGCACCGTGCGGACGCGCCGGAAAAGCACGGTGCGCGCTAGAGCCGCGACCTTCTCCTTGCGCATGGCCGCATGCAGCAGGCCGAAGGTCTCGTCGGCCGAGGCGCCGCTCGGAGTCAGATAATAGGGCTTGTCGAAATAGACGTCGTCGATGTCATCGACCGGGATGAAGGCCTCGATCTCGAGCGTCTTCTCGCTTTGCGGAACGGTAGCGGCAATTTCTTCGGGCGTGAGCATGACATATTGGCCCTGCCCAACCTCATAGCCTTTCACCTGGTCTTCGGTGGGAACGGGCTTGCCCGTCTCCTCATCGACGAATTGCCGTTGGACCCTATGGCCGGTCTCCCGGTTGATCGTATGGAAAGCGATCCGTTCCGAGGTCGAGGCGGCCGTATAGAGCGCCACCGGGCAGCTCAATTCGGCAAGTTTGAGGAAACCCTTCCAATTGGCCCGAGGCGCCATAACGCAACTCCACGCCGCTCGCTGCACAATCTGCGCGCAGATCGGACAACGCGGCAGCTAAGGCCGCGTTTCCCGGAAGCGAGCGAGAGTTTGGCGCCGGGCGCCTGAGCGCGTCAAGAGCGGGCGTTACGCCGCCGATTGCGACAGCCTTTTGCCTTCGCGATCGAGCGCGGCGAATTCCTGGTCCGACAGGACGATATCGACGGCAGCGACATTTTCCTCGAGATGGTTGACCTTGGAGGTGCCGGGGATCGGCAGCATCACCGGGCTGCGCTTCAACACCCAGGCGAGCGCGATCTGGCTAGGCGCGGCCTTATGGTGCCTGGCGATCTGATCGAGCAGCGAGCCTTCCTTGGCGAGATCGCCGGCCGCCAGCGGATACCAGGGAATGAACCCGATGTTGTGGCGCTCGCAGTAGCTCAGTACCTCCTCGCTGCCGCGATCGACGAGATTGTAGCGGTTCTGCACGGTCGCGACGGGGAAGACCTTGGCCGCCGCCTCGATCTCGGCGACCGAGACTTCGCTCAAGCCGGCATGGCGGATGACGCCGTCGGCTATCAGCGATTTGATCGCCGCGAATTGCTCGTCGCGCGGCACTTTGGGATCGATGCGATGCAGCTGCCAGAGATCGATGGTCTCGACGCCGAGCTGCTCGCGGCTCTTATGCGCCTCTTTGATCAGATATTGCGGATTGCCGTGCGGAACCCAGCTGTTCGGGCCCGGCCGCAAAAGGCCGCCCTTGGTCGCGATCAGCATGCCCTTATAGGGATGCAGCACTTCGCGCAGGAGTTTTTCCGAAACATCGGGACCGTAGGAATCCGCCGTATCGATGAAATTGATCCCGAGGTCGGGAAGCTTTTGCAATGTCCGGATCGCTTCGGCGCGGTCGGTCGGCTCGCCCCAAATTCCGGGGCCTGTGATGCGCATCGCACCAAAACCCAAACGGTGAATGGCGATATCGCCGCCGACCTTGAAGGTTCCGGATTTCGTTGCATTGGGTTGGGACATTTTGCTGCCTTAGGCTGATCTCGCGCGGGCCAAGCGGCACCTTGATGGAGATATAAATCGTCGTGCACAGCAGACATAGTGCGCCCTGCAAGCCTCGGCAATTGGCCCATCCGCCGAAACGACGTGAACAAAAGGCGGCGGAGCGCCACGATGCCAAAGCATCGCCTCGCAATAATCATCTGGCGCGAGCGCTGATCGCTCAGTTGCCGTGCACGACAAAGGCAATGCTGGCAGCTGCCATCACCAGGGTCGCGAGCCAGCCGACGATCATCATCCAGCGCGGCAGGATGAGCGCGCCCATGATCTTCGTATTCATGACGATCAGCATCATCGCGGCCATCACCGGCGCCGCCAACAGGCCGTTCAGCACGGCGCTCCAGTAAAGCGCCTTGATCGGATCGACATGGAGGAAATTGAGGAGAGCCCCGATGAAGGTCGACAGCGCGATGACTCCATAAAAGGACTGGGCATCGCGCAGCTTATGATCGAGCCCCTCGACCCAATTGAAGGATTCGCAGACGGCGTAAGCAGCAGAGCCCGCCAGCACTGGCACAGCAAGCAGTCCAGTTCCGATGATGCCGCAGGCAAAGACGGCGAAGGCGAAATTGCCGGCGATCGGCCGCAGCGCTTCCGCCGCCTGCCCTGCCGTCGCGATCTCCTTCACCCCATGGGCATGTAGCGTGACCGCGGTCGCGATGATGATGAACCAGGCGATCAGATTGGAATAGCCCATCCCCACCCAAGTATCGGTGCGGATGCGCTCCAGCTCACCCTCGAGATTGGTCGGGGCGATATAAAGCGGCTTCGCCGTGCGCCGCAGCTTTTCCTCGACCTCCTGTGACGCCTGCCAGAAGAAAAGATAGGGGCTGATCGTCGTGCCGAGCACCGCCACCAGCGCCATTGAATGATCGGTATCGAA
>JBKQRA010000220.1:0-19802 GCA_052144065.1 Methylovirgula sp. | reverse complement strand
CACAGCGGTCACGCAGATGGATCAGGTGACGCAGCAGAATGCCGCCATGGTCGAGGAATCGACCGCGGCGAGCCACACGCTGTCGCAGGAAACCGAAGAGCTGACGCGTCTCATCGGCCGCTTCCAGATCGGCGGCCGCAGCGAGCGCGACGATGTCGTGCCGCAACGTGCGGTGAAGCCGCGTGCGGTGAAGTCCGTCCCCGTGACGCGCGGCAACACGGCGCTCAAGCCGCAGGCGCATGGCGACGAGTGGGAAGAGTTCTAAACGCTAAGCTGCGGAGCTGCAGAATGACCGAGTCACGAATCGATACGATGACTGGACGCGAATTGATGGCCTTCCGTATCGGGGCTCAGGAATTCTGCGTCGATATAATGGCGGTGCGGGAGATCCGCGGCTTCACGCCGGCGACTCCCTTGCCGCAATCGCCGGGCTTCGTGCGCGGCGTCATCAATCTGCGCGGCGTGGTGCTGCCAATCATCGATCTCGCTACGCGGCTCGGCTTGCCGGCGGCCGAGACGACGGCGCGGCATGTCATCATGGTGGTGCATGTCGACAAACAGGCCGTTGGTCTGCTCGTCGATGCGGTCTCGGACATCCTCACCGTCTCCCGGGAATCAATCCAGCCGACGCCCGATATTGCTTCGGAAATGGCGAAGAGCTTCGTTCGCGGCGTCCTTGCCATCGACGGCCGCATGATCAGCCTTATCGCCCTCGACAATGTCCTGCCGCCGATGGAAGCTGAGGCCGCCTAGCGCAAAGACGGGGCGCGCGTCGCATTTTCGCCGAAGATGGCGCGCCTTTGGCCTTGCAGGTACCGCGAGCTTTGTCGGTGCGAAGGCCGCGAGAAGGGGATGAATTGGCGCCTCGTCTTGCGTTAATGAGGCATGGTCCGGACTCTCAAGCCGGGCCGGATTCGAGTCGATGGATTCTGCTGCGCCGACGCTGACATCGGAAGGTGGTCACTTCAATGTGTCCGCGCGCCTTCGTGCCCTCGTCCGCCGCAGCGAGTTCGGACTCATCGGCGTCGCCGTCGTGGTCGGCGCGATCGCGGGCGTCGGCGTCGCGCTCGTGCGCTGGAGCGTCGCCTTTCTTCATCACGTGCTCTATGGCGTTGCATATGACGGAACGCTGAGCGCCCTTGATCGACTGAACGCGCCGATCGAGGCACTGGTGCCGGCCGTCGGCGGTCTCGTCTTGGGTCTCACCGGCGTTGCGATCCGAAAATGGCGCCCGCGGCGGCCGATCGATCCGATCGAGGCCAATGCCTTGCAGGGCGGCCGGATGTCGCTCATCGACAGCATTCTGATCACCCTGCAGACTGCCTTCTCATCCGGCATCGGCGGTTCGGTCGGACTCGAGGCCGGCTTCACCCAGTTCGGCTCCGGATTCGCGTCGGTGATCGGCGCGGCACTTAAACTTCGCCGCAGCGACATGCGGACGCTTGTGGGCTGCGGCGCGGCGGGTGCGATCGGCGCGGCCTTCGGCGCGCCTTTGACAGGCGCCTTCTACGCCTTTGAACTGATCGTCGGCACCTATACGCCTTTCGGGCTCGCACCGATCATGGCCGCATCGATCACCGGCGTGATGGTCGTGAAAGGTCTGGGTCTACACGAGGAGTTGAACGGTCAGCTGGCACCGATCACGGGCATAACGCAGTCCGATTTCGTCGCGCTTTTCATGCTGGCGCTCTTCTGTTCGATGGTCGGCATCGGTATCATGCGGGCCGTCACTTTCGTCGAATTCGTCTTCAAGCGCAGCCGCGTGCCGGTCGCTTTGCAGCCGGCGCTCGGCGGGCTCGTACTCGGCGTTCTCGCCCTGGTGACGCCGAAGGTCCTTTCCTCCGGACATGGCGCCCTGTCGGGCGTCTATGCGGCGGCAAGCGGCAGCCTCGCATGGCTCTGTATCGTGGTGCTCTTGAAATCGATCGCATCGGCAATATCGATCGGTTCCGGCTTTCGCGGCGGTCTCTTCTTTGCCTCGCTGTTTCTTGGAGCGATGATCGGGAAGGTCTTTGCGCTCGTCGTGCCGATGCTTGCGCCCTCGATCGCGCCCGACGCATCGATCTATGCGACCGTCGGCATGTCGGCGCTGGCCGTCGCGATCATCGGCGGCCCGCTGACGATGAGTTTTCTCGCGCTCGAGACGACTGGCGATCTGCAAGTGGTGATCATGGTGCTGATCGCCTCGACCATCGTCTCGGTGATCGTGCGCCAGATGTTCGGCTATTCCTTTGCGACGTGGCGCTTGCATTTGCGCGGCGAATCGATCCGCAGCGCGCATGACGTCGGCTGGATGCGGGCTTTGACCGTCGCCCGCATGATGAAGACGGATGTCAAAACCGTCTCCGCCGATCGGAAGATCGCGATTTTCATGGAAGAGTTTCCGCTCGGCTCCAAGACATGGGTGGTCGCAACTGACGCGGCCGGGCGCTATGCAGGCCTCGTATCGGTCGCCGATGCGCATCTGAGCGTGTCAAACGGCGAGGATCCGCAAAGCCCTGTCGAAAAGCTTCTTCGCTACCGGGACGATGTTCTTTTGCCCGGCATGAACATCAAGCATGCCGCCGATCTCTTCGAGCGCAGCGAGAGCGAGGCTCTGGCGGTGCTCGATGATCCGGTGCATCGCCATGTCGTCGGCATGCTGACTGAGGCGCATGTGCTGCGCCGCTATACGGAAGAGCTTGAAAAGGCGCGGCGCGAATTGGCCGGCGAGAAATGGCTCGGCGAGGCGTGAGTTTTAAGAGGACTCGGCGAAACGCGCGAATTTCCGTTTCACCGTGCCCTGGCCGAGCTGCGCCGTGCGGATATTGTCGAAGAACTGCCGCGCGCTTTCCTTCCAGGTGAAGTTGACGGCATGTTTGCGGCAGCGATCGCGCGAAATATTGAGCGCGCCGAGCGCCGCCTGATGCAGATCATGGGCGAGCACGCCGGTGCCGGAATCGCCGATGACGTCGAGAGGTCCGGTGACAGGGAAGGCCGCGACCGGCACGCCGGAGGCCAGCGCCTCCAGCAGCACGATGCCGAATGTGTCGGTGAGGCTCGGGAAGACGAAGACATCGGCGGAGGAATAGACCTCGGCCAGCGCCTCGCCGCAGAGTGCGCCGAGGAAATGCGCATCGGGATAGGTCGCGGCAAGCCGCGCCTGCAAGGGGCCATTGCCGACCACGACTTTCGACCCCGGCAGGTCGAGCTTCAAAAAGGCCTCGATGTTCTTTTCGACGGCCAGACGGCCGACGAAGAGAAAGATCGGGCGCGGCAGGGACTCGAGTACGCTTTCGGGGCGCGGCCGGAACAAAGTGTCGTCGACGCCGCGCGACCAGCGCATGAGATTGCGGAATCCATGGCCGGTCAGCACGCGCTCGAGGCTCGGCGAGCTGACCATCGTGCCGGCGGCGGCATTGTGAAAGCGGCGCAGAACCGCATAGGTCACCCGGATTGGCACTGGTACGCGGGCGGCGACATATTCGGGAAAGCGCGTGTGATAGCTCGTCGTGAAGGCGCGGTTTTCGCGTAGGCAGGCGCGCCGCGCCGCCAGGCCGATCGGACCTTCGGTCGCAATATGCACGAAGTCCGGGGCGAAATCGCTGATCGAATGGGCGATCTTGCGGCGGTTCGTCAAAGCCAGCCGGATTTCGCCGTAGCCGGGCAGCGGCATGGTCCAGAAATCGGACGGCGTCAGAAAGCGGACCTCCATATCGAAGGAGGCCGCATGCGCGGCGATGTTCTCAAGCGAGCGCACCACGCCGTTGATTTGCGGAGACCAGGCGTCGGTGGCGATGAGGAGTTTTGTCACGCCGCGGAAGCCTTCGCCTCGCGCCGCCGGCGTGGCAGCTGCGTCACGACCTCCGTGTCGGTCAGGCGCTTCATCTCATCGGTCCAATGGATGATCTCGAAACTGCCGTCGAAATGCTCGACCAGCGCGGTGCAGCTCTCAACCCAGTCGCCGGTGTTCATGTAGCGGACGCCAAAATCATCGTGGATCGCGGCGTGGTGGATATGGCCGCAGATAACCCCATAGACGTCGCGCCGCCGCGCTTCAAGCGAGAGCAGCTCCTCGAACTTGCCGATGTGATTGACGGCTTTCTTCACTTTCATCTTCGCCCAGGCGGAAAGCGACCAATAGGCGAGGCCGAGGCGACGGCGGACCGCATTCACATAGGTGTTGATAACGAGTGCGAGCGTATAGGCGCCGTCGCCGACATAGGCGAGCCAGGGCGCGTGGCGGACGACCATGTCGAAGTGATCGCCGTGCATGACGAGATAGCGCTTGCCGTCGGCGGCTTCATGGATCGCGCTGTCGGCGATCTCGATGCCACCGAAATTGTGGCCGATATATTCGCGCATGAATTCGTCGTGGTTGCCGGGGATGTAGAAGAGCTTGGCGCCCTTATGCACGCGCCGCAGCAGCTTCTGCACCACGTCGTTATGGGCTTGCGGCCAATACCAGCCGGATTTCAGCCGCCAGCCGTCGATCACATCGCCCACGAGATAGATCGTGTCGACGTCGTAGTGCTTGAGAAATTCAAGCAGCAGCCGCGCCTGGCAGCCGCGCGTGCCGAGATGAATGTCGGATAAGAACAGGGTTCGGACCGCGATGGTCTCGTGATCTTTCTTCGCCACTATCGTGACCCCCCTTTGACCAAATGGTTTAATGGCCGAGTCGGGTGGCACTTTGATGACATGCAAAGCCTACAAAAAGTGGGAGATAGGCTTTGTTGTCAGTACGTTGCCATCGCATTCGGGCCATTCGCCTTCGGTCGGCATGATGAAATTTCAACGATGAAGTTTCCTGCATGAACGATGGCGCGGCAACACTGAGATCGTACCCTTTAGTTTGCAGTTCCACGTGCTTCGATGCCCGCAGATTGTGACGGCGGCTTGACGGTTGTCATAGGCGCGCTGAAATTCATTCGTCAGTGGCGACAGAATAACACACAGATTCGGTCGCCTGCTTGCAGCACTATCGTCTCGGCCGGCCTCGTTGGAAACACCATAATAAGCATAGCACGGACCAATCCAGAGGTTGCCGTGACGCAGCCAATCTGGGCTGCAATTTTTCGACCCGAGCTATTTTTGTCGGCGGCGATCCGCCTCATTCCAAGGTCCTGCGACGCTTGCGTCCCAAATGGCCTTAAGCAAACGGATTTTCCCGCGGCAGGAGCGCGCGAACGATGAAGCCTCAAGCGCCCTTGCGGATAACCCATTTTCGGCGGATCGCCGGGAGGCCGAGCCGGGCTGCGCTCGTCTTTTGCCTATCGCTCACAACAGCCACGGTTCCGCTGGGCCTCAGCCCGGACGAATCGGCCCATGCGGCCGAAACGCCGAGCGCCGTTTCGGATGAAGAGAGCGGCCGTTTTCAAGCATTTGTCGAATCGCTGATCCCGGAAGCGGCAGCACGCGGTGTCGATCGCGCCCATTTCGATGCAGCCTTCCGCGGCGTGACGCTCGATCCGAGCGTCGCCCGGGCCACTGGCCAGCAAAGTGAGTTCGAACGGCCATTTGCCGCCTATTTCGCTGGGGCCGTCTCGTCCCGCCGTATCGCAGAAGGGCAGGCGCTGGCCAAGCGCTGGCAGCCGCAACTCGCCGCAATCTCGAAGCGATTCGGCGTGCCGGCGTCGATGCTGCTGGCTGCCTGGGGGATGGAAAGCGATTATGGCCGCGCGATGGGCCAGAAGGATATCATCCGCTCGCTCGCGACGCTGGCATTCACCCAGCCGGAACGCCTCCTCTTTCGCGACGAACTGCTCGCCGCGCTCGTCATGCTCGCCAAGCGCGGCGTCGCGCGCGACAAGTTCAAAGGCTCATGGGCCGGCGCCATGGGCGGCCCCCAATTTCTGCCCTCCGCCTATCTTGCCCATGCAGTCAGTTATGCCGGAGGTAGCGCACCCGATATTTGGGACAATGCGCCGGACATCCTCGCATCGATCGCGGCTTTTCTGAAAAGCGCGGGGTGGAAGCCCGGCGAGCGCTGGGGAATGGAAGTGCGGCTGCCGCCGACATTCGCCTATGCCACGCTGCACGCGGATTTGCGCGAATGGAGTGCGCTCGGCCTGCGGCGGGCCGATGGCCACCCGCTGCCGAATCAGGGTGCAGCGATGCTAATCTTTCCATCGGGCGCGCAGGGGCCGGCCTTTCTGCTCGCCGACAATTACTGGGTCATCAAGACCTACAATAATTCGGACGCCTATGCGCTCTCCTTCGCCTGTCTCGCCGATCGAATTGCCGGCGGCGAGGGCGTGCGTGCGGCCTGGCCGAAAGATGTGGTCAGCTGGCGCCGCAGCGAGAAGGCGGAGATGCAGCAGCTGTTGCAGCAGCTTGGCTATTACAAAGGGACGATCGACGGACGCTTCGGACCGAGTTCGCGCGATGCGATCCACGCGTTTCAACTCGCAGTCGGCGACCATCCGGCGGATGGGGTGGCGCGCGCCAATCTGCTCGACCTTCTGCGCGTGAAAGCCGGACGCTGATTCGATAATCGGCTACGTTGATCTCGAGGCAAAGAAAAAGCGCCGAACGGATCTCCGTTCGGCACTTCTTTTTTTTGAGCCTTGAAAGGCTAGGCTAGATCAGAAGAACCAAGCCGTGCCGAGCCAGAGAGCGTCGTTCTGCGCCGCCGAACCGAGGTTGGCATAAGACCAAGTATGAACAAACTCAGCCTGCAGTGCCATCCAGGTCGTCAGCTGGTAGCGGGCGAAGCCGATGGCGCTTTCGTTGTAGTGCACCAAGCCGCCGACGCCGCCGAAGCCGAGTGCGATATCCGTGGAGGTCGCATTCAAGCCAGAGACGCCCCAGCTGCCGCCAACCGTGAGGCGATCCCAGGTGTAGGACGCCTGGCCGTAGCCGCCGTAAGACGTGCGCTGATTGCCCAGGGCGTCGAAGCCGTTCAGGAACAGGCCGGTCGTGCCGAGGCCCTTGCCATAGTAGCCATAGCCCACGAAGCTGAAGCCATAGACATCGAGTTTGCCGAAGCCATCGAGGCCCCAGCTCTCAACGCTCGCGCCAGGCGCAACGAAGAAGGTGCTGGCGCTATCCTGTCTCTGCTCCTGCCAAACGCCATCACCCGACAGAGTGAGCTTGGCGCCGGGCGCGATTTCGCCCTTCCACTTGATCTGGCCCTGAACCATCGGAGCCGAGTGGCCGGCGAAAACATTGCCACCGACCGGAAGCGGGGTTGCACCATTGGTTGCATCAAGCGGCGTGTAAGCGCCGATCGACGCGGTCAAGCCATGATAGTCGGGCGTGGTGTAGATCACGCCGGGGATCCAGTCGGCGTAGACATAGCCGATACCGATACGGCCGAGCGTCGTGTTGCTCGGAGCAGCGATACCCGCCGGCGAACCCATGCCGAGCAGCGTGGCGTCGTTCAGGATCGCGTCGCTGCCGAAGAGGCCGAGATCGCGACCGACCTTGAAGGTACCGACGGTGGGCGTGCCGATCGTGCCGAAGACTTGGCGAAGATCGATGCCGGCCGTGCCGAGAGCAAACGGGTTACCAGCGCTGTTGGCGCCGCCGACCCAGGTCACGTTGTTACCGCCGGTGAAGGCAGCAATCGTGAAGCCGAGGTCATAGCCCATCTGATTGGTGGCGAGGCTCAGAGCGATCGAGCTCGGGAGCAGGCCGCCCGCAAAGGCGTTTTCCGGAATGTTGCGGGCGACGGCGAGACCGCCAACCGCCGGGTTCACGCCGCCATAGCTCTTGAATTGCTCGACGCCGCCGAAGACGAGGTCGCCGGAGAGCTTCACGTCGACCTGGCCGACGCGCATGCAGATGCCCTTCGGGCAAACGGTGACATATTCGACGCCAGGGCCCTTGACGACCACGCCGCCGGGCGGGCCAGCGCGATAGCCGGCCTTTTCAGCCTCATGGCGCGCCTTGAGCTTGTGATACTCGCCCTTGGTCAGAATGCCCTTGGCTTTCAACTGCTCAAGCAGAATGTCGGTCGTGTCGGCTCGGGCCGACACAAAGCTGGTCGCAACAAGGCCAGTCGCCGCCGCGGCGAGCACCGCAAGCCGGGCTCGGCGGCCGCTGGTGCGGAGTCTCAAATTCAATTTAGGCATCAACGTCCCCCTTTTGGTGCTTTTATCTCGAAAAGTCACATTTGATGATCCTAGAGATTTTCGCTGACCGGTCGATAGCTCGTTGGCATCCGGGCGTTTTTCTGGCGAATGCGTGACAAATTGGCTACAGAAATGGGCCATCCGAACCGGCGCAACATCCTGAAATTAACGACGAAAAACCTGCTCGAAAATTTTCAAAGGCCTTTAGTTCTGCGCATGTAGGAAAGCTGGGCATCGCACAACCAGACTGATCATACGCATCGGACAGCCTGTGGCTAATTCGCGCATTGGTATGCCAGAATCGGGCGAAAATGCGCAGCGAACCGCGATCGATCCACGCGCCAGCGCGACGCGATTCTAACGCGGCAGCTCTAATGCTGCATCTTTAGCGCGGCATGGCGCGTGGGCCAGGCGCCAAGGCGGGGCGCGGCGGCGGCGAGCCGACGGCTGTGTTGCCCGCGCCACCGCCGCCACCTGCGGCATTGCCTGGCGGCTTGAGGATTTCCTCGGTCATCTCGATGCAGGTCAGAAGCTCGACATAGCTCGGGCTTGGAACCGCTCCAGCGGCGATGCAGTCACGACGCGTCACGCTCTTGTAGTGTGACCAGTTCTTTTCAAGCTCCGACTTCGCCTGTGCCTCGTCGGCCATGCAGCTCTTATAGGTCTGCTGCGGATCCGTGAGGCCATAGGCCTCGGCGGCGTGGCAGGAGCTTTCGACGGCAAGCTGCGGCACCTTTTCGGCGCGCGCGTCGGCGTGCATCGGAATGGCGAGGAGCGGTATCAGCGCAAAGAGGACCGACGGCTTCACGGAACATCTCCTCGGAATCATGGGCGGGGCATCGCCTCCGAATAGGCGCTTCTTAGCCCGCCGCCCAGGATAAGTTAATTGCGACCTTTGCACCCCGCCAATTTATCGAATCAACCCTGCGCGAGAATTGAATCCCTCCTTGAGCTTGGCTAGAGGTGCGGTGGCGCACGCGACGAATCAAATCCGCCGGCTCGGCGATAGACGGGTTTTGCTGCACCGATTAAGGAAAAGCCGGCGCGACAAACGGAGGGCTGTCCGGCGTGCGCCTTTCGTTAGGCTGGAGGCGTCGTATGCCCAGATTGGCCAAATTCTGTTTCGCAACCTTCGTTGCATTCGTTTGCGGCGGTGCATTGCTGCCGGACCAAGTTCATGCGCAAGCGCGCTGCCGCGACCCAGCTGGCTTCGATGCGTGGCTCGGCCAGATCAAGCAGGAAGCGGCGGCCGCCGGCGTTCCGCAATCGGCGATTGCCGCCGGTCTCGACGGCGTCACTTATGATGCCAATGTCGTGTCGCATGATCGCGGCCAGCATGTCTTCCACCAGACCTTTGCGCAGTTTTCCGGTCGCATGATCAACAGCTACCGGCTGAGCAAGGGCGCCGCTTTAATGAAGCGCTATTCGGCGACCTTGGCGCGGATCGAGCAGCAATATGGTGTGCCGGGTTCGGTGATCGTTGCGATCTGGGGCCTGGAAACGGATTTCGGCGCCGTCATCGGCGATTTCCCAACGATTCGGGCGCTTGCGAGCCTCGCTTATGATTGCCGCCGCTCGGACTATTTCAAAGCCGAATTGTTCGATGCTTTGCGTCTCGTCGCGCGCGGCGATCTTTCGCCGAGCCAGATGCATGGCGCCTGGGCCGGCGAACTTGGCCAGACGCAATTCATGCCTTCGGCCTATATGAAATTCGCGGTCGATTTCGATGGTGACGGCCGCGCCGACCTCTTGCACGATGCGCCGGATGTGCTGGCTTCGACTGCCAATTTTCTGAAAGGCTACGGCTGGCAGCGCGGCGCGGGTTGGGGGCCGGGCGAGCCGAATTATCAAGTGATCCTGCAGTGGAACAAGGCCGACGTCTATGCCCGCACCATCGCGCTTTATGCGCAGAAGCTGCAAGGCACGGACTGACCTTCTAGCGTAGCCGGCACGGCGCCGGTTACGCGCTTGCCCGCTCGACCTGGCGCTGCGTCTTGCCGCGCATCATCTCGATGAAGGCGGCGAAGACCTTTGCCATCGCGTCCTGCTTGTAGGGAAACACATCCGCCGGATCCATCGAATGGACGATCATGGCGGTGCCGATTTCAAACAGCAGCAGCCGTCCGTCGGCTGTCTCGGCGCAATCGATCTGTGAGTAATCGAGGCCGGTCCGTGCCGCGATCTCTTTGAGAGCGGCTTCGTGGCGCTGGCCAAACGCCGTCTCGAATTGCGTCAGAAATCTGCCTTCCTCGGCGCGGTTGAGCGGATTGTTCAGCATGTCGGCGTTGAGATAATGCACCATCCAATGGCGTGAGATGGCGAGATGGCAGCCATAGGCGCGGCCATCGATCAGCGCGATGCGATATTTGCGATAGAGACCGTCGTCGTTTTTGTAGTCGATGAAAGGCGCGATATAGAATTGCGCCTCCGGCCGGCGATCGAGATAGGTCTTGAGCCGCTCGCGCGCGTCGATCTTTTCGAGATCCTGGCCGCCATGCGAGCCGACGGGCCGCACGATGATCGGATATTTGAGATCTGGCGCAATGTTCTCAAGCGGCTGCGTGCCTTCGGCGACGGCAAGCAAACTCGCGTGGTCGGCGCGCGCATTCGCCGGCATGCTGAGGCCGGGGATATCGTGCAGCAGCTGATAGGCGCCATCGCGCGTCAACTGCGCGATGAGGCCCGGTGCGTTGAGTACAGGGACAGGCCAGTTTTGCGTCGTCTCGCGCAAAGCATCGAGCAGAGCGCGATTGGGTTCGGATTCGGCAATCGCGATCAGCGCGATGTCATGCTCAGGGATGAATGCGGGCAGCGGCTCACCCGGCAGAACATAGAGAATGTCGAGGCGGACGCTGCTGCCTTCGAGCAGAAACTCGACGGGCGTATTGGCCATGAAATCGCCCGGCGCCATGAATGCGAGCAGGCGCAAGGGCTCAACGGTTTCGACCGCGGGCGCGAGTCGATAGATTCGCTGATCGGCGATGGCGCGGGCCTGGAAGGAGAGGCGATTCTCGCGCCGGCCCAAGATGAGTTCGACGATCGACAGATCGAGCAGGGCGCCGACATCCTGGGCTTCCGCCGCACGCTTTGCCAAAGCGCGACGCACCGGCTCGAGATCATTGCCGGCAAATCCGTGCCGGGCGATGGCCGCAAGGCCGATGATGGGCGCAGGATGCGGTAGTGTGTCTGAATATGTCTCCGCACGCTGCAGATTCATTGCTCATCCCTTTTGCGAAACGCTTTCCGTAACGATAGCGGATGATGCTTGCCCGAAGCCGGTTAAAAAATCGGGCCTTAAAAGCCATTAATGCAATTGCGCACGGCTGCGGTCGGCGAGCATGAAGGCCGCTCCGGTGGCAATGGCGGCCGCGAGCATCAGATACCAGCCGGGCGCGAAGACATTGCCGGTCTTGGCGATCAAGCCCGTCGCGACGATCGGCGAGGTGCCGCCGGCTATGCCGATGCCGATATTGAAAGACAGGGAATAGCCGCTCAGGCGGTAGTCGCTCTTGAATTGCTCGCTCAACATCGCGGGCTCCGTGCCCATGACCAGCGCGAACAAAAGCCCGAAGGTCATTTGCGCGACCCAAAGGCCGGCGATACCGCCGCCATGCGCGAGCGCGAAGCAGCCGATGGCGACGGCGCATTCGCAGAGAAAGACGAGAACCAAAAGGGTGCGGCGTCGGATCAGATGATCATTGAGCCAGCCGGCGAGCGGCACGACGACGAGCGCCAAAGCCTGCGCCGCCGTATTGATTTGGAGAACCTTCGCTTCGCTGATGCCGCCGAACTCATGCGCATAGGTCGGCAGGAAGACCATGGTGAGATAATTGACGACGCCATAGCCGGAGGTGAACAGCACCGTCCAGAACATCGTACGCGGCGCTTCGGCGAAGGCCTGCTTCAGCGGCAGATCGGGCGGCTTTCGGATCGCTGAGTCATGCTCGCTGCCAAGCCGATTGCGCAAGATGAAGCCGCCGGCCGCGATCACGCCGCCGAGCAGAAAGGGAATGCGCCAGCCAAAGCTCTCAAGGCTCGCGCGATCGGCGAACGTCGTGGTCAGCGTGACCAGAATGGCGGCGAGCAATATGCCTGTCGTAGACCCGATATTGGCGAAGCTTCCGGCGAAGCCGCGGCGGTGCGGCGGCGCGTTTTCGACGAGATAGGCAACCGATCCAGTGAATTCGCCGCCGACCGAAAAGCCTTGCAGGACCCGTAAGGCCAGGAGCAGAAGCGGCGCGCCGACGCCGAGCGTGCGATAGGTCGGCAAAAGGCCGATCGCCGTCGTCGTGATGCCCATCATGACGATGGAGCAGATCAAGACGAAACGGCGCCCGATCCGATCGCCGAAATGGCCGAGCACCGCGCCGCCGATCGGCCGCATCACGAAGCCGATGGCAAAGCCGCCATAGACGCTCATCAGCGCGGCGATGCGATCGGTGGCCGGAAAGAACAGTCCGGCGAGAACTGGTGCGAATAGCCCGTAGAGGCCGAAATCATACCATTCGAGAATATTGCCGATCGCGCCTGCACTCAGAACCGTCGCGGACAGGCGCGAGCGAGTCTTCGAAGCGTCAGGAGCAATCGCGCTTGCGGCCGGTCCCTGCGCATTTGCCGCCGCATCGGCATCGGCTTCGCTCATCTCGTCCTTCCCACGCGGCGTTCAAGGCGAGCACCATGCAAGAGCAGTGCGTGCCAAGGGTGCGCCGCTTATACCGAAGGAGAAGATCAGGCGCGAGTGTGAATGGCCGCGGCACAGTTTGTCGCGTTGCCGTCAATCTTAGAGGCCGGTCCAGACAGGCTTTTGTTTGGCAAGGAAGGCCTCGATGCCGATCTTGAAGTCCTGGCTGCCGTAGCAATCGCGCACGAGATCCTTCGCATCTGGCTCGTTCACAGCGAGCAGGCGCCGTGCGGTTTCCTTGATGGCGAAGAGCGTCTTTGGCGCATGTCCGGCCAGCGTCGCGCAGAGGCCAGCGACGCGCGCTTCGATCAGCTCGGGCGCGACGATGTCGAGCAGATAGCCGCAGCTCAGCGCTTCGGCTGCATCGATCGCCTCGGCGAGCATCAGCATGCGCTTCGTGCGGGCAAGTCCGAAGCCCGCGATGATCCGCGCCATATTGGCGGTGGAGAGGCAATTGCCGAGCGTGCGCGCGATCGGTACGCTGAATTTCGCGGATGGATTGCCAATGCGCAGATCGCAAGCGGTCGCGATCGCAAGGCCACCGCCGACCGCCCAGCCGTCGATGATCGCAAGCGTCGGGACCGGCAGACGTTCGATCTGGCTGATCCGTTCATCGATCTTGGTTTCATAGGCGACGCCATCCTCAGGCGAGGAGAAGGCGCGGAACTGTTCGATGTCGGTTCCGGCGATGAAGGCGGCACCGCCGGCGCCGCGCAAAGTCACGACACGCAGGCTCGTGTCGGCCGCGATCTTGTCGCAGATCGCAGCGAGCGCATCATACATGGCCCAGGTCATGGCATTGCGTGCTTCCGGCCGGTCGAAGACGATCGCGCCGACGCCATCCGTGACGGTGAAATGAACTTGTCCTTGCGATTGGCCGCTCATGCTGCGAAGGCTCCCCGGGCTTTGAGATCTTGCATCGCCGCTTCGTCGAGCCCGAGCTCGGCGAGAACGGCGTCTGTATGTTCGCCGAGCAGCGGCGGATGATGGCGGACTTGCTGCGGCGTGCCGCCAAGCTTTACCGGAAAGCCGATGTTCGGCACTTTGCCTTCGATCGGATGATCGATGTCGATGCGGGCTTCGCGCGCCTTGCCGTGTTCGCTCTCGAAAGCCTCGGCATAAGTGTAGATCGGCGCGGCCGGAATGCCGGCTGCGAGCAGCAGATCGACCCATTCTTCCGCGGGACGCGTGAGGAGAGTCTTCTCCAGCTCTTCGATCATAACTTCGCGGTTGGCAAGACGCTGGGCGACCGTGGTGAAGCGCGGGTCGTCCAGCAGCTCCTTGCGGTCGAGCGCGCCGCAGAGAAGCGTCCAAAGCTTTTGGTTCGTTGCGCCGAGAACGAAATAGCCGCCCTTAGCATGCACCGCCTGATAGGGCGCGCCCATCCGATTCCCGGTGCCGAGCGGAGTCGGCACGACTCCGGTGCCCCAATAGTCGGCGGCATCCCAGATCGAAAAGGCGAGCGCGGCCTCAAACAGAGAGGCATCGATATATTGGCCTTCGCCGCTCTTCTGCTGACCGATATAGGCGGCGAGAACGGCATAGACGGTGAAGAGGCCGCAGCCGATATCGGCAACGGGAACGCCTTTAGCCGGCGGGCCGCCCGGTTGGCCCGTGACGCTTAGAATGCCCGACATGGCCTGCGCCATCAGATCGAAGCCGGGGCGCTCGGCCCAAGGGCCCGTCTGGCCGAAGCCTGAGATGCTCGCATAGATGAGGCGCGGATTGATCTTGCGCAGCGTCTCGTAATCGCAGCGCAGCCGCTTCATCACACCCGGCCGATAATTTTCGATGACGATATCGGCGGTCTCGACGAGCTTGTAGAGAATTTCGCGGCCGGCATCGCTCTTCAGATTGAGCGCGATGCTGCGCTTGTTGCGGTTGAGATTGAGGAAGCCCATGCTGTCGCTTCCCTTCATCTTGAACCCCATCGAGCCGCGCGTCTGGTCGCCGCCGCCCGGCGGCTCGACCTTAATGATGTCGGCGCCGAGATCTCCGAGCAGCATGGTCGCGAAAGGTCCGGCCATCACCTGGCTGAGGTCGAGCACGCGGACGCCGCTGAGCGGCAGCGCCCTGCCGCCGGCTGCGGGCTCGCGGGTCTCAAAAGGAGCGTTCATCGATACTCTAGTCCTTCTTCGATTCTGGCTTCGATTCTGATTTGGGTTTTGGGGCCCGCTTCGGTGCGTTGGCAGGTGTTTCCTGGCCCTGCTCGATGACGGCGCGGGCGATCTCGACGGTGGTGCCGGTGACGTGGCGTTCGAGGAGATCGGCAAGCTGCGGCCCGTCGCGCGCTTCCAGCGCTTTCATGATCGCCTCATGTTCGTCCGTCGCCTTTTTCCAATGCGCTGCGTTCTTGTGCAGGATGAAGCGGCAGGCGTTGATGCGGGTGAGAATCTGCTGGTAGAGCGCCGAGAGCGTGTCATTGCCGGCGAGATCGAAGATCGCTTCATGGATCAGGCGATTGTGCTGCAGATAGGCAGCTTCGTTGCCGGCGCGGTAATGCGCCATCATGGCGTCGTGCAGCTTGCGAATGCGCGCGACATCGCGATCGCTCGCCCGCGCGCAGGCGAGGCTGCCGGCAAGGCGCTCGAATGCGGCCATCACCGGAAACAGTTCCGCAACCTGCGCCTCGGTGATCTTCGCGACGATGGCGCCGCGATGCGGCAGGATCTGCAGCACGCCTTCCGCCGCCAAGACTTTAAGCGCCTCGCGGATGGGCGTGCGCGAGACGCCGAAGCGGAGACAGAGCTCCTCTTCGGGGACTTTATCGCCGGGCTTCAATTCGCCTTGCAGGATCATCTCGCGCAACGGCGCGACGAGCGTTTCATGCAGGCTTTGCCGCAGAAGCGGCTGCGCTGACGCTGGCATCTGGCTCCTCGATTTCGTGGCTAAAATTACATTAATAATTATAGATTATCGCGTCAAGAGGGAGCGGCTGAGGCGAAGCAGGCGAAACGAACGACGACGGCGCGCGGCGCCGATTCCATTGCGCTGCCGCCAATCGATGTCGCCGGCTATCATCAGCGCGAAATTGCAGGCTCCGTCATCGCACTGGCCGTCGTGCCGAAGCTGCATCGGCCTGCGAGATATTGCGGGCGATCGCAGACTTTAGGGGTCTTGTCGCGCAACTCTCTGGTCTGCGCTGCAACGGGGATCTGGCATTGGCGATGCGACGGCGCTGAAGAGGCTTGCTGAAGAAGCCGCGGCACAAGGCGCCGAACGCTATTGCGCTCTGTCCGACGCATGCGCTCTTTGCCGGGGATGTTACGAAATTTAGTCCCTATTCGCCGTCGAGCTTATTATTCCTCAATCCACTGTTCGCCGATCCCACATGCCTCTTCGGTGCCGACACCGTCGCAGCGATCGGATCTCGAACAAGGACAAGAGCGACGTGGCGGCACGCTGCTTATCGACTGGCCAAATGTCGCAGCAAAAAAATTCTTACTGTTGCGAAATGTGTTCGATGATTTCTGGTCGTGCCTTGCGACACAGCCAAACAGCGATCTCGCCAATCCGTTTCAAAGCTTTCGCCATGCGGGCGGCGATGCGATGGAAAATCACGCACGCTTCGAGGCGATTTATGCTGGGCGACGACACGCCGGGCCGCTTGACGTGAATTGGCGCGTATGGCCAATGGCGTTGCGCGATCCGCAGAGTCCGCGGTCGCGGATTTCGCATCCGCGTATCCACGAGATGTCGCGTTCCATGTCTTCTTGCAATGGATCGCCGATGAGTCGTTTGCATCCGCGCAGGCGGCTGCAAAAAAACGCTGGGATGCGGATCGGTCTCATTGCAGATCTTGCCGTGAGCATGGAGAGTGGGGGCAGTCAAGCATGGTCGCGCCGACCTCCGAATGAAGGCGCTTATCTCACCTATCCGTCGTTGGATCTTTTGCGCCTTTTGAAACTCGAGTCGGTCCGCCATCAAGCGGACATCATTGGCGACAATCTCGAAAACGGTCCTCGAGGGATTCAAGACTCGCTGGCGGATGCCGCGATCGCAGGAATGGATGTTCTATGGTTTGCCCGCGACAAAGAAACATTTCTTCCGCCAAAGACATCACCCAAGACTTGGCGGCGTGACGCGGTGGCCATGACATCGACACATGATCTTCCCACGATCGCTTGGTGGTGGCGCGGGCTTGACATTGCGTTGTACGCAGACCGCGATCTGCTTGGACAAGATGACGACGTGACAGCCTTAAACCAGGCACGAAATCGTGAGCGTTCGGACTTGTGGAAAGCCTTCGAAACGGCAGACATCATCGCGCCGATGGTATCGATTTCGACCGAGCCTCGACCGGCTGTCGACGCCGCCATTGCTTTGGACGTTGATCGCATCGTCGATGCGCCGCAGGTCCAGGCGCGTGTCTTCCGGCTTGTGCGCGGACATCGCAAATGAGCCTGCCGCGCGCCACAATGCGCCTGCAATTCCATAAGGGATTCACCTTCGACGACGCGATCGCCGTCGTGCCTTATCTGGCGAGCCTCGGCATCAGCCATCTCTATGCCTCCCCGATCATGACGGCGCGGGCGGGCTCGCTGCATGGCTATGATGTCGTCGATCCGACGGTGATCAGTCCGGAGCTTGGTGGCGAAGCCGGGTTTCGCCGGCTCGTCGCCGCGTTGCGCGAGGCAGGACTTGGCATCATCATCGATATTGTGCCGAACCACCTGGCGGTGGGCGCCGACAATCGCTGGTGGCTCGACGTGCTTCAGCATGGCCGGCAAAGTGCCTATGCGCATTTCTTTGACATCGACTGGGAGCCCGACGATCCGGCGCTGAAGGACAAGGTTCTGCTGCCGGTGCTCGGCCGGCCCTATGGCGATGCGCTGCGCGAGGGCGAGATTCAGCTTGTTTTTAACGAGAGTTTCGATCGCTACGAAGCACATTACTTCCAGCATGTGTTTCCGATCGATCCTCTGCATCGGCACGATATCGAGCAATATCCGCTCGAGTCCTTCGATGCGGCGAACTTTGGCGGAAGAGTTCGGCTGCAGGCGCTTCTTGAGCAGCAGCATTTCCGCCTCGCTTGGTGGCGCAGCGCCAATGATGCGATCAACTGGCGGCGCTTTTTCGACATCAATGAGCTTGCCGCGCTCCGTGTCGAAGACGACGATGTTTTCGAAAAGACGCATGCGACGATCTTGCGCCTTTTCGCCGAGAAGCTGATCGACGGCGTGCGTATCGACCATATCGATGGTCTGGCTGATCCAAAGGCCTATTGCCAGCGGCTTCGGGCGCTCTTCGACATGCTGCGGACCGGCGAAGGAGATGCCGATCATCCGTATATCATCGTCGAGAAGATCTTAGGCGCGGACGAAGAGCTGCCGGACGATTGGGGCTGCGACGGCACGAGCGGCTGCGACTTCATGGTTCAGGTCTCAAGGCTGCAGCACGAGCCGCGCAGCCGTGATTTGCTGGTGCGGTGGTGGGCCTCGCTCAGCGGACGCAGCGCGGATTTCGCGGTCGAGGAAGACATCAGCCGGCGCGAGAGTCTCGAGCGCAGCTTTGCGAGCCAATTGGAGGCGGCTGTCACGGCTCTCCATCGGCTGGCCCAGCAGGATCTCGCCACGCGCGATTTGGCGCGGCCGGCGCTGCGGCGGACCTTGATCGAGATTTTGGCGCATATGCGCGTCTATCGGTCTTATGCGAGCCCGCGCGGCGGTTCGCCCGCGGACAAGCAGCATTTGAGTGAGGCTGTGACGGCAGCAATGCGCAGCTGCCTGCCTCAGGATCGCGTTGTTCTCGAACAGCTCGCGGGCTGGCTCGGCGGCGAGGTGCGGGTGGGCGGCGAGCCGATCTTCCATCGCGAAGCGATCCGCAGGTTTCAGCAGCTCAGTGCGCCGCTTGCGGCGAAATCGGTGGCGGACACGGCCTTCTATCGCTATGCGCCGCTGCTGTCGCGCAATGACGTGGGCTTCGATCCGAGCCATTTCGGCGACGGCATCGTGGCTTTCCACAAGCAGTCGGCGGAGCGCGCAGCGCATTTTCCTCATGCGATGCTGGCTACCGCGACGCATGATCATAAGCGCGGCGAAGATGTTCGCGCGCGTCTCGCGGTGTTGAGTGAAATTCCCGACGAATGGGCGCGGATTCAATCCGAATGGCTGAATGAGGCGGAACCGCTCTTTGCGGATATCGACGGCGCGCGCGCGCCGAGTTTCGCGGATGCATCTTTATTGTTTCAAACGCTGGTCGGCGCCTGGCCGCTGCATCTCGCGGCGAATGATCCGCAAGGGCTGCGCGTCTTTGCCGATCGTGTGGCGGAATGGCAGTTGAAGGCGCTGCGCGAGGCAAAGCTCGCGACCGATTGGACGGTGCCGAACGAAGCCTATGAGTCGGCCGCGCATGCCTTCTTGATGCAGCTGTTCGTGCAGGATTGGCCAGCGAAGATCGCCGGCTTCGTGCAGCGCATAGCGGCGGCGGGCGCCGCCAATGGTCTGGCGCAGACGCTTCTGAAGCTGACGTCGCCCGGTGTTCCCGACATTTATCAGGGCACGGATTATTGGGATTTCAGTCTTGTCGATCCCGACAACCGCCGCCCGGTCGATTTTGCCGGCCGCATGAAGGTTTTGGGCGCGGGCAAGGGCGTTGCGGCGCTCGCATCGAACTGGCGCTCAGGCGCGATCAAGCAGGCGCTCATCCGCGACGCTCTGGCGGCGCGGCGCGCGCATCTTGATCTCTTCGCGCGCGGCAGCTATGTGCCGCTTTCTCTCGATGATGCGATGGCCGAGCATGTCGTTGCCTTTGCACGCCAATATGAGGGAGCGGCGGCCGTTGTGGTCGCGTCTCGGTTGACGCTGCGACTCGCGGACGGTGCGCTGAGCGTGCCGCCGGCGCGCTGGGGAACCAGTGCGCTGTCGCTGCCGGCAAGCCTATCCAATTTGCGGTTTCATAATGTGCTGCTCGACCGCCCTGCAGTGATCGAAAATGCGCGTGCGCCGCTCGCCAAGCTGCTTGATGGCTGCCCTGTCGCCTTGCTGATCGGCGTACCTGGCTGATCGAAATTATCGGCGCTGGGCGCTGTGGTTGCGTGTCGTTGCGACGGACTCTCATTCAAC
>JBKQRA010000219.1:0-16711 GCA_052144065.1 Methylovirgula sp. | reverse complement strand
GCGAGCCGATCCCGGTCGGTCCCCGATACTGTGATGGATATTCCCGTGCGCATGGCGCAGATTCGCATGCGCCGCGACCGCCGAGAATCCCTCAAAGGACTCAAACGTCAGATTTTATCCACTAGGTTGAATGCTGTGTGATCAAAATATAGAGTTATGATAATCCAGTTTTTTATAAATCTTATGCGCGGCACGCCTTGATCACTAATATTCCGACGCCTGATAGCCTCAATGAAGTGGCTCTTCGCCTCTACTTTTCGGCCTGGAGCACTCTGATAAGTATTCAAGCAGAATTCGATCAAACGTTCGATCCCGGCATCGATCCGAAGTCGACAGAGGTAATTTGGGAGACCGAATGGGCCTCATACATCGAGGCGTCCCAGCTAGAGCTCCAATCGATATGTACAATCACACAACAATCGAATGAGCTTGCCCTTAAAGCTAAGATCTGCAGTGTCAGTCCCTTCCTTCTATTGGTCGGGAATGAAGCAAGGTTCAGTTCGACTCCCAAAAAATTGGACTTTTCAGACCTTAAAACGCTAGACGCGGTAGACTTGCCCGCAGCGGTAAATACTGTTTGCAATGAACCTTTGAGTGATGAATTTATTCGAACATATAATGAGGTGCGTTCTTTGCGCAATAAGATAGCGCATTTGGGCCACTCCGGTAAACGCTTTAGCCCCAAAGAGTTGCTGCGAATTCTAGCGTTTCAGTACACAGAACTGTGGCGTGACAGAGCTTGGTTGAATGACCGGGTCTTGTTTGCGTTTCAAACACGGCAGGCATTTTTGTACGATGATAGATATTCATCGCCCGAAATAGAAGTAATGTATGAATTACCCTATACATTTAGCGCATTTACTAAGTCAGAGTTCAAACAATTGTTTGGACGAGATAAGAGCGTCCGAAGGTTTTTGTGCCACGCGTGCATCACCAGCTCCAATGCAATTGAAGCTCGGTTAGATTTGAACAAATGCAAGACGGCTTACCTTGATAAGACTGGTTCCAGCCTGCACTGCATCATGTGTGGTGAGGATTTCAAGGTCGCAAGAATTCGGTGTGACAATACGGGCTGTAAAAGCAATGTAGTCGGCGCTAATGCCGATGCTCACGCAGGCAAGTGTCACGTCTGCGGCGAATAACAGGATAACGCCGCCTAGATTATTTTACTGCGTACCCGAGCCAAGTGTGCGCCTGCTCGCCGCGTATCGGCAGCCTATCACCACCCGTTATCTCTTTTCGGCTTTCTCCAGAGAGCGTTCTCCCATCGCTTGACTTCCCCTCCCGCGACTGAAACAACCCGGCTCTCCCCACAGATTGGACTTGCCGCGTGTCGATCCTCGTCGCCCTGCATCATGTCACGCATTACACCTATGACCGGCTGATCAACCTCGGCCCGCAGGTGATCCGTCTGCGCCCGGCTCCGCATTGCCGGACGAAGATCGCGAGCTATTCGCTCAAGGTGACGCCGGCCCAGCATTTCGTGAACTGGCAGCAGGACCCGCACGGCAATTGGCTCGCGCGCTTCGTGTTCCCGGAAAAATCCGACGTCTTCAAAGTCGAAGTCGATCTCACCGCCGAACTCCGCGTCTTCAATCCCTTCGACTTCTTCATCGAGCCTTATGCGGAAGCCTATCCTTTCGCCTATCCGGCGGAACTCGCGGTCGAGCTTGCCGCCTATCTCGAAGCCGAACCAGCCGGCCCGGCGCTTTTGGCCTATCTCGCCGATCTGCCGAAGAGCGACGAGCGCACGACGGATTTTCTCGTCGATCTCAATGCCAAGCTGCAACGCGATATCAAATATCTGATCCGCATGGAGCCCGGCGTGCAGACGCCGGAAGAGACGCTGACGCTCAAATCCGGCTCCTGCCGCGACACCTCCTGGCTGCTTGTCGAGATGCTGCGCCATCTGGGCCTCGCGGCGCGTTTCGTCTCTGGCTATCTGATCCAGTTGAAGCCGGATGTCGCGGCGCTCGATGGGCCCTCCGGCACGGATCACGACTTCACCGATCTGCATGCCTGGGCCGAGGTCTATATTCCCGGCGCCGGCTGGATCGGGCTCGATCCGACCTCCGGCCTTTTCTGCGGCGAAGGCCATATTCCGGTCTGCGCGACGCCACATTATCGCTCGGCCGCGCCGATCACCGGCGCCGTCGATCCGGCCGAGGTCGAGTTCTCTTTCTCGATGAAGGTCGAGCGCATCAAAGAGGCCCCGCGCGTCACCCGGCCCTTTTCGGACGAGGCCTGGCAAGCGCTCGATCAGCTCGGCGAAAAAGTCGACCGCGATCTCGAAGCGCAAGACGTTCGGCTCACCATCGGCGGCGAGCCAACCTTCATCTCGATCGATGATTTTCAATCGGCGGAATGGAACACCGATGCCGTCGGCCCGACGAAGCGCCAGCGCGCCGATGAGCTGATCCGCCGGCTGCGCGAACGCTTCGCGCCCGGCGGCTTCCTGCATTACGGACAAGGCAAATGGTATCCGGGCGAGAGCCTGCCGCGCTGGGCCTTTTCGCTCTATTGGCGGCGCGACGGCAAGCCGATCTGGCATGATCCGAAACTGATCGCCGTCGAGGCGCAAAAGGTCCCGACGCAGGTGGAAGGCGCGGAAATCTTCGCGAAGGACTTCGCCGGGCGATTGGGCATCGCCACGGATTATATGATCCCAGCCTTCGAGGATCCGGCGCATTGGATGCTCAAAGAGGCGGAACTCCCGGTCAACGTCGATCCGCTCAATTCGAAGATCGAAGATCCGGAAGCCCGCGCCCGCATGGTGCGCGTCTTCGAGCGTGGTCTTTCGAAACCCTCCGGCTTCGTTCTGCCGGTGCAACGCTGGAATGCTCTGCCCGAACGCCGCTGGACCAGCGAGAAATGGCCGCTGCGGCGCGGCCGGCTGTTTCTGATGCCGGGCGATTCACCGATCGGCTTCCGCCTGCCGATCAGTTCGCTGCCCTATATTCCGCCCTCGTCCTATCCCTTCATCATCCCGCAAGATCCGCTGGAACCGCGGGCGCCTTTGCCCGATCCGCAGCAGCTCGCGCAACTCTATAGCTTCAAGCCGACGACGGAAGGTCAGGCGCACGCCGAGCAAGGGATGGCGACGGGCAGCGTGCGCACCGCCATTACGTTTGAGCCGCGCGATGGTGTGCTCTGCGCCTTCATGCCGCCGGTCACGACGCTCGAAGATTATCTCGAGCTTCTGGCGGCGCTCGAAGCGACGACGCAGGCGACCGGCGTGCCGGTCCATATCGAAGGCTATCCGCCGCCCGCCGATCCGCGCCTCGACATGATCAAAGTGACGCCCGATCCCGGCGTCATCGAGGTCAACATCCAGCCCTCGACCAATTGGCGGCAGGCTGTCACGACGACGACCGTGCTTTACGAAGAAGCGCGGCTGTCGCGGCTCGGCACCGATAAATTCATGCTCGACGGACGCCATACGGGCACCGGCGGCGGCAATCACATCGCCATGGGCGGCATGACGCCGGGCGACTCGCCGTTTCTGCGCCGCCCTGATCTGTTGAAGAGCCTGATCCTTTATGTGCAGCGCCACCCGTCGCTGTCCTATCTCTTCTCCGGCCTTTTCATCGGCCCGACGAGCCAGGCGCCGCGCATTGATGAAGCGCGCCATGACGCGCTCTACGAACTCGAAATCGCCATGGCGCAGGTGCCGAACCCCGGCGAAGGATTCATTCCGCTCTGGCTCGTCGACCGTCTCTTCCGCAACCTTCTCGTCGACGCGACGGGCAATACGCATCGCACCGAAATCTCGATCGACAAGCTGTTTTCACCCGACGGCCCCACCGGCCGTCTCGGCCTCGTCGAATTCCGTGCGTTCGAGATGCCGCCGGATGCGCGCATGTCGCTCGCGCAGCAACTGCTGCTGCGCGCGCTCATCGCATGGTTCTGGCGCGAGCCGCAGCAAGGCGCATTCGTGCGCTGGGGAACGGCGCTGAACGACCGTTTCATGCTGCCGCATTTCATCTGGCAGGACTTTCTGTCCGTGCTCGCCGATCTCAAGGATGCGGACTACAATTTCGACGCCGATTGGTTCAAAGCGCAATATGAATTTCGCTTTCCCCATTATGGCAGCGTGACTCATGGCGGCGTGAATTTGGAAATCCGGCAGGCGCTCGAGCCTTGGCATGTGCTCGGCGAAGAGGGCGCTGTCGGCGGCACCGTGCGCTATGTCGATTCCTCGCTAGAACGGCTGCAGGTGAAAGTGACGGGCTTCGTGCCCGAGCGGCATAGGATCGCCTGCAATGGCCGTACCGTGCCCGTCGCCGCGACAGGCGTCTCGGGCGAGGCGGTCGGCGGCGTGCGCTTCAAGGCGTGGCAGCCGGCGTCAAGCCTGCATCCGGCGATCTGGTCGCATGCGCCGCTCACCTTCGACATTATCGATCTTTGGAACAGCCGCAATCTCGGCGGCTGCGTCTATCATGTGGCGCATCCGGGCGGCCGCAATTACGAGACCTTCCCGGTCAATTCCTATGAAGCCGAGGCGCGGCGCCTGGCGCGTTTCGAAGATCACGGCCATACGCCCGGAAAGATCTTCGTGCCGCGCGACGAAATGGTGAGCGAATTTCCGCTGACACTCGATCTGCGCCGGCCGCTGCGTCACTGAAGGCACTGCGGCGATCTAACGATCGGTCAGCTCGTATGCGCGTCGCTTTTCTTGAAAAAGCTGTCGGCTGTCGCCTCGCGCGACACGGCGCGGGTCAGATGGTGTTCGAGCACGACCCGCTCATAGGGCTCGCCAATGCTCTTGATGCGATATTGAAATTCATTGCCCAAGGGCGGCAATCGCGCGAGCACGGTGAAGGAGGCGTCGGCCTTCAAGGCGTGGCCGGCACGCATATCGAGAAGCACCATTTCTCCGACACGATAAAGATGGCTGTCACTCATTTTGGGCTCCGTTCAGATTCGAGCGCATCAATCTTGGCCGGTTGATCGATGCCACCTTCGGGGTTCGCACGCAGCTTTGCTCGGTCTTGATCCATCATGACGCGAAGCTCGTGCAGAATTTGGCGGGTCGAGGGAAGCGCAATGCGCCTCCCGAAGCGATATCCTTGAGGCATGACGGAAAGCTCCTAGCCTGCCTGCGGTTGTCGCTGCGGCGTCTCTAAAGGCGCCAAGGCATGGATTGAGGGTGATTTGAGACATGGATTGAAGGCGCCGCCGTACCAGCGATCACCAAATATAACAGCGAGGATATGAAATATTTCGTCTGTAAAGCGGCTTTGAAAAAGCCGGGACGAAGACGATTTTTCTTCAGCCTCGCCAGCCCATGTAACACGAATATGGGTATTGGCCTCCTAAAATACTAGGTCGCGGCAAAACTTTGCTTGCTGCGGGGCGTCTGAAAAGCGGCCGAAGCCATCAGCGCTACCCTTCGAAGGCGGCTGTTTTTCCGATGGAAAACGGCGCAAGAGACCGACGCGGCGCGATTCCGAATCACCGCGCCCAATGCCGAGCGCAGAAGCCGATCCGACGCCCATCGGCGCCACCGCGTCACAATGACAAAGGCGTGATCTCCCGAATCGGCGGAATATCCGCTAAACCTCGGCCTTGAAACGGGCCGAATTGGCCGGCAAATCAGCCTATGCCTCGGAAATCTACGGTTCTTCTCAAATGCCCTTGTCATGCGCGCGTCTTCTCGCTCCCGTTCTAAGTCTCGCGCTCATAGGCACCACTGCCTCGGCAGCTGAGACGGTGAAAGCTCGCTATTCGGTGAGCCTCATTGGCCTTCATATCGGCGAGGCCAGCGCCGAAGGCTCGATCGAATCGGCCAATTACAAGATCGATCTCAATGCGCGCCTCACCGGCGTCGCATCCTGGATTGCGCATGTGCGCATGGCGCTCGCCTCCTCCGGCCTCATCCGCCGCGGCGCAGTGCTGCCGTCCGCCTATGCGACGACCTCGGCGAGTTCTCGCATGGTCCGCACGCTGCGCATGGCGCTGACGGCCGGCACGGTGCGCGCCGTCGACATTTCACCGCCCTTCGACGATTGGGAGGGCCGCGTGCCGGTCACCCAGGCGAACAAGCACAATATCCTCGATCCGATGAGCGCGCTGATCATGGCAGTGCCCGCCGGCCAGCCGCTTGTCGGCCCCGCCGCCTGCGACCGCACCCTGCCCATCTATGACGGCGTGGTACGCTTCGATCTCACGATGAGCTTCGTCGGCACCCGTGAAGTCTCCGTACCTGGCTACACCGGTCCAGTGTCGGTCTGCGCGGTGCGCTATCGCCCGATAGCCGGGCATAAGGTCGATTCGGAATCGACGCGCTTCATGGCGGAAAATCGCGAGATCGAGACATGGCTCGCGCCGGTCGAACCGGCGCATGTCGTCGTGCCGTTTCGCGTCTCGTTGAAAACGCTGGCTGGATTGGCCGAGGTCGAAGCGACTGAATTCTCGATCGAGCCCGACCACATTACCGCCAAGCAAGGGCAGTGAGGCATTTGACCGCAAAAGCCTTTATTTTTTCAGAAAAACCGTCCGCTGATTAGAAGAGGACGTTACCATGGATTTTGAATTCGACGATTTCGTAACGCGCGCAGGACTGGGGTTAGAGGCTGAGGACCACTTGCTACTTGGTTCTGGGCTTGTCCAAGGCCAACATGGTGGACTAAGTCGGCTTTTCAATGAGCGCTACTATCAGTTCATCGTCTGGCGCGCCGTATCGCCAAGATGGAACGCAAAAGTTGAACACAAAACTCATGACTTGGTTATCTTCGATGAGCGTGGTCAATACGCCGTCGTAATAGAGATGAAGGCATATGGCTCAAAAAACGGCATTGAAGAGCTCCCCGGCATCCATTCCGATCTAGACAAACTCTCCCAGTGCGGAGGTCCAATACGCGCTATGATGGTATTTTCAACAAATCCCCGGGGGCAATCGGCTGAAAATATCAAATTTCTCGAGGAAAAAATTCCGAGGTTAATCTCGGAAGGGCGCAAGTCTTACGTATTCAATACTTTTAATGAAAAGGGCGAAAAATATGAATTTTGGCTTGCAGTATGGCTCTTATGAGCCGAGGCAGGCCATGACGCCGCCGCGGTGAGTGGTCCCATGATCGTTCTTTACACTTTTGGTCCCTATTTCGGACTGCCCGACGCCAGCCCCTTCGTGATGAAGGCCATGATGCTGTTGAAGCTCGCAGGCCTTGCGTACACCGAAAACCGTGAGGGCTATGCCAAGGCGCCGAAAGGCAAATTGCCCTACATCGACGATGACGGCGAGATCATCTGTGATTCGACCTTCATTCGTTTTCACATCGAAAAGAAATATGGCTTCGATTTCGACGCCGGCCTCACGGCCGAGCAGCGCGCTCTGGCCTGGGCGATCGAGAAGATGTGCGACGAGCATCTCTATTTCGTCGGCATCGACATCCGCTGGCGCGACCCGGAGAATTTCCGCAAGGGGCCCGCGCATTTCTTCGATTTCGTGCCGGCGGCGGTGCGGCCGGTCGTGCGCAACATGATCCGGCGCAAGGTCGTGAAAGGCCTCGTCGCACAAGGGTTCGGCCGGCATAGCAAAGCCGAGATCGCCGAGCTCGGCATCCGCGATGTCGAGGCCCTCGCTGCAATTCTGGGCGAGAAGCCCTATCTGATCGGCGATAGGCCCTGCGCCGCCGACGCCGCCGTCTTCAGCTTTCTGGTCGGATTGCTGGCGCCGACCTTCGACAGCGAAGTGCGAGCCGCAGCCGAACGCCACGTCAATCTGGTCGCTTACGTCAAACGGATGATGAGCGCCTATTTTCCGGCCGAGAATTCTGCAGCTCCGGTCGGTTGACAAAGACCCGAATCGGAGTCCTTCGCGGCCTCCCCCAGATTCGGCGGACTGAGGCCCGCGGAACGGGCTTTTACACAAATTCTAGCGGTCGAGGGTGACGTAGACCAATATCTCGTAGGGAACAAAGCTCGACTATGGCGGAGTCACCGATTCGGGCCCGCTTCGTTCGCCCCCCGTTCGAAACGTGAAGCAAATGTCGGATTCGCAAGCCGTTAGAGCCACATTATGATACAGGGCTGCCGCATGGTATTGAGGCTCGCCCGCGGAAAACGGGCGAAAAGCAACGGTCCCGCTGGGATGGCCTTCAGGTCGGCCGTTAAGGCCAAAGAGGCATCGCGTTCAGATTCGTCCCGAGCATCGGCCCATGGGACGTAAGCCGCCGGCGGCTCGGCCGCCGAATTTTGAGCGCTTTTGAATGCGAGGCGACGCGCCCGACCGATGAATATTTCCATTCCGGCTTCGCGACTGCATCCGCTCGATCGTGCGCGCGGCGTCAGCGTCGTGCTCGGCCCGACCAATACCGGCAAGACCCATTACGCCGTCGAGCGCATGCTGGCGCACAAGACCGGCGTCATCGGCCTGCCGCTGCGTCTCCTCGCCCGCGAGGTCTATAACCGGGTCGTCGCCCGGGTCGGCCCGGAGGCCGTCGCGCTCATCACCGGCGAAGAGAAGATCAAGCCGAAGACGGCGCGCTATTGGATCTCCACCGTCGAAGCCATGCCGCGCGACCGGAGTTTCGCCTTCGTCGCGGTCGACGAGATCCAGCTCGCCGCCAATCTCGACCGCGGCCATATTTTCACTGACCGGCTGCTCAACCGGCGCGGCACGGAAGAGACATTGCTGATCGGCGCCTCCACCATGTGGCGGCCGATCGAGACGCTTTTGCCCGGCGCGCCGATCATCGTGCGGCCCAGGCTCTCGACGCTGAGCTTCGCCGGCGACCGGAAAATCACCCGCCTGCCGCCGCGCAGCGCCATTGTCGCCTTCTCGGTCGAAGAGGTCTATGCGATCGCCGAATGGATCCGCCGCCAGCGCGGTGGTGCGGCCGTCGTCTTGGGCGCGCTGTCGCCGCGCACCCGCAATGCGCAGGTCGATCTCTTTCAAAATGGCGATGTGGATTATTTGATCGCCACCGATGCGATCGGCATGGGCCTCAATCTCGATGTCGATCACATTGCATTCGCCTCCGACCGAAAATTTGATGGCTGGCATTATCGCCGGCTGACCTCCGCGGAATTCGGTCAGATTGCCGGGCGCGCCGGGCGCAATATGCGGGATGGGACTTTCGGCACGACGGGCCGCTGTCCGTCTTTCGACCCGGAACTCGTCTCGGCTCTCGAAGAACATCGCTTCGACCCGGTCAGCATGCTCCAATGGCGCAATACCGACCTTGATTTCGCGTCGATTTCGAGCCTCGCGGCGTCACTCGACGTGATGCCCAAGGAACAGGGCCTGACCCGCGCGCCGCTCGCCGAAGACCAGATGGTACTCGAAGTCGCCGCCCGCGACGAGAAAGTGCGGCGCGAGACAAAGACCGCCGCCGATGTCGCAAGACTCTGGGATTGTTGCAAAATTCCAGATTATCGGAAATTGTCGCCCAGCGCCCATGCCGAGCTCGTTCTGTCGATTTACGGATTCGTGGTACGAGCAGGACATATCCCGGAAGACTGGCTCGCCCGGCATTTGACCGAACTCGACCGGGTCGATGGGGATCTCGATACGCTGTCCGCACGCATCGCTCAGGTGCGGACTTGGACCTTTGTAGCCAATCGCTCGGATTGGTTGCGCGATCCTGAGCATTGGCAGGGCGTCGCGCGTCGGGTAGAGGACACTCTGTCGGACGCTCTTCACGAACGGCTCGCCCAAAGGTTCATCGACCGGCGGACGAGCGTTCTGATGCGCCGTTTAAGAGAGAACGCTATGTTGGAAGCGGAAATCACCACCGGCGGCGACGTAATGGTCGAGGGCGAGCATGTCGGACATTTGTCCGGCTTCCGCTTCAGCCTCGACCCCCAGGCTGCCGGCGAGGCCGCCAAAGCCCTCAATGCCGCCGCCCAGAAGGCGCTGGCAAGCGAGATCGAGAGCCGCGCCTCCCGCGTCCATGAAGCGGTCGACGAGGCCTTTGTTCTGGCGAACGACGGGCTGATCCGCTGGCTCGGCGAGCCGATCGGCAAGATTTCCGCGGGCGACAAGCTGCTCGAGCCGAGGATCAATGTGCTCGCCGACGAGCAGCTGACCGGCCCTTCGCTGGAAACAGTGCAGCGGCGCCTCGATCTCTGGCTCAGCCAGCATATCAAGCGGCTGCTTGGTCCGCTCATCGATCTCGAAAAAGGCGAAGGTCTCGAAGGCCTTGCCCGCGGCGTCGCCTTTCAGATCGCAGAAGCGCTCGGCGTCCTCGACCGCGCTCAGGTCGCCGAGGATGTGAAGAGCCTGTCGCAGGATGCGCGCGCCGCGCTGCGTAAATTGGGCGTCCGCTTTGGTGCCTATCATCTCTATCTGCCAGCGCTCATGAAGCCGGCGCCGCGTGCGCTCGCCGTGCAGCTCTTGGCCTTGAAGAACGAAGGTCCGCAGAGCGACAAAGCCGTCGCGGAAGTGCCGCATCTCGCAGCCTCCGGCCGCACCTCCTTCGTCGCCGACAAGGATATTCCAAAGAGCTTTTATCGCGTCGCCGGTTTCCGCGTCTGCGGCGACCGCGCCGTGCGCGTCGATATTCTGGAGCGCCTCGCCGATCTCATTCGCCCGGCAGTTGCCTATCGTCCGGGCCTGACCGCCGGCGAGCCGCCGGTCGGCGCCGCCGACCGCGATGGTTTCGTCGTGACCGTCGGCATGACATCGCTCGTCGGCTGTTCGGGAGAAAGCTTCGCCTCGATCCTGCGCGCACTCGGTTATGTGAGCGAGCAACGCAAGGGTCCGGCGATCACCGTGCCGCTTGTTCCTCTCGCCGCGCAGGCGCCCGTGCAGCCGGTCGCAGACGCCAATGCGGAAGCGGGTGGGACCGAGACAGCTGCCGACGATCAGACCGAGCCTGTGGCCGCCGAAGCCCCCGCAGAGGCTGAAGGCACCACGTCCGTTGTGGATGCAGCAGAAGCGGTAGAGACAACCGTTACGAAGGCGCCCGAAACCGCGTCGATCGAAACGAGCGCCGAACCGGTTGCTGAAGCCGCAACAGAAACTACGCCGGAAGCTTCTGCTGATGCTGCGCCCGAAGGCCTCGTTGCAGAACCCGTCGCCGCAGAAGCCGAGGCCGGCACCGAAGCCGCTGTTGCAGCGGAGGCCGAAGCCAGCACCGAAACTCCCAATACTGAAATCCCAATGATCGAAGTCTGGCATCCGCATCGCCAGCATCATCAGCGCCGCGATCGGCGGCCACAGCAGAAGCCGCAACATGCGGCTCAACATGAACGTTCAGGTGCCGGCGCGCCGGCGCAGCAGCGCAATGATCGGCGCCGGCCTCCCGCTGTTGCCGCGCAAGCAGATGGTGCGCCCGTTGCGGCAGAAGCTGGTGCGGCGCAACAGGAACAACAAAAGCCACATCACGAAAAGAGACAGGACAAGCATCAAGGTGATCGGCACCGCGGCGACAAGCGCAAAGATGAAGCGCGTGCCGATCAACGTCACGGTGGTCCGCGCGAAGGCGCTCGGCAGAATGGCCGCAATGATGATCGTCGCGGACGTGGCGGATCCTTTGCTTCGACCGAGAAACCGCGTGAACGTGATCGTCAACCGGATCCGAATTCGCCATTTGCAAAGCTTCTCATTTTGAAGCAGCAAATGGAGAGCCAAGGCAGCAAGAATTAATCTTGCTCAAGATGCGTTTTTGCTTGAGCGGGACCACATGTCGCGTAAAGTCATTTAAGGGTCATGTCCGCAGCCCTTTGTTTACGCTAGCGGCAGACGCCATTGGCAAAATGAGCTAATCAATTCCCGCCCGTTCCGACTGGGGCGGCCAACTTTATAGCGTGACTAAGGGAGTCATCGGTGGAAACGAAAATTCCCGACCAAAGCGAGCTTGTCGATCAGATCATCGATGTGATCGTGACCGAAGGCATGATTGATCGCGACAAGGTCCAACCCGACGCTACCATTGAAAGCCTTGGATTGAAGTCCATCGACATTGTGATGATTTTGACCGCGCTCGAAGAGAAGTTCGACGTCTATATTCCGATGGACGGACCGTTCCATGAAGCGAAGGACGTCAAAAGCCTGATCGATGCCATGGCCTCGTACATCAGCAAAGAGAAGGCGGGCGGCCAGGCGGCGGCGCCGGAAGCAAGCGCCTAAGCAGCCGACCAACAAAGGACGAATGAATGGGCGCGACAAGACGGATCGTCATTACCGGCATGGGCGCGGTTTCCGCCGCCGGCATCGGAGCGCAGACCCTCTGGGAAGCGGCACGCGACGGACGCTCTTGCATCACCGAAGTCGCTTTTCCGCGCCCTTCGCGCAACCGCATCAAGATTGCGGCGCAAGTGCGCGACTTCGATCCCGCCGCCCATATCGAGGCCCAGCTTCTTCCCTTCTGCGATCCGGTGACGAGCTATCTCATCGTCGCGGCGGATGAGGCCATGGCGCAAGCCGGCCTGCCGCGCACCGAACGGCTCGGACCGCGCACCGCTTCGATCATCGGCACCGGCATCGGCGGCATGAATTCGATCGAGGAAGGCCTCTTCTCGGTTCACATGGGGCAAGGCCGGCCTGATCCGTTCACCGTGCCGCGCCTCATCGCCAGCGCCTGTCCGTCGACCATCAGCATGCGCTACGGCACGACCGGCCCATGCTTCGCCGTCGCCAGCGCCTGTTCGTCGGCGACGCAGGCCATCGGCATCGGCTTCCACATGATCCGTTCGGGCATCATCGATCGCGCGATCGTCGGCGGCACCGAAGATTGCGTGACGATCGGTTCGATGCTCGCCTGGGAAGGCCTCCGCGTTCTGACCCCGACGGCCTGCCGCCCCTTTTCGAAGGACCGCAACGGCATGGTGCTCGGTGCCGGTGCCGGCGTCTTCATTCTCGAAGCGGAAGAGGTCGCCAAAGCGCGCGGCGCGACGCCCATCATCGAACTTGCCGGCTATGGCACGTCGAGCGATGCAAAAGATCCGGTGCGTCCCGACGCCGTCGGCGCCGCCGCATCGATGCGCTATACTTTGGAAGATGCCGGCGTCTCCGAAGAAGAGATCGATTACGTCAATGCGCATGGCACCGGCACGACGGTGAACGACTCGACCGAGTCCGAAGCGCTCGGCATGATCTTCGGCAAGCGGCTTCCGCATGTTCCGATCTCGTCGACAAAGCCGATCCACGGCCACGGCCTTGGCGCCGGCGGCGCATTGGAGCTGATCGTGACGATCGGTGCCGTGCGCGAGAGCGTTGCGCCGCCGACGATCAATTGGCACACCGCCGATGAGAAATGCCCGATCGATCCGATCCCGAATGAAGCGCGCCCGATGCCAATCCACACCGCTATGTCGAATTCCTTCGCCTTCGGCGGCATCAATGCGTGCCTCCTCGTGCGCCGCGTGGAAGCGGCCTGAGGCGCATGACGGCGCAGCTGTCAGAGCAATCGGTGGCATCTGAGCCGAATGATGCGCTGATGCGTCGGGTCGGCCCTTTGACCGTTCGCGCAAGCACGCAAGAGGTCGAGGCCTTCCGCCGCGAAACCTTCGCGCCGGCGGATACGATTGTGCCCTTCACCTTTCCGGTCCGCTGGTTTGCGCATCCTGACATTCGCGCGGCTGGCGAAAGCCTGCTCGGGCCGGATGGCTGGATTCCGCTGCATGAATCGCAGAGCTTCGATTACGAGCGCCCGCTTGCGCGCGACACCGATTATCGGATGACAGTCGACATTCATTGCGAACGCGAGCCGATGCGTCTCATTCTGCGCGCCGAGATCGGCGACGGTGCAACCCTTCTGCGCAGCGAAATGATCCTGCGGATCATTCCAGCTACGGCGCTTGACGGCGGCAAGCCATGACGACGCTCGACCAGCCGCCGCAGCTTGGCGAAAAATTCGCGCCGCAGCCTTTTACGCCCTGCGGCATGGAGGAACTGCGCCGCTATGCGGAAGCCTCCGGCGACAGCAATCCGATCCATCTCGATCCGGAGCTTGCGCGCAAGGCGGGGCTGCCCGGACCGCCTGTCCATGGCATGCTGCTGATGAGCCGCTTCGTGCCGGCTCTGGCACTGTGGCGCCCCGATCTCAAGCTCATCCGCCTATCGAACAAATTCCTGCGGCCGATCTTCATTGGCGAGGGCGGCGAACTGTCCGGCCGTGTCGCGCAAGTGAGCAAGAACGAGCCGACGACCTATCTCCTGCGCTTGATGATGCACAATGAAAAGCGCGAGATTGCCTTGCTTGCCGAAGCTGTGACGATCCGACAACCGGTCGCTTGAGATGCGCCAGCCGCAATCGATTCTTGTTACCGGTGCCTCGAGCGGCATTGGCCGTGCTCTCGCTCTAACCTATGCAGCCCCGAACATCCGCCTCGTTCTGATCGGCCGCGATGAAACACGGCTCACCGAGACTACAACTTTAGCGCGAGCTAAAGGCGCGAACGTCACGCCGCTTATGCTCGATGTCCGCGATCGCGCGACAATGCATGCGGCGGTAACCGCCGCCGACAGCGACCAAGCCTTCGATCTCGTCATCGCCAATGCCGGCATCACCACCGGACTCGCGCCCGACGCGTCCATCGAAGATCCGGACGCCGTGCGCGCCGTGCTATCGACCAATCTGCTTGGTGTTTTGAATACAGTTGAACCTTTGCTTGCACCGATGTGCACACGCGGCGCCGGCCAGATCTGCTTCATCGGATCGATGGCGGGCCTGCGCGGCCTGCCCTATTCGCCGGCCTATTGCATGAGCAAAGCGGCAGTCCATGCCTATGCGGATTCGCTGCGCGGCCGGCTCGAGGCGCATGGTCTTTGCATTAGTCTCGCGGTGGTCGGCTTCGTCAAAACGCCGCTCAATGATTCGATCACGGCGATGAAGCCCTTCGAAATCAGCGATACGGATGCGGCTTTGACGATCAAAGCCGGCCTCGCGAAGGGCAAAGCGACGATCGCCTTCCCGTGGCCGCTCTATGTCGCCGCGGCGCTCGGCCGCTTTCTGCCCGCCCGGCTGTATGACCGGATCATGGCCCGCATCGACGCGAACGTACCGGAAACGCGGGAGCGGGTGCGATGAAAGGAATGTGTTTAATTGCGCGCTTGTTTCGGCCGGGTCTTTTGTGGTCAAATTCGACGCTCGGACAAAACCAGTCCCGGCCAATATCGCCAAGCGCTTCGCACATCGCCGATGTGTGAGATCTCCGCCGCTGCCGCGCAGATGCCGCATCCGTTCACTTGGACGCGACGGCAAGAGAAGCTCAGAGAAGAGAAGCTCAGAAAAGGAATGCACTTTTGATCATCGTTGACATCGTGCGCTTCTTTTTCGAGATATTGCTGACGGTCTCGGTCTTCGGACTGTTCACCGTCGGCGGCAGCTTCCTGCTTCTCATCGCAATCAATCTTCTGGAGCTCGCCACCGGAAAGCGCTGGCGCGAGCCCGTGCCGCCGGTAACGGTCAGCGACGCGGACCTGCCGCATGTTCTGGTCCAGATCCCTGCCTTCAACGAAGGCGAGATGGTCGTCGATGCGCTGCGCAGCGCAGCCGCGCTCGATTGGCCGCAGGACCGGCTGCATATTCAGCTACTCGACGACAGCACAGATGATACGCGCGCCATCGCCGAGGCCGTCGTGAGCGAGCTGCGGGCCCAGGGTTTTGATGTCGCGCATCTCTGGCGCGAGCATCGCAACGGCTTCAAGGCTGGAGCCTTGGCTGCCGGCCTCATGCAGAGCGATGCGCCGATCATCGCCATGCTCGATGTCGATTTCCGGCCGCCGCGCGATTGGCTGCGCGCCAGCGTGCCCTATCTGCTCGCCGATCCAAAGGCGGGCTTCCTGCAGTCGCGCTGCGAATTCTCGAACTATCGCACCAATTGGCTGACCCGCGCGCAGGGCATGCTGCTCGATTCGCATTTCGCGATGGAACAGGCGACGCGCTATCGCGCCGGCTGGCTGTTCCAATTCAACGGCACCGGCGGCCTTTGGCGCCGCGCCGCCGTCGCCGAGGCCGGCGGCTGGTCCGCCGATTCGCTTTGCGAAGACATGGATCTCACCGTGCGCGCGGAGCTCGCGGGCTGGCACGGCATCTTTCTGATGGAACCGCCCGTCCCCGGCCTCGTGCCCGAGCGCGTGCGCCATTGGCGCGTGCAGCAGCGGCGCTGGTCGAATGGCTTCGTGCAGGTCGCCCGCAAGCTCCTGCCGCGGGTCTGGTCGTCGCATTGGCCTTTGCATGATCGGCTGTCAGCGAGCGCGCTGATCCTGATCCAGGCCTTCTATCCCTGCGCCGCGGTGGCGACGGTGTCCTTCGTGATCTGCCTGATCCTGAGCGGCCTCAATCCGCTGGCCTATCTGCCGCTGATGGGCATCCTCGCGGTGCTGATCGTCATCGTCGCCATCGGCATGACGGTAACGCCCTATTTCCTCCTGCGCCGCGGCAGCCTTTCGGAATATATCAAGACGATCGCATCGGTGCCGCCGCTGATGGTCTATGTCAGCGTGTCGAATGCGCCGTCGATCCTGAAGACGGTCTTCGGCCGGAAAGAGCAGTTCAAGCGCACGCCCAAAGCCCGGCCGACCAGCGATATAAGCGCCGCGAGCGGCGCTGCTTCAGCTACGAAGCAGCCGGCGCGGCCGGATTAGCGGCCAGATTGGCAGCGCTGCGATCGACCCGCGAATAGAGCGTGTAGCGCGGATCGAAGATGAAGCTGAAGAAGAGCTTCGTCCAGGACTTATGCGTCTTGAGGTCGTCGTAGAACTCAGGCGCCATCTTCTTCAGCGCCGGCAGCCGAGTCCACGGGATTTCCGGGAAATCAT
>JBKQRA010000218.1:0-5658 GCA_052144065.1 Methylovirgula sp. | reverse complement strand
CGGCCGCCCATCCTATCCCTTTCAGCCTTTGCAGATGGCGCCGCTCGTGCCGCCACGCCGTGCCCCGGTCTCCCCGCTCGAAAGAGCAATTCTGAGAGACCCTGGCGGCAGCGGACATTCGGCGCGCGCCCTGCCCAAACGGGTTTTACATGGCCAACAAAATGCTCATCGACGCATCCCATCCGGAAGAGACCCGGGTGGTGGTGCTCCGCGGTAATCGGGTCGAAGAATTCGATTTCGAATCTGCTGATAAGAAGCCGCTGCGCGGCAACATCTATCTCGCCAAAGTCACGCGGGTCGAGCCGTCGCTCCAAGCCGCTTTCGTCGACTACGGCGGCAACCGGCACGGCTTCCTCGCCTTCTCCGAAATTCATCCGGATTATTATCAGATCCCGGTGTCCGACCGGCAGGCGCTCCTCGACGAGGATGCCGCCGCGCATCGCGACGAGGATGACGAGGAACGTCCGAACCAACAGCGCCGTAGTCGCCGCCATTGGCGCGGCAAGAATGGCGAGCGCGCCGAAAAGCGCCGCGCCAACGGCGACGAAACGCTCGTCGGCAAAGAGGATGCGGAGTTCGAAGGCGAAAACGCCGAAGCCTCCGGCGAATTCGCGGCTGAAGCCAACGCGCCCGTCCCCAGCGACGAGATGCAGCCGCTGCTGCATTTCGAACCGCGTGAAGACGAGCATGGCCACGATGAACTTGGCCACGATGAACTTGGCCGAGATGAACTTGGCGGGCACCACGATCCGGAAGAATCCGTCCCGGCCAGCCTGCTGCGCCCAGCGCCCGTCCCCGCCGATACCGACGACAGCGACGAGAGCGAAGAGATCGAAGCCGCCGCGTCCGATGAAGCCCTGGCCGAAGCGCCCGCGCCGCATCTGATCGGCACCGATCCCGAAGGCTTTGCGGTCGTCGAAGAAGTCGATGGCATCAGCGAAGCCGGCCAAGCCGCCCAGGCAGCGCATGAGGCCGCGCAGGACGAAGAGCTCGAAGCGCGCTTCCGCCCGAAGCATCATGGCGATGACGACGAGGAAGGCGACGAAGAAGCCGACCAGGTCGAGCAGCTCGGCGGCGACGCGATGGAAGAAATGCCGATGCGCCCGCATCGGACGCGGCGCCAGTATAAGATCCAGGAAGTGATCAAGCGCCGCCAGGTGCTCCTCGTCCAGGTCGTGAAGGAAGAGCGCGGCAACAAGGGCGCCGCGCTGACCACCTATCTCTCGCTTGCCGGCCGCTATTCGGTGCTGATGCCGAACACGGCGCGCGGCGGCGGCATTTCCCGCAAGATCACCGACGCCAGCGACCGGCTGCGCCTCAAGGCGATTGCCGGCGAACTCGAAGTGCCGGAAGGCATGGGCGTCATTCTGCGCACCGCCGGCGCCGCCCGCACCAAGGCCGAAGTCAAGCGCGACTTCGAATATCTGCTGCGCATGTGGGAAACCGTGCGCGAGGTGACGCTGAAGTCCACCGCGCCGACGCTCGTCTATGAGGAAGGCTCGCTGGTGAAGCGCGCCATCCGAGATCTCTACAATAAGGACATCGACGAGGTCATCGTCTCGGGCGACACCGCCTATCGCGAGGCGAAAGAGTTCATGCGCATGCTCATGCCGAGCCATGCGAAGAATGTGCAGCCCTATCGCGATCCGCATCCGATCTTCGCCAAATCCGGCGTCGAGGCGCAGCTCGATGCGATGTTCTCCAATTCCGTGCCATTGAAGTCAGGCGGCTATCTGGTCATCAACCAGACCGAGGCGCTGGTTGCGATCGACGTGAACTCGGGGCGCTCCACCCGCGAGCACAATATCGAAGACACGGCGCTGCGCACCAATCTCGAAGCCTCGGATGAAATCGCCCGCCAGTTGCGCTTGCGCGATCTTGCCGGCCTTATCGTCATCGACTTCATCGACATGGAAGAGAGCCGCAACAATCGTTCGGTCGAACGCCGGATGAAGGAAGCGCTGAAGAACGACCGCGCCCGCATCCAGATCGGCCGCATCTCGCATTTCGGCCTGCTCGAGATGTCGCGGCAGCGCATCCGGCCCGGCGTCGTCGAAGGCTCGACCACGCCCTGCCCGCATTGCGCCGGCGCCGGCATGGTCCGCTCGACGGCCTCCATCGCTCTGCATGTGCTGCGCGTTCTCGAAGACACTCTGATCAAGAGCTCAGCGCATAACATCACCATGCGCACGCGCTCCGAAGTGGCGCTCTATATCCTCAATCAGAAGCGCGCCAATCTGCGCGATCTGGAACAGCGCTTCGGTGTCAGCGTCACGGTGATCGGCGACGACAGCCTGACCGGCACCTCCTATCACGCTCTCGAACGCGGCGAGCCCGCGACCGGCCTCATCGATCAGATCGTCCGGCCAGAAGCGCCGCGCGCGCTCGAGCCGCCGCCGCTCGAAGAGGAGGTCTTCGAGGAGGTCGAGGACGAAGAAATCGAGGCCGAAGGCGCAAGCGAAGATGGCGAGCAAGGCGATGTTCGCCGCAAGCGCCGTCGGCGGCGCAGACGCGGCCGCGACCGCAGCGATCGCGAGGCGACCGGCATCAGCGCCAACGCCCCGCAGCCGTCCGACGACGCTTTGGCCGTCGTCGCGCAATTCGGCGGTTTCCCGGAACGCCGCCCCGAAGACGTCAATGCCGAGACCGCGCCGCAAGGCGAGCGGGAAGAAGGCAATGGCCAGAAGCGCGATGGACGCCGCAGGCGTTCGCGTCGGCGCGGTCACGGGCCTCTCGAGGCCGGCGCACCGAGCGACGGCAGCGCGATCGAGGCCGAAAGCATTGAGAGCATCGCCGAAGGCGAGGATTGGCCGGCCGATGCCGAAGTCGAAAGCCTCGGCGGCGATCTCGATGCACAAGCCGCGGCGGACTTCCGCGACAATATCGTTGCGGGCCTCGCGCCGCATGTCGCCGAGCAGACTGCAAGCTTGTCCGCGCATGAGGCGCATGCCGAAACGCCGGCAGCGCCGCCAGCTGAAGCCCCGACGGCCGAGGCACCCTCCTTTGCAAAGCCGGCCGAGCCCGCGCCACAGGCGGCGCCTCCGCCCACCCCCGAGCCTGCGCCTGTCGCTGTCGATCCCAACCGTCCGAAGAAGACCGGCTGGTGGCAGCGCGCCAAGGCCTCGATCGGCGGCTGACATAATGCCGGCATGCTTGCGCGTGCCGGCATCTGATCTTTAGCGCTTGCGGCTCAGCAGTTTGATGAGCCGCAACGCATCCTTCGGCGCATAGCCCTTCTCATCATTGTCGAAGTAGCAATAGACGTCGACGCCTTTGCGCGTGACGCTGCGAATGAACTTCGCCCATTCGCGCAGCGCCGCGTCGTCATAGCTCCCCTGATATTTCTTGCCCGGCCCATGCAGGCGGATATAGGCGAAATCCGCCGTCAGCCACGCAGGCGACTGCAAGCCGCCGATATCGAAAATGCAGAAGGCGCAATTATGCGCTTCGAGCGTCTCGCGCACCTCGTCTGAAAACCAGCGCGGATCACGAAATTCGAAGGCATAGCGATGCCGCCTCGGCAAAGCGGCCAAGAAAGCCTCGAGCCGTTCGACATCGGGCTGAAAGCGCGGCGGCGTCTGAAACAGGATCGGGCCGAGCCGCGATTTCAGCGGATCGACGCGCGGAAAATATTTCTCGAAGCTTTTCGGCGCATCCTTCAGCCGCTTCACATGCGTCGTGTAGCGGCTCGCCTTCATCGCAAAGATGAAGTCCTTTGGTACTTGCCGCGCCCAGGATTTCACCGCGGCGACGCTCGGCAGCCGGTAGAAGGGGTTGTTAATCTCGACTGTCGAAAAATTTTCCGCATAAAGCGCGAGCATCTGATCGGGCTTGGTGCCCTCCGGATAGAAGGGCCCGACCCAATGCGCGTAATGCCAGCCGGATGTGCCGATATGAATGGTTCCGGGCATTGCTGTTAATCTCAGTGGTTGATCTCGACCACAAATGCCGCGCCGAATGCCGCAGCGAGCGTGGCCTTCGAAACCACCTGCGATCCGACGCTTTAGCCCCGCCGTAGCAAAATTTCAGTTGGGTCAGGCCGCGCATGAAAAGACGGGCGCAATAACCGCCGTCGCGCGCCGGAACGTCAGGATGATTGATCAGTCACCGCTGATCGGCTGTAGCCTCTGGCGCAACAGGCGGCTCGGGCGTCGTCGCCGTCGTCTCAGGTGTGGCGGCAGCGGCTTCTGGTGCGGCCGCAGGCTCCGATGAGGGCGCGAGCGCAAGGAAACTCCGCCATTCGGGCGGCGTGCCATAGAAGGCGTTCTCATCGACATTGCCGCGGATGCCCGGCACATGCGCGTGTTCGGTATGCTGCCAGAAATGCCAGCGACGCGATCCATATTTCAGCGCCGGATTGCATTTCACGCTGCGGACCCACATCGGGTAATCCTTCAGCGAGCCCTCGATGACATCATGGTAAAAATCGATCGAGGTGTAGATGACCGGCTTTTTACCATAAGCGGCTTCCATCGCGGCGAGCACGATTTTCATTTCGCCCAGCGCCACATCGCGCGGCACGCGGCGCGGACAGGTCTTGGAATTGCCGTTCCATTCGACATCGAGAACCGGCGGCAGAGCGTCGGGGTCCTTCGGCACATGCTCGACGAACCATTGCGCCTGTTCCTCGGCGGGACGGCACCAATACATGAAATGATAAGCGCCGCGCGGAATGCCGGCCGATTTCGCCAGCTCCCAATTGCGGCTGAACTTCTCGTCGAGATAATCGCCGCCTTCGGTCGCCTTGATCCAGGCGAAGCGGATGCCGGAATTATGGACCGAGTCCCAATCGATATCGCCTTGATATTTCGAGACGTCGATGCCGTGGATCTGATAATCGGTCGCGGTCGGATAATAGAGTTCGTGCTCGCCCCCGGCGCAGCCTGCGAGCGCAAGCGTCACCAAAAGATTGGCAAGACCCCGCTTCACCGAAAATAGCCGGCAAAGCAGCAGCTTGAGCTTTGACGAGACGAGACGACGTCGGATCATTGTTTCGATTTATCCGATGCCTGGAAATGCCTCGTTAACAGGCCAAATCGGCCGCGTCCACAGCTGGGACAGGGCCGCCCCACCCATCGCGCATGCGCCAAGCCGGACATTGGCATGGACATCCCCCTGATTTCTCAGAAGCATCGGTCATGCCTTGTGGCACGCCTCAGGCTTCCCCCCAAACTTGTGGGAAAGCGTGGCAGGGATATGGCAGCGTCCAACGCCCTAGCCGATGAAGCGTGCTCTTAACTATTAGCTCAGCGCTTGCACCTTAATAAAAGTTCGTAAAATGGCCTCCGAACTAGAGGAGTGATACGAACTCCGCCAGAGGGCTTCCTACGCGAACACCGCGGCAAAAGGGACTTTGATGAGCTATCCGTTGCAATCCCTTTCGAGTGAATTGCGCTTGATGTCTACAGAAGAGGTCTTCGAGGGATTTATTGAAGCTGACAAGACCTTTGATCTTCTTAATGAAGAATATATTTCTAGCAAAAGAGCAAGAACCATAGCTCTCGTTATTATGGGCGGAGCCGTTGGGGTGCTACTAGTGGATAAAATCTGACGTTTGAGTCCTTTGAGGGATTCTCGGCGGTCGCGGCGCATGCGAATCTGCGCCATGCGCACGGGAATATCCATCACAGTATCGGGGACCGACCGGGATCGGCTCGC
>JBKQRA010000217.1:0-17548 GCA_052144065.1 Methylovirgula sp. | reverse complement strand
TCAGCGCCGGCCGGATCTCCGCTTTCCCTTTCCGAACAATTTCGCCGCGCGTCTGACCGGACGGCGCGTCGAGTCGCTCGGACGGCGGGCGAAATATCTGCTGGCCGATCTCGACGATGCACAGGTTCTCGTCATGCATCTCGGCATGTCGGGCTCGTTCCGCATCGAGGATCAAGAGGCGGGACAGCCCGGCAATTTCTATCATGCGAAGCCGAAGGACGTGGCGCATGATCATGTCGAGTTCCGACTCTCGAACGGCAAGCGCATCATCTACAATGATCCGCGCCGCTTCGGCTTCATGCAGATCATTCCGCGCAAGGAGCTCTTCGAGCATCCGCTGTTTCGCAATGTCGGGATCGAGCCGCTCGGCAACGAACTTGATGGCGCGACGCTCGCGCGGCTCTTCGCCGGCAAGCAGGCGCCATTGAAAGCAGCGCTGCTCGATCAGACCTTGATTGCCGGCCTCGGCAATATCTATGTCTGCGAAGCGCTGCATCGCGCCGGCCTGTCGCCGCGCCGCACGGCCGGATGCCTCGCCCGCAAGGACGGCAAGCCGACGGAGCGGGCACATCTCCTGGCGCGGGTCATCCGCGAAGTGCTCGAAGAGGCGGTCGAAGCCGGCGGCTCATCCTTGCGCGATCATCGCCAGACGGACGGGACGCTCGGCTATTTCCAGCATCATTTCCGGGTCTATGACCGGGAGGGCGAACCTTGCACGCGGGAAAACTGCGGCGGCACGATCAAACGCATTGTGCAATCGGGCCGGGCCAGCTTCTTTTGCGGCGTGTGTCAGCGTTGATCAGCTATCCGCGCGGCCGTCATGTCGAAGGCGGTAAGAACCAAGCCACTTAGGACGACTTGGGTTGCTTCGGTTGAGCCGCAGCCGTCCGCGGCTGCGCGTGGCCGAGCACGATCACCTTGGTGTTCACCGGCGTGCGGCTATAGAGATCGATCACATCCTGATTGATCATGCGGATGCAGCCGGAGGAGACGCTCTTGCCGATCGAGCTCGGCTCGGTCGTGCCGTGGATGCGGAACAGCGTGTCTTTATTGTCCTGCCACAGATACATGGCGCGCACGCCGAGCGGATTGCCGGGGCCGCCATGCATGCCGAGGCCGCTCTGCAATTGCGCCATCTGGCGCTTCAATTCGGGCTGGCGATCGAGCATTTCCTTCGGCGGATACCAATCCGGCCATTCCTGCTTGCTCTTGATCACCGCTTCGCCGGACCAGGCGAAACCCTCGCGGCCGACGCCGACGCCGTAACGCACCGCCTGGCCACCGCCGAGGATGAGGTAGAGATAATGATGCGCCGGATCGACGATGATCGTGCCGACCGGCTCGCTCGACTCATAGGCGACGGTCTCACGGCGGAACGCCGGCTTGATGATCGACAGCTTGACGCCCGGGACCGGGAATTTGTCGTCCGTCACCGGCCCATACATGGCCTCATAGCGCTCGTTCGAGACCGGTCCCACGGGCTCGGGCGCCGCGGCAGGGGCAGGCGGCGGATTGGCGGGCGGCGTCGAGGCCGCCACCTGGCCGGGGCCTCCGAGATCGCTCGCCACACATCCGGCGAGGCCGGAAGCGGCGAGTACGGCGGCGGAACCACAAAGCAAGCTGCGTCGGGTGAGCTGAGAAAAGTCTGTCATGGCGTCCACACAAATGTCGTCCTCAAGCTTTCCCACACCACCTAGTGCGCGGCGATAAAAAACTATGCGACGACCGACAAAAATTCGTCACCTGGGGCTTTGGTGGCACAGATGACGGGCAGAATTCACATTCTTCGGGCTGTTTCGCGCAGTTTTGTAAATATCGTTGATCGCGCGTTTGGCCGGTCTGGTCTGCCGCCGGAGTAGGCGCCGCCCAACCGCGCCGGCCTGCTCCCGCCCGCCAAAATATTCCGCGCCTTTTCACTTCCCGCCCTTGACCCGATGTAAATCCGATATATCTTTATATTCGATATATCTAGATTCAGTCGATAGTGCGATATATCAATTTGTAACGAAACTGGAGAAACTTATGAGATTCCATCAACATGACCATGGCCACGCCTTTCACCGGGCGGCGAGCGACGAAGGCGGCATGCACCGACGCGGGCATTTCTTCCACCGCCATCACGGCGAGGCGGACGGCGAGCGCGGCGGTCGTTTCTTCGACCAGGGCGATCTGCGCTGGGTGATCTTGAAGCTGATCGCGGAAAAGCCCTCGCACGGCTATGAAATCATCAAGGCGATCGAGGAGCGCCTCGGCGGCGCCTATGCGCCGAGCCCGGGCACGGTCTATCCGACGCTCACCCTTCTCGAAGAACTCGGCTATATCGCGATCGCCGAGACCGACGGTCCGCGTAAGCTCTATGCGGTCACCGATGCCGGCCGCACGGCGCTCGAACAGGAAAAGGCGACAGTCGACGCGATCTTTGCCAAAATGGCCGAGATCAATTTGCGCCGCAGCGGCAATCGCGCGCCGCAGCTTGTCCGTGCCTGGGGGAATTTGAAGATGGCGATGAATCTGCGCGTGGCGCGCGGTCCTCTCGCGCCGGAACAGATCGAAAAGATCGCCCAAATTCTCGATGACGCGGCAAAGGAGGTGGAGAAGGCGTGACAGAGACGATTGAAAGCTTCGGCGCGGCGGACGCAAAGTCCGCAACCGCGCCGGCCGGGACCGCGCGCGTCGCGATCGCCAGCCTCATCGGCACGACGATCGAGTTCTATGATTTTTACATCTATGGAACCGCGGCAGCGCTGGTGTTCGGCCAGCTTTTCTTTCGTCCCGAGGCGCGCGAAGCGCAAACGCTCGCAGCCTTTCTGACCTTCGGGATCGCCTTTGTGGCGCGCCCGCTCGGCGCCTTTCTCTTCGGCCATTTCGGCGACCGCATCGGCCGCAAATCGACGCTCGTCGCCTCGATGCTCGTCATGGGCCTGTCGACGACGCTGATCGGCGCTTTGCCTGGCTATGCCGCCGTCGGCTTCCTTGCCCCGATCCTTCTCTGCGTTCTGCGCTTCGGCCAGGGCATCGGGCTCGGCGGCGAATGGGGCGGCGCCGCGCTCCTCGCAACAGAGAGCGCGCCGGACGGCAAGCGCGCCTGGTTCGGCATGTTCCCGCAGCTCGGACCCTCGCTCGGCTTTCTTCTCTCGAACGGCATGTTCCTCGCGCTCGCTCTGTCTTTGAGCGATGCGCAGTTTCTGGCCTTCGGCTGGCGCATTCCCTTCCTGGCGAGCATTCTGCTCGTCAGCGTCGGGCTCTATGTGCGGCTGAATTTGCGCGAAACGCCAGCCTTCGTGGCGCTTGCCGACAAGGAGGGGCAGCTGCAGATCCCGCTGAAAGACGTGCTGCGCCGGCACAGCATCCCGTTGCTGCAAGGCTCGCTGGCGATGGTCGTCTGCTACGCGATCTTCTACATATCGACCGTCTTCGCGCTCGATTATGCGACGCATGTGCGGCATCTGCCGCGCCAGACATTTCTGGGCTTTCTCTGCGTCGCCGTCGTCGCGATGGCGGCGCTGACGCCGATCTCCGCGCTCCTCGCCGATCGCTTCGGACGTCGGCCCGTGCTGCTCGCCGGTGCGGCGATGGCCGGCCTCTCCGGCCTGCTGCTGCCCTATCTGCTCGGCTCAACCGGAATGGCGGGCGTTCTCGCCTTTCCGGTGCTCGAACTCGCGCTGATGGGCTTTGTGTTTGCGCCGATGGGCGCGTTTCTGCCGGAACTCTTTCCGACCGAAGTGCGCTACACCGGCGCATCCTCCGCCTATAGTCTCGGTGGCATTCTCGGCGCCTCCCTCGCGCCCTATGCCGCGAGCCTGCTGCTGGCGCGCGGCGGCCTCGCCTTCGTCGGCTATTACATCGCCGCTGCTGGTCTCGTGAGCTTTCTCGCCATCCTCACGGTGAAGGAAACCCGCGACGCTTCGCTCAAGACGTCGTCTTCGTAGCTTTTTTCGGCGTCGTCATTACGACGCCTTGCGCTCAAAAGGCGCGCTGATGATGAGCTCAACGTCGTCGCCGATCAGCGGCACATATTTGGTCACACCGAAATCGCTGCGATGGATCGTGCCGCGCGCCTCGAAGCCCGCCGTATAATGCTTGTCGAGCGGATTGACGCCGGCGCTATTGAAACTGACATGCAGCGTCATCGGCTTTGTCACTCCGTGAAGCGTGAGATCACCGGTGACATCGGCCGTGCCGCCATCTTTCGGCACCACTTGGCGCGAGACGAAATGCGCCGTCGGGAATTTCGCTGCATCAAGCCATTGCGCGCTTTTGAGCTCGCCGTCGAGTTTCGCATTGGTCGTCGTGACGGAGGCGATCGGCAATTCGACATCGAGTTTTGCCGCCGCAGGATTTTTGGGATCGAGAGTCAGCGAGCCATGCGCCTGGACGAAATTGCCGTACTAGGTCGAAAAGCCCATATGCGAGACTGCGAAGAGCACGCGCGTGTGGATCGGCTCGATCGCATAAGCGCCGGCCTGCACCGCAGCCGGATCTTTACTCAGCGCCGCCGGCTGCGCGCACAAAGAGCCTGCCCATAAAACCGCACCCGCCGTCGCACAGAGTCGCGCAAAGATCATCTTATTCCCCGTTCTCAAGCCCATTCATTTCGTCGGGCGGGAAATAACTTTCCGCAGCTCGATGAAACTGTCGGTGCCATAATGCAGCCTATTGCGCGAGAAATAGGGCGGCACCAGCATATTGAAATGCACGAAGCCATGTCCGACATCGCTTTTGAGCAAATCAGTTCGGCTTGCGATTTCAAGGCGCAATCTCTCGCCGGGCTGCAATTGCACCGGCGCCGGGGTGAGACTGAAGATCAAATTTACGGGATCACCCGGCATCAGAGGCTCGGGACTCGTCGTATCGATCGCGATCTCGCAGGCGCTGCCGCGCCCAGCATCGATCTTGCGGCGGGCCGGGCTGATCGTCCCCATCGACAGAAGATGATAGCCCGCGGTCGTATCGACGCGTCCGAGCCGCGCGACGATATGCGAATCGATCTCATTGCAGCTGAAACGCAAATGCGCTGTCACGGGACCTGAGAATTCCGTCTTTTCGACAAACGGCATTTCGAAAGTGAGACGCTGATTGGCGACCTGATCGAGGCGGCCGAACATCGGCGCATTGATCGGGATCGCCGCCCAGTCATTGCTGCCATCGCCGGGCAATTCCGAAAGACGATGCAAAGCGGCGTCCTCTCCCCCCGATGCGAGATAGAAGCGCGCCGGCGCGCCTTCCGGCACGGGAAAATTCTCCGCCCCGGCAAAGCGATCGGCGCCATCGAGCCAATAGCGCACGCGCGGCTGCGCGCTGTAGCCATTCTGCGCGCCGCGCAGAATATGATCGAAGAAAGCCAAGGCTTCGAGCTGCCAGGCATAGACCGGCAATTCATAATGCGGCGGCCCGAGGATCATCCATTTGCGATCCGTCAGCGTGCCGGCATGTTGGAAAAGATCGTAAGCGCCGAACTGATGCAGGTTGAAATAGCCGAGATTCTGCACGACGACGAAAGGCACATCGATCTTGGCAAGTTCCGCATAAGGGCCTTCAGCGATGCCGGCTGACCCGCGCGTCTTGCCATCGACAAACCAGGACAGAAGCCATTCGCGCACCGGCTTCACCGGCGTGTTGCGCATGAAGCGGCTATAGAGCGCGTCCGTGCCCTTCATCATGACGCGCTCCCAATAGGATTTTAGCGGCGAATTCAGAATCTGGCTCAGGAGCGCGCGCACCAGCGGCGGCACACGCAGGCCGAAAATCGGCTTGGTGAAATTGGCGCCGGCCCAGAGCAGCAGGAAATAGAGCCCGGGCGCGCCGCCGAATTGCGCCAAATGGCGGAAATAATCCGTGCAGATCTCATTGCAGAAGAAGGCTTTCAGCGCCGGCGGATTTTTCACCGCCACGAGCGGCTGCGTCATCCCGTAATAGGACGTGCCGAAGAGCACGACATTTCCGTCGCACCAGGGCTGTTCCGCCGCCCAGGCGATGGCGCGCGCATGATCGTCGACATCTTGCGGATTGAAGAAGATGCCGGGCTCGCCCTCCGAGCGCGACATGCCGCGCCGGCTGACGACAACTTGCGCATAGCCGCGATCGGTGAAAATCGGCGGTGAGCCGATCTCATTGGTGCCGGTCGGCACTCCGGCCGTATGCAGCTCTTTCGAATAAGCGGCAAATTGCACGATCGCTGGATAGCGGCCCGGCTTTTTCGGGCGATAGACATCGGCCGAGAGCGTGATGCCGCCATCGACCGGAATGCGCTCATCGGCAAAGACCTCGCAGCCGAGGCCACTCATCGCCGCAGGCCCGGGCTCCCACCCGGCCGTTTGCAGGCCCGAGAGCGACGGTCGCAGCGGGATGAGATTGTCCCAGAAATGGTTGGAGCGGGAAGACGGCTTTTTCGCGTTTTCGCCAGAGCTGCTCATCGCATGCCTCGTCTGTTGCGCTTCAAGCTTTGCAATAGACCAATGTCAGGCGAAAGACAGCCGCTTGCCAGATCGTTGCGCGATCAAATTTCAGAACGTGCTTGCGGCGCGACGTGATTGAGCGCGATCAACTGGCCTGCGGCGCGTCATGCTCCAGGCCGTCGCCTGCGGCCAGAAGCTTCTGCCGCAGCGCAAGGCGCACAAGCTCAATGTCCGAGCCGACGCCGAGCTTGCTCTTGATGATATAGCGCGTATTGGCGACCGTCTTGGCGCTGACATGCAGCGTCTCGGCGATCTCGTCACTCGTCTTCTCAGCGAGCAAGAGTTGCAAGACCTCGAATTCGCGTGGCGTCAGCACATCGCTTGCCGCGGGCTCGTCGGCGAGGCGGCTCAATGCCAGCTCATGATCGATGTCGGCGCTGAGCGCCGTGCGGCCTTTCAAGACTTCGAAGACGGCGGCGAGCAATGTTTCCGGCGGGCTGCTCTTCGTGACATAGCCCTTGGCGCCGGCCTTGATCGCCTGCACCGCATAGGCGGCATTCTGATGCATGGTGAAGACGAGAATGCGCGCGGTGCGATCCCATTGCCGGATGCGCTTGACGGCTTCAATGCCGCCGAAGCCCGGCATTGTCAGATCCATGATCACGAGATCGGGCTTCACATCTTTGAAAAGCCGATAGGCTTCGGCGCCGTCGCCGGCTTCGGCGACGACTTCCAGATGCTTCTGCTTCTGCAACAAAGAGCGATAGCCTTCGCGGACGATGGCGTGATCATCGACCAACATGATCCGCGCGCGCTCCGTCATCGCGTCAGCTCTCGCTCATGGCATGCGGCGCGGCGATTGCGGCGCGCACGATCAACCCGCTGGGGAAGCGCCGCTCGAAGCTGAGACTGCCGCCAAGCACGGCGATCCGCTCACGCATGCCCAAAAGCCCCATACGTGCCTTGCCCATAAGTTCTTGGCCCGCAAGCTCTTGGCTCACACCCTCTCGACCGCTCGCCTTGCCATCGTCTTCGACCGTGAGTTCGATCATCTGCTCCGCGTGCTCGTCCTCGTGCATGGCAAGCCGCAAGCCGACGCGCGTCGCATCCGCATGTTTGGCGGAATTGGTGATGGCTTCCTGCGCGATGCGATAAAGATTCTCGCCGAAGGCCGGAGGCAGAGCATCGAAAGTGCCACAGACTTCAATGTCGAAACGCGTGCGTCCACGGCTGCGGCTGTTCCAGCCGGCAACGAGGCTTTCGAGGCTCGAAGCAAGACCGAGCTCGTCGACATCCGGCGGCCGCAATCTTACAAGCGTACCACGCAGCGTCTCCATCATATGCGCCGCCGTGCGCGCAATGCTCTGGCACTCGGGCAGAAGAGCCGGACAGTCTTCGCGCGCCGTCTGGCCGGCGGAAGCCGCAACGGCGCTGATCGCCGCGAGACATTGGCCGAATTCATCGTGCAGCTCGCGCGCGAGGTGGCGGCGTTCCTCGTCCTGCACGGCGATGAGCTTTTTCGTCAGCGCATTGCGCTCGGCGAGCGTCACCTGCAGCCGCTCGGCAAGCGTGTTGAACACAGCACCTATGCCTGAGAGCTCCGCCAGATCGAAGCCCGGCAAGCGAGCGGTAAGATCGTCATTCGCGAGCCGTTCGAGCCCTGCCTGAATGGTCCGTGTTGGGCGCAAGGCGCGCGCCAGCGCCGCATAAACGAGAACGCAGAGCGCCAGCAGAGTCACGGCCATTATGGTGAGCAGTCGGCCCGCCTCGCGCCAGCTTTGCCCGACGAGGCTCGCCTGATCGAGCGTGACGACAGCAGCGCCTTTCGATTCATCGAGAAGAACGACCGGATGCGCGACCTCGGCGCCCTGCCCGAAGACTTTGTCATAGAGCGCGGCAAACAATGCCGGCGCATCACCCTCGCCGGGCTGCGTGCCGCTGCACACGCGCTGCATGATCTCGCCCTTTGGACCGCGATAGGCGATGCAAAGGCCCGGCGCCATCAGCGGATCGGCGATGGCCTGCAGATCGGGGAAACGGTCGCCCGCGACTTTCATCCAGGTGAGCTGGCTTTGCTGCAGCTGGAGATCCTTGGCGACGAGCGTTGCGATCCCATCCGCCTTGTCGCGCGCCGAGCGATCACTTTCGTAGAGCGCATAGGCGGCGACGGCCACGAAGCAGAGCGAGGCCAGCGCCGCGACGCGCAAGGCGAGACGGAGTTTCAGATCGAAAATGCGCGATAGGCCCATTGGGCGCATAGACCTCCATGCCAAGGCCGGCATTAGAAAGCAGATGGGCGGGTAAGGGAAGCCGCGCGGCAAAGATCGGGAAAATTGCCCGGTCGACCTCGGGCAGGCCACCGTTTTGGGCGCGCACCGCGCCGCGCATGATGCGGCATCGGGCGCGTTGAGCGCCACGTTTCAAAAGGGGCTTTTCATGCGCCGGACTGTCTTTGCCTTTATTCTCGCCACGCTCGCGCTGGTGCCGCTCAGCCGGTTAGCGCAGGCCGCTGAGCCGAGCGCCGCTCCGGCAATCCCGACCGCCATCGTCGATATCGATTACGTCGACACATCGGGCGAATCCGCCGACGAGACGCAGGCGCATCGCAAGTTTCTCGACCAATTCGCCGCCGCGCTTCAGCGCGATCTTTCAGCAACCGGCAAATTCCGCTTCATCAAACTCATGTGCGGACAAGCGCCCTGCACGGCGAAGACCGACCCTTACGAGGTCCAAAAGGCCGCAAAAGCCGCGGGCGCAAGACTCGTCATCGTCGCCGGCTTCCACAAGATGAGCACGCTGGTGCAATGGATGAAGGTCCAGATCGTCGATGAGGACAAAGGCCAGATCGTCTTCGACCGTTTACAGACCTTTCGCGGCGACACGGAAGACGCCTGGCAGCATGCCGAGATCTTCCTGCTGCGCGAGATCATGGCGGCGCCGATCGTCGTTGCCGCGGAGCCAGCGCCAGTCAAACTCGCCGTCTTCGATTTCGAGCTGGAGGATTTCAGCGGCGGTGCGTCGGTCGTCTCAGACGATCCGCATGACATCGAAGATTTGAAGAATTGCACCGAGAAAGCCAAGAGCCTGCTGACGCAATCAGGCCGCTACACGCTCGTCGATGCCAGTTCAGCCGATACGCCGGAAATCAAGGCGCATAGCTTGCGCAATTGCAATGGCTGCGAGGCGGCCATCGCCAAGAAGCTCGGCGCCGATCAGGCGCTCCTCGGCATCGTGACGCGGATCAGCCGGACGGATTATGCGGTGACTTTCAAGCTGCGCGATGCGCGCACCGGCGCCGCGATCGACGTCGAGCAGACCGATCTGCGCATCGGCGCCAATTATTCCTGGGATCGCGGCACGGCCTGGCTCATCCAGCGCAAGCTGCTGGATAGACCGGCGCCGCATTCGTGAGGGATCGCGGCAAAGCCCTCACCCTGAGGAGCGGGCGAAGCCCAGCGTCTCGAAGGGCGAGGGCAGCATGCCTATTGGCAGCTCAATAAAAAACTCCCTCCGCTTCGAGAGGCGCGCTTTCATGCGAAAGCGCCGCTCCTCAGCATGAGGGAGTTTGAATCTGTAACGCCCTGAGCGAAAGGCTTACGCCGCGCTTTCCTTCACACGTCCCAAGCGCTTGCGGTCGTTCGGATCGAGGATCGTCTTGCGCAGGCGGATCGACTTCGGCGTCACTTCGACAAGCTCGTCGTCTTCGATATAGGCCAGCGCCTTTTCAAGCGTCATTTGCATCGGCGGCGTGAGGCGCACCGCTTCGTCCTTGGAATGGGTCCGGATATTGGTGAGCTGCTTGCCCTTCATGACATTGATCTCGAGATCATTGTCGCGCGTATGCTCGCCGACGATCATGCCGCGATAGACCTTCTGGCCGGGCTCGATCATCATCGGGCCGCGATCTTCGAGCTTCCACATCGCATAGGCGACCGACTCGCCCTGGTCGTTGGAGATCAGCACGCCGTTGCGTCGGCCCGCGATCTCGCCCTTCCAAGGGGCATATTCATGGAACAGCCGGTTCATCACGGCCGTGCCCTTGGTATCCGTCATCAACTCGCCCTGATAGCCGATGAGGCCGCGCGTCGGGGCGTAGAAGACGAGCCGCAGGCGATTGCCGCCCGACGGACGCATCTCGACCATCTCGGCCTTGCGCGTCGCCATCTTCTGCACGACGGCGCCGGAAAACTCCTCATCGACGTCGATGACGACTTCCTCGACGGGCTCCAGGAGATCGCCCGAGGCCTCATCCTTCTTATAGACGACCTTCGGCCGCGACACGCCAAGCTCGAAGCCTTCGCGGCGCATCGTCTCGATCAGGATCGCGAGCTGCAATTCGCCGCGTCCCGAAACGATGAAGCTCTCGCCGCCGGGCGAATCCTCAACTTTGAGCGCGACATTGCCTTCCGCTTCCTTCATCAGGCGGGCGCGGATAACGCGGCTCGTCACCTTGTCGCCTTCCGTACCCGCGTAAGGCGAATCATTGACGAGGAAGGTCATCGACAGCGTCGGCGGGTCGATCGGCTGCGCCTGCAAGGGCTCGTTGATCTCCGGCACGCAAAGCGTATCGGCGACGTTGAATTTCTCGAGGCCGGCAATGGCGACGATGTCGCCGGCTTCCGCCTCTTCGATCGGGGTGCGCTCGATGCCACGGAAGGCGAGAATCTTCGAGACGCGGCCCTGCTCGACGAGATTGCCTTGGCGGTCGATCACCTTCACCGCCTGGTTCGGCTTGACGCTGCCGGCGAAGACGCGGCCGGTCACGATGCGGCCGAGATAGGGATTGGCTTCGAGCAAAGTGCCGAGCATGCGGAAGGCGCCGTCTTCAATCTTCGGCGGCGGCACATGCCGCATCACGAGATCGAACAGCGGCGCCATGCTTTCCTTCGGGCCATCCGGGCTCTCGGCCATCCAGCCTTGCTTCGCCGAGCCGTAGAGGATCGGGAAATCGAGCTGCTCTTCCGTCGCATCAAGCGCGGCGAAAAGATCGAAGACTTCGTTCACCACCTCGGTAATGCGCGCGTCCGGCTTGTCGACCTTGTTGATAGCGACGATTGGCTTCAGGCCGATCTTCAGCGCCTTGCTGACGACGAATTTCGTCTGCGGCATCGGCCCTTCGGAGGCATCGACGAGGACGATCGCGCCATCGACCATGGAGAGGATGCGTTCCACCTCGCCGCCGAAATCGGCGTGGCCGGGCGTGTCGACGATATTGATGCGGCCCTCTTTCCAGGCGACCGATGTCGCCTTGGCCATGATGGTGATGCCGCGTTCCTTTTCGAGATCGTTCGAATCCATCACGCGTTCGGCGACGCGCTGATTTTCACGGAAGGCGCCCGATTGCTGCAGCAGACGATCGACGAGTGTCGTCTTGCCGTGGTCGACGTGGGCGATGATGGCGATATTGCGCAAAAGCATGAAAATCCGAGTCCGACGTTTGGCGCGCCTCAACCAGAAAGGGCTGCGCGTGATGGTTTCGGCGCTGTCTTCCAACAAACTTTTGAGAAGGTGCCGGGCCGTCTGGTATGAACGGCGCTCAATTCTGCTATATGGTGTGGCCGCTTCGCAGTTGCAGCATCCCATATATGAATCCAGCCGATTTTGAAACTGCGGCACATCACCCGAATCAGAGGTTTTGTCGCAACAATGTTACCATCGGCAGGATTTTGATTTGATGAAGCTTTTCTTTCTTTCCCGCAAAAGCGGTAAATGAGCGCCCAATCGCTCGGCTTAAGGCCTGAGATCTCCCGCCCGTAAAACCGACAGAAAAGCCCGTGGAAACCCTTTTGCGCCCGGAAATGCTGGCTCTTTTGGCCATGGGTGCCGGGATCGCCGGTTTCGTCGATACGATCGCCGGCGGCGGCGGCCTCATCACCGTGCCGCTCCTGTTGCTCGCCGGCCTGCCGCCGTTGCAGACGCTCGCGACCAACAAGCTGCAGGGCTGTTTCGGGACGCTGGCCGCCACGGTTGCCATGCTGCGGCGGGGCCAGGTGACGGTCGAAGCGGCCAAGGCCGGCTTTACGGCAGCCTTTTGCGGCGGGCTTTTGGGCGCGATCTCGGTCCGGCTGATCAATCCGGGCGCACTCGACGTCCTCATCCCGATCATTCTGGGCGGGATCGCCCTCTATTTCCTCTTTGCCCCCAAAGCCAGCGAAATCGCCCGCGCGGCGAAGCTCAAAGAGCTGCCCTACCGCCTGATCGTCCTGCCGGCGATCGGCTTCTATGACGGCTTCTTCGGGCCGGGTGCCGGCTCCTTCTATGCGGCGGCGGGCGTCGCCTGGCGCGGCGAGCCGCTGCTGAAGGCGACCGCATTAGCCAAAGTTTTGAATTTCGGCAGCAATCTCGGTGCCTTCGTGCTGTTTCTCCTCGCCGGGAAAGTCGTCTGGATCGTCGGCGCGGTCATGATCTGCGGTCAGGTCTTGGGTGCCTATTTCGGCTCGCTTGCCATGATCTCGGGCGGGGCAAGGCTGATCCGACCGATGATCGTGATTGTGTGTTTCATCATGATCGCCCGCTATGCTTGGCAGAAGGGGCTGCTGGCGGGCTTCTAGACCCGCCTTGGCACCAGCCTTGCTCGCTATGTAGTTCGTAGTGATATCGGAGCGCTATGTGACTCTGCCGCTCATTTCGGATCAGGCGCTCGACGCCCTTTTGGCCGAGGATATCGCCTTTCTCGATCTGACGACGCATGTCCTGGCCTTTGGCGACAAGCTTGGCCGCATGCGTTTCACCGCCCGCAACGCCATGACCGTCGCCTGCATCGAGGAGGCCGCCCGCATCATCAGCCGGGCCGGCGCCAACGTCGAACTTCTGGCGCGCTCTGGCGAGCGGCAGGAGGCGGGCGCCGCGCTTCTCTCCGCCACGGGCTCGGCCGAGGCTCTGCTGCGGTCCTGGAAAGTCTCGCAGACGCTGGTCGAGATTGCCTCCGGCATCGCCACCGCGACGGCGGCGATTGTCGCGGCGGCGCGTGCGACAAAACCCGACATCGCGATCGCCTGCACCCGCAAAAGCGCACCCGGCACGAAACTTCTATCGCTCAAGGCGATCCTCGCCGGCGGCGCGACCCCGCATCGGCTCGGGCTCTCGGAGTCGATTTTGATCTTTCCCGAACATTGCGCCTTTCTCGGCGACGAGCCGGCGGAGAAGACCATTCTCCGCGTGCGCCGCGCCGCGCCGGAAAAGAAGATCGTCGTCGAAGTCGTCAGCGAATCGGCCGCGCTCGCCTGGGCCGCGGCTGGCGCCGATGTCGTTCAGACGGAGAAGTTCAAGCCCGAGGCCGTCGCCAGCCTATGCGCAGCATTGACCGGCCGGACGCCGCGGCCTCTTATTGCTGCGGCCGGCGGCATTAATGCCGAAAATGCCTCGCTCTATGCGCAAGCGGGCGCGGATATTCTCGTCACCTCCGCTCCTTATTGGGGTAAGCCTGCCGATGTTTCGGTCAAGATCGAGGCCGTGACGTGACCGAATCCGCCATCCAATCCTCTTTGACCAAACCAGCCTTGAGCCAACTCGAACCGCGCGCTTGATGCAGAAGCTTCCGACAAAACCTGTTGCCAAATCGCTGGGCAATCCGCCGCTCTTGGAAGCGACAGTCTTCGCGCGCGTGCTGCGGCATGATTCGGAATTGGCGCTGACGACGCTGTTCTTCGACGATGGCGAGCTTCGCGTGCCGCTGATCGACGAGCCGCTCGATTCGGCCGTGCAGGTTCGGATCGATGCACGCGATGTCTCGATCGCTCTGTCCCGGCCGATGGATGTGTCGATTACCAATCGGCTGCCGGGCGAGATCGCCGAACTCGAATATCTCGAGCCACCCTATGTGCGGGCAACCTTCGATCTCGGCACGACCCGCATCCATTCGCTGATCACCCGCGAATCGGTCGAGCGGCTGGCGCTGGTGCCTGGCCTGAAAGCCTGGGCGATGATCAAGGCAGTAGCGATTTCCGAGCGCGACCTTACGCCAGATCGCGCTCCGCGCCCGCGACCCTGGCCTTTGGATCGAACGCCCAATCCAAGGAAGTCGTAAGCTCTTCGAGCGATTTCTTCGCCGACGTGCCGGCATGACGCTCGATCGAGCGGTAGAGCGCGACAAGCCGCTCGCCAAAGGGCGTGATCTCGGCGCCGCCGCCGCGCCGGCCGGGAAAGGTCGCAACGACCGGGCTCTCAAAGGTGCGGTTCAACGCATCGACCGTCAGCCAGCATTTGCGATAGGATAGGCCGAGCGCCCGGCTCGCGCCGATGATCGAGCGCACGCTGCGAATCGCATCGATCAGCGCAAGATCTTCCGGGCCGAAGCTGCCGCCGTTCGGAAGATTGATCTCAATCGCGACATGTGCCGTCTGAACCTTGGTTTTCACGACCATAGAAAAAATCCTAATCTCGCTGCCGAATATATAGCACGCTGCGGCCGGTTTTGCCACATCGGCGTGCAGTTTCGCGCCTAAGACTTTCCGCCTGAATCAAGCTCGGCAAAAGCGCCGAATTGCTGCAACGCCGCGGTTCCCCTTATTTCCAAAGAGTTTTTCGCCGCTTTCGTCAAATTGTGTGCAACCGCACGGCTCCCTTTCTGTTTCTAGGCCAAATCTGGCCCGATGAAAGTGGAGGCAGGTCTAAGTGGAGGCAAGTCATGGCGATCGAAGCGCTTTATCCGAGCCGCAGGCAATCGCGGCGCAACAATCCTCTTTTCGCGCGTGAGCGGCGGATGCGGCATCTCGCCGTGCTGACCGCTGTCGGCTTGAGCCTCATCGGCTGGGCCGGTTTGCGCAGCGCTCCGGCTGGCGCAGCCGCGGAAGCCGGAGTTTCCGCTAAGGAAGTGCATGGCGATTTCACCGCGCCTTTCGCGCTTCGCCGCGTCATGCTGCGCGAACCGTCGCCCAGCGCGACGCCGGTCGTAACGCCGCCACATCCGATCCGCGTGATCCCCCTTTTTAATGTGCCAGTCGATGCGGCCGTGAAGGCAGGCAAAGTCGGCTGATGACGACTTGTCATGCACGCTGCTTTTTGACCATTGCAGCCTGACGCGCGGCGCGGCAAAAGGCCTGGATGGTGTCTCGTTCTCTCTCAGCGCCGCGCTTTGTTGAACTGGGTCCGCTGGCGATCGAGGTCGAGCACCGCGCCGACGGCACAATCCATGCCCGCTCGCCTTTTGCGCTGCCTGCCTTTGCCGAAAATGTGACGGCGCGGCTCGACCATTGGGCACGTGTCGCGCCCCATCGCAGTTTTCTAGCCGAGCGCGACGCGCAAGCCGGCTGGCGCCATCTCACCTTTGCAAAAGCGCTGAACGATGCGCGCACCTTGGGCCAAGCTCTGCTCCAACGCGGCTTGAGCGCCGAGCGTCCTCTGGTGATTCTCTCGGGCAACAGCATTGCGCATGCGCAGCTCGCGCTCGCGGCGCTTTATGTCGGCATCCCCTATGCGCCGATCTCGCCCGCCTATGCGCTGATCTCCAAAGATTTCGCCAAGCTGAAAGAGATCATCGCGCTGCTGACGCCGGGCCTCGTCTTCGCGGATGACGGCACCCGTTTCGCTGCGGCGATCGCTGCGACCGTGCCGCAAGATGTCGAATTGCTGCTGGAGAGCGCAGGCAAAAATCAAACGGCGACTGCGCTCGCGGATCTCCTGCGCACAGCGCCGACCGCAGCAGTTGATACGGCGCACGCCGCCATCACGGGCGATACGATCGCAAAAATCCTCTTCACCTCGGGCTCGCTCGCGGCGCCCAAGGCGGTCGTCACCACCCATCGCATGCTCTGCGCCAATCAGACGATGATTGCGCAGGTGCTTCGCTTCATGGAGCGCGAGCCGCCGGTTTTGGTCGACTGGCTGCCCTGGCACCACAGCTTTGGCGGCAATCATAATTTCGGCATGGCGCTGCATCACGGCGGGACGCTTCATATCGATCGCGGCCGCCCGACGGAAGCCGGCATTGCCGAAACCGTTCAAGCGCTGCGCGAGGTCTCGCCGACGATCTTCTTCAACGTTCCGCAAGGCTTTGAGATGCTGCTGCCGCATCTGGCGCAGGATCATGCGCTGGCGGAGAATTTCTTTCGCAGGCTGAAACTCAATTTCTTTGCCGGGGCGACGCTCGCCGGGCCTGTCGGCGCGGCCTTGGACGAGATCGCGCTTGCAAGCTGCGGCGAACGCATTGCCATGATCAGCGGCTTTGGCGCGACGGAGACGGCGCCCTCGATCCTGTTCCGCACCGATGCCGATCCGGGCGATCACAATGCGCCGCGCGTCGGCCTGCCCCTGCCCGGCAACGAACTGAAACTCGTCCCGCTCGGCGGCAAATATGAAGCCCGCATCAAGGGACCGCATGTGACGCCCGGCTATTGGCGCGACGCGACGCTGACGCGGCAAGCCTTCGACGACGAGGGATTCTACCGGCTGGGCGATGCCCTGCGTCTCGCCAACGCCCGCCAGCCGCAGCAGGGCTTCGTCTTCGACGGCCGAATCGGCGAGGATTTCAAGCTCGCAAGCGGCACGACCGTGAACAGCGCCGCGCTACGCAGCCGGCTCCTCGCGGAGGGCGCGCCTTATGTCCGCGATGCGGTCATTGCCGGCGACAATCGCGACAGCGTCGCGGCGCTTGTCTTTGCCGATCTTCCCGCCTGCCGGCAGCTGGCCTCGGAAGCGGCCGAGCCGGGCGCGATTTTGACGCATCCGCGCGTCCGGCAAGCCTTTCGCGATCTCCTGATGGCGCTCGCGCGCCAAGCGGGCGGCGCCTCCGAGCGCATCACCCGCTTCGCCCTCCTCGCTGAGCCGGCCTCCATCGATGCCGGCGAAATCACCGATAAGGGCACGCTCAACAGACGGGCCGTCATCGCCCGAAGCGCCAGCGTCATCGAAGCGCTCTATGCGGGCGCCGAGGATCCGCTCTTCATCTCCCTGGAGCCCGCGACCGCGCCGAAGCAAAGCGTTCGCCTTGCATGAGCGAAGCGTTCACCTTGCATGAGCGAAGCGTTCACCTTGCATGAGCGAAGCGTTCACCTGGCATGAACGAAGCGTTCACCTGGCATGAGCGAAGCGTTCACCTGGCATGAGCGAAGCGTTCACCTGGCATGAGCGAAGCGTTCACCTGGCATGAGCGAAGCGTTCACCTGGCATGAGAGAAGCGTTCACCTGGCATGAGAGAAGCGTTCACCTGGCAGGAG
>JBKQRA010000216.1:0-3841 GCA_052144065.1 Methylovirgula sp. | reverse complement strand
ATCGCTGGTGATGAGATGCTGTTCGCTGCCCTTAGGCTTCGCTTGGCAGGCAATCCGTTTGGTGGCGTTCAGGAGCCATCTCAAATCGAAACTGGGAAAAATCAGGCCGAGCCCCAGACGCAAATGGTGCAGTTCAATGGCGATCGAACTGTCCAAGCAGCTCTGCCGCCGATGGTCGACAAATGCTGCGAGCACCTTTGGATTGATCGCATTCTCGGGCGCATCAACGTCGATGTTCAGGCAGTGATTCTGCAGATAACTGCCCGGTCGTCTGCAAGGCTTGTTCGAGGTCCGCCAGAGAGGGACCGCTAGGGTCGGCGGATGTGTGGGGAGGGCGCTGGCGCATGCGATCTTCCTTGATTCGGGACCGTTTCGGGAGGTCAGGCGCGGTCTCGGGAGGACCAGCGGTGACCAGGAGTGACATTCGAGAATACTACCATATCACATATGGAACGTATGCTTGATGAGAGTATTCCCGATAACTCATAACATGCTGTCATTACATGACTATTTATGACAGGAAAGGACAGCCGCTAGATGTCGCAGCACCGCGCTATGAGGGCCTGGAGATCGGAAGAAGCAATCCGGCGGGCGGCGCCGAATTTGTACGACTTAATCACTTTCTTCCTGATCATGCGACGAACGGTGCGTGGGGAAACGTTGAGGATGCCGGCCACCTCCTCGACCGTGTAATATTTCTCGTTCGTCGACCCCTTCGCGTGCTGATCGCCGCTCAGCGAGGGCACCGGCGTCGAATCGGGCACGGGACCATCGTCGAACCCTGAAAACCGCAGTTTCATCGTCTCGACCCTTTCTTCGAGGAACATGAAACTGGTCGAGACAGCGCTCGCGGAATGGAACCGGGACGGCCCAATCCTGCTTGTTCCCAACCACTGTCCGGGAGATATGCCGAGTCGGAACCGGTTTTCGCGATCTTTAGCTGGAAACTGGAGTAGTCTCGCGATGCTGCCTTTTGCCCCGGTTACCAGCGCGCCGCGCATGGAGAATGGCAATGCCTTGCTGGTTGATCTTGCGGACCGGTGGCGGAATCTCCGAAACGTTCATATCCGGCCCAATGCGCCATAATGTCTCCGGGTCGAGCATTGGTTCGTCACGCGCATGCGGGCAGTTCGCTAATCCATAGTTCTGCAGGAAAAGGGCAAGTGAAAGAACAAAATCCGGCAAGAGCATCGCGATATGCAAGGGTTGAATCTGACCTCGCGGAAGGCCAAACTCTCCAAACGGTTTGACCTTTGCTCTTGCGTGGGCTTCCGCGCAAATGATCGTTGCAGCAGTGACAAGGTGCGCGACATCCTTATAGGCCACCCACCGACTCCAGAGATTGGCTTTGCCCATCCCCTTGCTCCGTGATTGACCAGCGGCTAATTCTATGGCTTTCCCGATGCTTGGGCCTCCGCGACGGAGTTGGCGGCCGCTTACGGTCAAATCGTAATGCAGGCTGAAAATATCAGCGACCGCCGCCCAATCGAATTGAATCTGGCGCAGCCGCGGCGGCATGCTTTTTGAGCCTTGCTGCCAGCCCCGCACCATGTCCACGGACGCCGCGCGCGCTTGAGCGTCGTTCGGCCAGCCCATGTAGCCGATGAGTGCGAGGGCCTGCTCTGGCCAGATGACGATCGCCTGATTGAGCCGGCTCCTTACAAAGAACTCGAAATCGGGGATCTCGATGTTCCGCTCAAACGGCGGGATATCCATGAACCGCATGGGACCTCAGGTGATTTCAATTGGCGGTGCGGACGCTGATTCGCAGGCAAGCACAACAGTGCACAAGACTACTCCAGTTTTCCATCCTCCTCGCGTCGGGGTTCCCTTCGTCTTGATAGCCAGGACGGAGCCGGCGGTCGTCACGACGACGACCGCAGTACAACGGAAGCTCGGTGCTCGTCATGGGGCGCAAATCCCCTTTACGCTCAACAGTCATGGCGCAGAAGCTGGCCCGCAGGCCCCGCTGCGGCCAAACCGCCGATCTCCAACATCTGGTTCGCGCGGCTTGCCCTCATCGAGCCCACTCCCCCGATAAAGCCTCATTCACCGGGCCCGCTGGTGCCAGGGCCGCCGACACAACCGCTCTGAAAGTTACCGACGATTTCCCCGAAATCCCCGCTGTACTGGATCGCGAACTGGGCGCCATCGAGACCTTTCTCGGCGCTTTATTGGATGAGATGCTGGGGGTGGACTGACCGTGAGGAGTGGCTCCAATTGCGCGGGACCATGGTTGGCAAAGACTCATCCCAGTGCGAAAAGGGATTGTGAAAAGCGAGACGCCGCAGATGAACCGCCAACGCCCGACACCAGACTTTCGAAACGAATCGTCTGCCTCCTCCCCCCGGGCAGCGCTCTATATGCGCGTCTCGACTGGCCGGCAGGCCGAGCACGACCTTTCGATTCCCGATCAACGCAGGCAGTTGACGACATGGTGCCGCGCCAACAGTTACACTCTCGCCGCCGAGTTCGTAGAAGCGGGAGCATCCGCCACTGACGACCGCCGGCCTGCCTTTCAACAGATGATCGAACGCGCCTGCGATGGCGTGCAGGCGTTCGATTGTATTGTCGTTCACAGCTATAGCCGGTTCTTCCGAGAGGCGTTCGAGCAGGAGTTCTATCTCCGAAAGCTCGCGAAACATGGCGTCAGGGTCATTTCGATGACCCAACCCGTCGGCGACGAAACGGAACCCGTGCACGCCATGATGCGGAAGGTCATCGCCCTGTTCGATGAATACCAATCAAAAGAGAACGCCAAACATGTGATCCGGTCGATGAAGGAGAATGCGCGCCAGGGATTCTGGAACGGAGCAATGGCGCCGCTTGGCTACAGGTTGATAGAGGCCGAAAAACGAGGCACGAAAGTCAAAAAGAAGCTCGATGTCGACCCGGTGGAGGCCGAAACTGTTCGCCTTATGTTCAAGCTCTACCTGCACGGTGACGGCAAATCGGGCGCGCTTGGTGTCAAAGAGGTCGTCAAATGGCTGAATGCTCGCGGCCATCGCACTCGCCAAGGCAACACGTTTGGTGTCGGAAGCGTGCATAAGCTTCTCACGAACACCATCTACATCGGAACCTGGAGATTTAATCAGACCTCATCGAAAACGCGCCAACGAAAGCCCCACGAAGAAATTGTCGAAGTGTCTGTGCCAGCCATTGTCGACCACCATGTTTTTTCGTGTGTCCAACAGCAACTGCGTGCCCGAAACCCGAAAGTTACGGCTCCGCGGATCACGGTAGGCCCGACCTTGCTGACCGGGCTTGCCATATGCGCCACTTGTAGAGGCGGCATGATGCTGCGCACCGGCACTTCCAAAAACGGTCGCGTGTATCGGTATTACACCTGCTCGAGCTGTGCGACCAAGGGCAAGACGGTCTGCAAAGGGCGCTCCATACCGATGGAGAAACTCGACCGGCTGGTGACCGATCATCTGATTGAGCGGCTCTTCAAGCCGGAACGCCTTGCTGACATTCTGTCCTCCCTTTCTACCCGGCGCGCTCACAAAGCCGAAAGCGTGAGTAGCCGACTGATGGCGTTGCAGCAGGAGGTGGCGGACGCCGAAGAAAAACTTGCACGGCTTTATCGCCTGGTTGAGGAAGGGCTGACGGACCTCGATGACGTGCTCAAGGACCGGCTCGCTGCCCTGAAGGCGGACCGCGCCCGGGCAAGGGCAGCACTGGAACGCGCCAAGGAGCAATTGCGTCCTCAGATTCATATCGATCCAGCGTTGATCGAGCGTTTCGGCCACGTAATGCGGGAGAACCTCAGCACCGGCTCGGTTCCATTTCGGAAGGCTTACTTGCAGTCGCTCATCGCAAGCATTGAGGTCGATGACCA
>JBKQRA010000215.1:0-7385 GCA_052144065.1 Methylovirgula sp. | reverse complement strand
TGGCGCGAGCGGGAGAAATATGATTTCAATTCCGCCCTCTCGACGCTCAATCTCCAGCTCGAGAGCCTGAACAGCCGGCATGCCATCACGCTGCAGCAGCTCGACCATTCCCGCGCTTCGCATGATCAGAATTTCGAGGCGATGAAGCAGTGGGAACGGTCATGCAAAGAAGCCAAGGCTGCATTGGGGGCGGCCGAACGGCGCCTGCAGCTGTCCGAAGAGCAATTGCATTCGCTCATCGAGCAACGGGCCGAGTTTGAGAGATCCTTGTCGGAGGCAGGCGCGCGCAATGAGATGTTGACGCGCGCGATTGCCGCTAAGGATGTTCAGATCGGCCATCTGCAAAGCAAGAACAGCAGCCTCGAGGCGCGCTACGGAAGTCTCCTGCATGCGCAGGAGAATGACCATCTTCAGCACGAGGCGGCAAAGCGCCGTCTGCTTGAAATGCTGGAATCCGAAAAGGCCGAGCGGGCGCTCGCGCAAGGCGCGTTGACGATCGCCCGCGCGAGCCGCGAGAAAATGTCGATCCAAATCGAAACGCTCAGGCGCGGACGCGGTGGCAATGCACCCTATGAGGTTCCGGCGGACGATGCTGTGACGAGTGGCAATGTACGAGTGATTGCGTCGAACGAACTTTCCGACTTCGCGAAGGAATAACGGCAATGTCCGAAGAAAGACTAAGGGACGACAAAGCGTTTCAAGAATTGTCCGCACGCGTGGATCTGCGGGTTCCGTCGAAGGACGCAGCGATCCGCATCGTTTCGCCGAAGCTGAAGCCGCCGATGGCACCGCTCGCGCCCGTGGCGCCCGTCAATACGCCGGTCGTCACCCCGGCGGCGCCGGTCGGTCGGGATTGGGCCTCGGCCATAGATCTGGTCAATGAAGCGGCGGAAGCGGTTCGCATGGCGGATGAGCGGGCCGCGGCCGCCGAGCGCTATTCGCAGGAATTGGCGCAATATTATTCGGAACAGGCCAAGGCCTCGGATCAGAAGATCGCTGTGCTCGAACGGCGCCTGGAAGCATCCGAGTCGAAAGCCCGCGAAGCCGAAGAATGGCTTGTGCGGTTCCATGACGCGATCATGGGTGGCTTCGGCGGTCTGCTCAAGAAGGTCAGTTGAGCACGTCGCACGGATTGCTGACGAGTTAGCTGGGCAAATGGCTCAAGGGCGCCGGAAAACGGCTGGTGCCCAGGGGAGGAATTGAACCACCGACACTGCGATTTTCAGTCGCATGCTCTACCAACTGAGCTACCTGGGCATGGCCGGTCAGGAGACCGCCAGAGCGGGGTATATAAGGGAAGCCGGCGCGGCTTGTCCAGAGTGGGTTTTGACGATTTCGGTGCCTTGAATCGGCGTCGCTGTCCGAGTGGATGCGCTGGGACCGAGGGCTGTCAGCGCAAAGCCGTACGCTCCGGACAGGCGATGATTCCATAGCGGCTATTGCCGAAATCGTGGCATCCGGCCGTTCCGTCGCGTTTCGCAAGCACGGATGGGTGCGCCCGCGCCTGCGTGCCGGCGACCGCGCGATCGAAGATCCAAAGGATCGCGGCCTTTTGCGCCTTCGCGGTGTCGACAAGCTGGCTGTTCGGGTCCGCGCCGGGTTGAGGCCGGATCGGTGTGACATCGACCGGCACACCGGCGCGCTTGAAGAAAAAGCCGCCGAAGGCCACGTAAAGCGGCGTCGGCAGCACCGCCGAATTCGGATTATCCCAATAGAAGACGAGCCGATGGCTTCCGCTGCCGATCAGATAATCGGCGGCCTTTTCGAAACTATAGGGATTGCCCTCGTAATCGGCCTGCTTCGTGATCCATTCGACGGTCGGAGCCGCAAACACGATCAGCATTGCGAGCGGCGCGAAGCGCCAAGTGGGCGCCAGACGCTGTGCGATCAGCACAAGCCCGAGCAGGACACCGGGACCGAAGGGGATGAGATAGCGCGGCGCGAAGCTCGGTCGAACAAAGCCCATGGCGATCACGAAGAGGGCCGGGATGAGCGCTGTGAGGACAGCGAGCCAGAGCGGATCCCATTGCAGTTTGACTGTTCCCGTCTTCACCTGTCGTCGCAGCAGAAGAGACAGGCCCATCAAGACCGCGACGAACGCAACGCGCGTTGAGTTCGTGAGAAAGTCCACAATGCTGAAGAGGTCGCGCGGCTGAAGTAGCCAATACCAGGCTGTCTGCGGCGCGAGATAGCTCAGAATATTGTGTATGTGCAGCGCCAGCCAGATCGGCACTGGGACAAAGACAAAGAGCGCCGGCCAGAGTGCGAGAACCCGGCCGCGATGCCAGGCGAGAAGGCCGAGCCCCTGCGCACCGACCAATAAGAGCGCATGGTAATGGGTGAGGATAAGCAGCACGCTGACGCTCGCCCAGGCGAAAGCGCTGCGCCGATCGAGATCGCGGGCAAGGCGAATAAAGAGAACGGTGTCGATCGTTGCGAACAGCAGTAGGAGGCCGTAGCAGCGCGCGTCTTCGCCGACGAAGAGCCCTGGAACCCAAAGCGCCAAAAGCGCGGCCCAGAGCAGCCGGACATCGCGCTCGACGCTATCGCGGCTCGCCATCACATACCAGGCGCCCGCCGCCGCGAATATCGCGCTTGGGACGCGCATGGCGACATTCGAAAGACCAAAGAGCATCGTCCAAAAATGCTCGAAGACGAAATAGAGCGGGGCGTTCACATCGAAGAGGCAGAGACGCAGAACATTGGCGACGGAATCCTGCGAGACGGTTCCTCCTGTCCCGCTCTCATCGATCCACAGCGGCAGCCCGAGATTTAAGAAATGCAGCGGCGTGCCGATGAGAAGCGCGGCGAAGGCCAAGATCAGCGGCGGATCGCAGCGCGACAGGAAAAGGCTGGCATTGATCGGTTTGAGTTGATCCAAGCTCGTCATGAAATCCGCCCGAGAAATAGGGCAGATTGTCTCTTTCCAAGACATAAGAAAGCTTTAAACCGCGGGCTGACAGAGGCCGTTGCTACCCAAAATCTGGCCCATTAAACGATGCTTTGTATCGCTTATGTTCTCGCGGCGGCGCTGGCGCATCTTGCCCCACCTCAAAGGCAAAGCTATAAGCGCGGCGCCGGCGAGCGTCGGAGCCTTCCCCCCAATTTAGGACTTGCGATTTCATGGCGATCGAACGCACCTTTTCTATCCTGAAGCCGGATGTGACGCGCCGTAATCTGACCGGCGCCGTCAACGCGATGATCGAAAAGGCGGGGCTTCGCATCGTCGCGCAAAAGCGCATTCTGATGACGCGCGCGCAGGCCGAGACCTTTTACGCCGTGCATAAGGCGCGGCCGTTCTTCGGCGAGCTCGTCGATACGATGACCGCGGGACCTGTCGTCGTCCAGGTGCTGCAGGGCGAGGATGCGATCAAGAAATATCGCGAGATCCTCGGCGCGACCGATCCGGCGAAAGCCGAGCCCGGCACAATCCGCAAGGAGCATGCGCTCTCGGTCGGAGAAAACTCAGGCCATGGCTCGGATGCGCCGGAGACGGCGGCCATCGAGATCGCCCAATTCTTCGCCGGCAATGAAATCGTCGAATAGAGCGGCTGCGCCCGGCGGAAGCTTGCAGCCCTAATCCGGCCGGAGTTTCATGGTGGGCTTTTTCGAAAGCAGCCGGAATTTCTATGGCAGAGACGATTCGTCATTTGCGCGCAGCCGCCATCGCGGCGCGCCGCGCGAGATCCATAAGCCGCTCGACGCCGATCATGCGCTGTGTTGCTGGGCTCGCCACAGCTCTGGCCGGCTTGATGCTCGTCGCTGCGCCGGCCTCCGCCGACAAGATCAAACATCCGATCGCGGTGTTCTCCGGCCTCGACAAGATCACCGGCCGCATCATCACCTTTGAAGTCGCGGCGAATGAGACGGTGCAATTCGGCTCGCTGCAGATCACCGAGCGGGTCTGCTATTCGCGGCCGCCGACCGAGGCGCCGCAGACCGACACTTTTATCGAAGTCGATAATATCGACGCGAATAATCAATATAAGCGCGTCTTCACCGGCTGGATGTTTGCCGGCAGCCCGAGCCTCCATGCGCTCGATCATCCCGTCTACGACATCTGGCTGCTACGCTGCAAAGGCAATGGCGAGCTGATTCCCGGACCGCCAGTCACGGCGTCGACAGAACCCGCGCCGCCGCCGCTGACGCCGGCAAAGCCGGAGGACGCGGCAAAGCCGCAGCAACAGGGCAAGCCGAAACGGCCCGCCGCCGCAATCCCGCCGGCTCCAGGTGCTGCGCCCGCCGCACCATCGGCGGCTGCCACGGCACCTGCCGCGGCGGCGCCCGCCATGGATGCGCCGATCGAAGTCGGGCCGCCGCCAGGCTTCGTTCCGCCGCCGGAAGATCGCAGTCCGCCGCCGAGCTTTGCACCGACGCAGCCGCCAGGCGACGACAATTGACGGACGCGACGAGCGGTCGCGGGCGGCTAATGGGGTAGGGCTGCGAGTGCCGTCTGCCCTGAGACGATCTCGCCTTTCGGCCAGATCCAGAAATTGGCCTTATGCGCGACCGCATCGGCCAGCATGCCGCGATAGACATCCTTCGAGACTTCGATCGCGCCAAGGCTTTCGAGATGCGGCGTCAGGAACTGTGTGTCGAGCAGCTGGAAGCCTCCAGCAAAGAGCCGCGCGGCGAGATGGATGAGCGCCACCTTCGAGGCATCGGTGCGGCGATGAAACATGCTCTCGCCGAAGAAGGCGCTGCCGAGCGCGACGCCATAGAGGCCGCCGACCAACTCGCCGTCTTGCCAAGCCTCGATCGTATGGACATGGCCGATCCGGAAGAGCTCGCCATAGAGGGCGCGGATACGCTCATTGATCCAGGTCTTTTCGCGGCCCGCTGCCGCCGCCGCGCAATTGTCGATCACGCCCTCGAAGTCGTAATCGACGCGCACCTCGAAGCGATCGGAGCGAATGGTCCGCGCCAATTTCTTTGAGACGATCATCCGATCGAGCGGAAAAATCCCGCGCGCTTCCGGGTCGACCCAAAAGAGGTTCGGATCCTCGGCGCTTTCCGCCATCGGAAACAGGCCGATCGAATAGGCCCGCAACAAAATGTCGGGGGTGATCTCAAATTGTGTGCGGGCACGGGTCATGGGCTCAGAATGCCCAAGCCGATCCTTTGGCGTCAAGCTGCCGAAAAGCGATGTGCCCGAAGACCATGCGGCTAAGCCTAATAAAATCTGTTATTTAGCCGAAGGGCTCCGGTACTCGGGCGCGCTCGAGCACGGAGATTTGCGGTTATGAGACCACAGTTGCTGGAAATCGCGCGGCCATAGTGGCGCAAGCCGGTTGACGCGGCCGCTTTTGGCAAAGCTTTATGGCGGGCTTGGACGTCTCGTCGGCCATCGCGAAGCGGGCATTAAAAGCCCGCGGCGAGACCGGGGGGCGAGGCAATGTCGGGTGGCGTGCGTCGTGGCGAGACGGGGGCTTGAAGCAAAACGCGATGAGAACGGGGCGTCGCGTCGTGTTGGCGCTCCGCATCGCGAGGCTTTGCGTCCTGTAGGCGCCGCGCGCATCGGTATAGGCCTGCTGCTGATCGGCGCTCTCGCGTTGGCCGGCTGCACGGTCGGTCCCAACTTCGACAAGCCGTCGGTCCCGCCCATCAATGGCTACAGCGCTACTGCGCTGGCGATTGAGCCCGCCGCGCCCGGTCCCGGTATGCCGAGCGAACAATTCGTCCGTGATCTCGACATTCCCGGACAATGGTGGGCGATTTATCATTCGCAGGCGCTCAATCGTCTGATCGAAGATGCGATGGCCCATAACGCCGATTTGCAAGCGGCGCAGGCGGCCTTGCATGTGGCGCGTGAAACGGCTGCGGCGCAAAGAGGCGCTTTCTTTCCGCAGCTTGCAGGCAGCTTCAACGGGATCGGTGGCAGCGTCGGCTCCGATGTGTCGTCGCCTTTGGCGTCGAATGCGATCAATTACACATTGCTGACGCCGCAGGTCAGCGTCTCTTATGCGCCGGACGTCTTCGGCCTCGTGCGCCGCGAGGTCGAAAACCTCGACGCGCTCTCCGAAGTCCGCCGCTATCAGCTGGAGGCGACCTACCTCACATTGACGTCGAATGTGGTGGCCGGCGCGATCCAGGAAGCGTCGCTGCGCGGCCAGATCGCCGCGACGAAGGAGATCATCAAGATCTCGCATGAAAACGTCGGACTTTTGCGCCATCTCCGCGATAGCGGCCAGATCGCCGACGCGGATGTTTTGCTGCAGGAGGCGGCGCTCGCGCAGCTCGAACAGGCTTTGCCGCCGCTCGAGCGCCAATTGGCGCAGCAGCGCGATCTTCTGACCGCGCTTGCAGGGCGCTTTCCGAGTCAGGAGATCACGGAAAAATTCACCATCGCCGGTCTGAAGCTGCCGGCGGAACTTCCGGTGAGCCTGCCGTCGAAACTTGTCGAGCAGCGGCCGGATATCAAAGCGGCGGAGGCAAATCTGCATGCGGCGAGCGCTGCTGTCGGCATCGCCGTCGCCAACCGTCTGCCGCTCGTCAATCTGACGGCGAGCTATGGCAATAGTTCGGAACGTCTGGCGACGCTCTTCACGCCGCAGACGGTCGCCTGGCAGGTTGGCGGCAGCGTCGCCGCGCCGCTCTTCGACGGATTTTCGCTCTATCATAAGCAGAAGGCGGCGCAGGCGGCCTTTGCGCAGGCCGATGCGCAATATCGCAGCACGGTCATCACGGCGTTTCAGAATGTCGCCGATGTGCTGCGCGCTCTGCAGGCGGATGCGCGCACCTATAAGGCCGCGCTTGCCGCCGAGACCGCGGCATGGAAGAGCCTCGACATCACCCGCAAGCAATTATCCGCAGGTCAGGTCAATTCGCTGGTGCTGCTCAATGCGCAGCAGACCTATCTGCAGGCTTCGCTGGTGCGGGTGCAGGCGCAGGCAGCGCGCTATGCCGATACGGCGGCGCTGTTTCAGGCCCTGGGCGGCGGCTGGTGGAACCGGGCCGATGTCAGCCCGGAGACGGCGGCGGGCGGTCCGCATTCGGTGGAAGATTATATCGCGCCGCCACAGCCGGATTTTCACTGATCGGCGATCAGGGCTGATCGAGGCCGCCGGTCGCCAGAAATTTTTCCAGCCAATGAATGTCGTAGAGACCGTTTTGAATGTCGGAATTACGCACGAGCGTGCGAAACAGCGGGATCGTCGTCTCAATTCCGTCGACGATGAACTCGTCGAGCGCACGGCGCAGCCGCATCAAGGCTTCCGTGCGGGTGCGGCCATGCACGATGAGCTTGCCGACAAGGGAATCATAATAGGGCGGGATCGTATAGCCGGCATAGGCGGCGCTATCGACGCGCACGCCGAGGCCGCCCGGCGGATGATAATAATTGATCTTGCCGGGCGAGGGACGAAACGTGCTCGGATGTTCGGCAT
>JBKQRA010000214.1:0-6651 GCA_052144065.1 Methylovirgula sp. | reverse complement strand
CGTTTGACACTTGTAAGGTGGCTGTTTGGTCCTTGCGGATTTCTTGATCGCAGTTTTCTTGGTCGCCGCTTTCTTAGAAGCTGCCTTCCTAGCCGCAGTTTTCTTGGTCGCCACCTTTTTTGTCGGGTTCCTAGCCATGGATGCCCCCCATGCGTAAAGCAAATTTATGGAAGCGTGGAGTTCTTCAGCCCACTTGTGACAGCAACACCGATTTCGGAAGATAAATGTAAAAAGGATGCTTGGTCTGATGGCCCGACAGATTGGACGAATACCTGCTTCCCGCGGACGAATTGCGGTTTTCCGTTCATGACTTTCGGGGCGATCGTCGTCGTGGTCGGACCCAATGTCATAATTACATCATTGGTACGGTCTCTCGTCGCAGCCAGAAACGAGCCGGTCTGGTTGATCGAAACGCGCGTGAGCTTCCATCCGGGCGTGACGTTGCCGCTCGACGTGATGTCAAATTTCACTTCATGGGAGAGAACGTTTTGTTTGAACGGTCCGGTCGCTGTATCCGTGCTGAAGTTTATTCCGCCGGTATTGCTCGCCGTTACATTATCAATCAGCCATTCGTTTAGCTTCAAATCGCTTTGCAACAGCAGCTGACCATCAGGACGTTGAAGTTTGCATCGTCCGAGTTTTCGCAGTTCCGCTACCGTCAGATAGGAGTTTGTTTTATCAATTCGTGTGGCGTCCGCTGACAAAGTTCCGCCCCCGGCCAAATTGAAAAGCGCATTGGCGGGACTGAGCGGCGTCCAATTAACGGATGGACTGGCGCTCGCCTTTTCCTCGACCTGGAGGCTCAAAGTGATCTGCACACCCCAGTTATCCAGAAAGGTGTGTTCCACGTGATGACTAGGGTTGTTGTAAATGTCATCGAGCGCATCTCGCACTTCACAGGTGACGTTGTAGATAATTAGATTGACCAGTTGCTGTCCGCCGACTTTGTCGCCAGGTGGATCCTGGATTTCCGGAACATAAGTTCCGCAATCTGCGAGAAAAATCGTAAGCAGAGAAACAATGGCAAATCTTACCGCGGACATGGTCATGCCCTCCGCGTTAGTACGCATTCGCGCACAAGAAATAAAAATTGACTAAGCCAGCCAAAAATCGTGTTTAAGCTGCCATGGTGCTGTCCAAGATAGCAATCCATGGATTCAAGCTCGAGATCACAATGTCCGCGCTGTGGCATCTGGGCCACATCCAAGAAGAGCTCACATCGCCGAGTAAGTCTCGCTGTCTTGCGGCACTTTGAGCCTTTCGGGCGGCAAGGTGACATAGGCCTGCGGCGAACAGTTTTTATCCAATATTCTCTTGGTCCCTTTCATGACGACGAGGCCTGACGTCGCCGACGCGCCCACCCGTTCATTCGCTTCGCTGCTGTAGACGATGTAGCTGAAATTATCTTTGGTGAACCGCAGCTGATATTCCCAGCCGGCGTAGCGCTGCGCCATCTCAAAGACATTCCCGGATGCCGCGCTGCCGACGATGGTGATCTCATCCTTGCTGGCGGTTCCAAAGTGATAGACGATTTGGTCGCCTTGCGTCGTCACGGATACCTTCTTCTTGCCGATCGCGCAGCTGAAGAGCTTTTTCGCCGGTGCTTCCGCCCGCGCAGCTCCCAGCGGAATGAGCGCGGCCAAACCCAGTACGATGATCCGTTTCATTTGCCCCTCCGAAAATAACCTTACGCCTTCATCGTTTCGCGCCGTTCGCCGACGAGCGCGGTGCCGGCATCGGTCGGCAGTCGGAAGAACGAAAAGACCGAGCTCGCCGAAATCACCGCGACGACGATAAAGCCCCAGCGGAAATCCACTGTTTCGAGCGCGCCGCCGCCGCGCAGATCGCGTGCGAAATCGATGACGAAGGCGCCGACCGCAATGCCGAGACTGAGCGACAATTGCTGCGCGACGGCGGTAAAGCTCGTTGCCCGGCTCATTGCCACACTATCGATCTCGGCATAGGCGATGGCATTGAGGCTCGTGAATTCGAGCGAGCGCACGAAGCCGCCGGTCAGCAGCAAAAGCATCATCACCAGCACTGGCGTTGCCGGCGTGAAGAAGCCGTAGCAGGCGAAAAAGGCGGAGCTCAATAGCGCATCGAAGATGAGAATGCGGCGAAAGCCGAACCTGCGTAGAAGCGGCGGTGCCGTCGCCTTCATCAGCATGGCGCCGGCCGAAGAGACGAAAGTCACGGTGCCCGATTGAAAGGCGTTCATGCCGAAGCCGACCTGCAGCATCAGCGGCAGGAGCAAGGGCAGGGCGCCGACGCCGATGCGGAACATCGAGCCGCCGGCAAGGCTCGCGCGAAACGTCGGGATTTTGAGCAGGCGCAGATCGAGGATCGGAAATTCCGTCTTGCGTGCATGCTGCACATAGGCTGTCAGCAGCGCGGCGCCCGCTACGATCAGCGTCCAGATGATCTGCGCGCTGACAAGGCTGCGGCCGATGACGGTCAGGCCGAAGACCAGGCTCGCAAGGCCGGAACCGAGCAACAGAAAGCCTTTGATGTCGAGCGGCCAGGCGGCCTCGCCGCGAATATTCTTGATGAACAGCCGCACGAGGACAATGCCAAGAATGCCGATCGGCACATTGACGAAGAAGATCCAGCGCCAATGCAGATAGGTGGTGATGAAGCCGCCGATCGGCGGCCCGCAGATGGGGCCGAGCAGGGATGGGATCATGACATAGGCAAGCGCCTTCACGACTTCCGATCGCTCGACCGAGCGCAAAAGCACAAGCCGGCCGACCGGCACCATCATGGCACCGCCCATGCCCTGGACGATGCGGGCGGCGACGAACTCCGGCAGCGTGCTCGACAGGCCGCAAAGGATCGAGCCCGAGGTGAAGACGAGAATGGCGATGCTGAAGACGGTTCGGGCGCCGAAGCGGTCGGCGGCCCAGCCGCTCGCCGGGATGAAGATGGCGAGCGAGAGAAGATAGGACGTCAGCGCCAGCTTCAGCGTGATCGGGTCTTGATGGAGATCGGCGGCGATGGCAGGCAGCGAGGTCGAGATCACCGTCCCGTCGAGCGTCTCCATGAAAACGGCACAAGCGACAATCAGCGCAGTAAGACCATAGCGCGGCAAATCGGGTCCAGTCCTTCCGGGGCTCGGGTGGGGGGTAAGACCCGAGAGGCGGGGTTGTCCACAGCGTCCATCCGGACGTCTTTGCGGTCTCCCTGCCGCTCCGCTCTAACATAGGTGCGAAGGCGCTTGCTAGCGCGGCGCGGCCTGGCCGCAGGCGCGACTGGGAGTGGAAAAGCGCTGCGATAGCGACTATTTGAGGCTCAGGATCCTGCGGCGGCCGCGGTCTGACCGCAAAATCTGCGTGAAGGCCCGGTCAGAAGGCGCCGCGTTTCCTTTTCTTTGCACCGTGTCTTGGGCGTGCTATGAGCCGCTGCCAACTTTGCTGCGCAGCGGAGGGCCTTCCGATTCGCCGCGCAAAGCCCCCCATTTGCCGTGGCGCCCCGCCGCCGGTGCGACCCTAACGGAGTTGGCTATGGCCGAAATCATCAGACCAGGTTTTCGAGAAGCTCTCACCTTCGATGATGTGCTGCTTCTGCCCGGTCACTCCGAGGTCATGCCGAGCGGCGTCGATTTGAGGACACGGCTGACCGCGGACATTACCCTCAATCTGCCGATCCTCTCGGCCGCCATGGATACGGTGACCGAGGCGCGGCTCGCCATCGCTCTGGCCCAGGCGGGCGGCATTGGCGTCATCCACCGCAATCTGACGCCGGAAGAGCAGGCCGAGGAGGTCCGCAAGGTCAAGCGCTATGAAAGCGGCATGGTGGTCAATCCGATCACCATCTTCCCCGATGAAATGCTTGCCGATGCGCTGGCGCTGATGCGCCGCCACGGGATCTCGGGCATTCCCGTCGTCGCCCGTGGCCCGAATGGCAAGCCGGGCAAGCTTTGCGGCATTCTCACCAACCGCGACGTTCGCTTTGCCGATAATCCGCTCCAGCCGGTCAGCGAGCTGATGACCAAAAAGGTCGTCACCGTCAGCGAAGGCGTGAGCCAGGACGAGGCGCGCCGGCTTCTGCATCAGCACCGGCTCGAAAAACTTGTCGTCGTCGACGAGGAGGAGCGCTGCGTCGGCCTCGTCACCGTCAAGGATATGGAGAAGGCGACACTGCACCCGGACGCCAGCAAGGACGCCGAAGGCCGGCTGCGTGTCGCTGCCGCCTCGACCGTCGGCGACAAGGGCTATGAGCGGGCGCTCGCCTTGATCGACGCAGGCGTTGACGCCATCGTCGTCGATACGGCGCATGGCCATTCGCAATCGGTTCTCGATCAGGTGACGCGGATCAAGCGCATCTCGAACAAGGTTGCGCTGATCGCCGGCAATGTGGCGACGGCCGACGGCACCAAGGCGTTGATCGATGCTGGCGCCGATGCGGTCAAGGTCGGCATCGGGCCGGGATCCATCTGCACGACGCGGATCGTCGCCGGTGTCGGCGTCCCGCAGCTGACAGCCATCATGGATTCCGTCGAGGTCGCGCGCGCCGCCGGCATTCCGGTGATCGGCGACGGCGGCATCAAATTCTCCGGCGATCTCGCTAAGGCGATCGCCGCGGGCGCCGATTGCGTGATGGTCGGCTCGCTGCTCGCCGGTACCGATGAGGCGCCGGGCGAGGTCTATCTGTTGCAGGGCCGCTCCTTCAAATCCTATCGCGGTATGGGCTCGGTCGGCGCGATGGCGCGCGGCTCCGCCGACCGCTATTTCCAGCAGGACATCAAAGACAGTTTGAAGCTCGTGCCGGAAGGCGTCGAGGGCCAGGTGCCTTATCGCGGTCCCGCCGCGGCAATCCTGCATCAGCTGGCCGGCGGCCTGCGCGCCGCCATGGGCTATGTCGGCGCCCAGACGGTCAAAGAGTTTCAGGCGCGGGCGCGCTTCGTCAAAGTCTCGGCTGCCGGTCATCGCGAGAGTCACGTGCATGATGTGACGATCACCCGCGAGAGCCCGAACTACCCGACGGGGCAATAGGCCCTTGGTTTCACCTTCATGACGCCTGCTGCCCGGATTGCCGGGGCGATCGAAATTCTCGCGGACATTGAAGCCCGGCATCGCCCTGCCGCAGAGGCTCTGAAGGATTGGGGCCTGTCGCACCGTTTCGCCGGCTCGAAGGATCGTGCCGCGCTCGCCTCTCTGGTTTACGACGCGCTGCGCTGCCGCGCCTCGGCCGCCTTCATCATGGGAGCGGAGACGCCGCGCGCCATCATGCTCGGCGCCTTACGGGAGATGCGCGGCGAGCCGACCGACGCGATTTCGGCCCTTTGCAGCGGCCAAAATTTTGGGCCCGAGCCGCTAAGTGCTGACGAGACGGCGCGCTTGACTTCCGGTGCCCTCGACGACGCGCCCGCCTATGTGCGCGGCAATTTTCCCGAATGGCTGGCGCCGTCGCTCGAAGCCGTCTTCGGCGATCGTGCCGTCGCCGAGGGCGCGGCGCTGGCCGCCCGCGCGCCGCTTGACCTCCGAGTCAACACGCTGAAGGCGACGCGCGAGAAGGCGCAAAAATCGCTCGCCCATCTCAATGCCGCGCCGACGCCGCTGTCGCCGCTCGGCCTTCGCCTGCCTCTGGAAGCGAGCGGCCGCAATCCCTCGCTCGCCGGCGAGCCGGCCTATGTGAAAGGCCTGGTCGAAATCCAGGACGAGGGGTCGCAGCTCGCGGCGCTTCTCTGCGGCGCCAAGCCCGGCGAACAAGTGCTCGATCTCTGCGCTGGCGGCGGTGGCAAAAGCCTCGCGCTAGCCGCGATCATGGAAAACCGCGGCCAGATCTATGCGACCGATCGCGACGCCGCCCGGCTGAAAGGCATTTATCCGCGGCTCGAGCGGGCGGCGACGCGCAACATTCAATTGCGGCCGCCCCGCCGCAGCAATGAGATTCTGGCCGATCTCACGGGCCGCTGCGATCTCGTGCTGGTCGATGCGCCTTGCACGGGGACGGGTGTGTGGCGGCGCAATCCCGATGCGAAATGGCGCATGCGGCCCGGCGCCTTAGAGCAACGCATTAAAGAGCAAGATGAAGTAATTGAAACAGCAGCACAATATGTCAAGCCGGAAGGTCGCTTGATCTATGTGACATGCTCGCTGCTACGGGAAGAAAACGAGGACCGGATCGCGCATTTCCTCAAAGGTCGCGAGGACTTCAGCCCCATTGATCCGAAGGAATTGGCTGTCGCGGCTGACCTGCCGGAGCTCGTGCGCTTTGCGTCGCCTTTCGGCTTCGGCTTGCGTCTCACGCCCGCGACCGCGGGGACTGACGGTTTCTTTGTCGCCGGCCTGCGCCGACGTTAAGATCAGGCGTTAAGATTGAAGAGCGGCCTTCGTCCGGGCGTTGAGGCGCTCGAAGAGTGCCGGCCAGATGGCCTTGAATTGACTCGACTCGACATGCGGCCACCAGGTCTTGCTCTCGCGCGTTTCGGGTTCTGGCCCTTCGGAAAACAAGGCCGGGACATCGTTGACGCTGATCCGCAAGGGGCGCCGCTGCCGCAGCTCTTGAGGCGAAGGGAAGGACTCTGACATCATTGCCGTAAGATCATCTGTTGCCGATGCAGCAGATATAGCTCAGAGGCCTTGCAAGGCTTTCAACCGGTTCACTCAAAATGAGCGCAAAGTGATCAGAGAGTTTGTCTCTATTGCCAGG
>JBKQRA010000213.1:0-15594 GCA_052144065.1 Methylovirgula sp. | reverse complement strand
CGGAAAACAATAGCCAATCGCTGCCGCGGCTCCTGACAGCGACGAGACCGGCACGATGACCCCGGAAAATTGCAGCGCCGGCATGATGGTCAGAATGGCAGTGCCGAAAAGCGCCGCGACCTGGGTGGTGGCGAAGGCGGAGATCAGAAGCCCAAAGCCGGTTGTCGCCATACAATAAATGAGTGCACCGAGCGTCAAGGCCAACAGACTCCCCTTGACCGGCACATGAAATAAGAAGACGGCGAGCGCGACCATCGAGGCGTAATTCACCATGGCCAAGCCGGCATAGGGAAGCTGTTTGCCGAGCAGGAATTCGAAGCGGCTCACCGGCGTGACATAGAGATTGACGATCGAGCCAAGCTCCTTCTCACGTACGATGCTGAGCGCCATGAGAATGGCGGGGATGAAAAGCAAGAGCAGACCGATCACGATCGGCACCATGGTGTAAATGCTTTTGAAATCCTGATTGTAGCGGTCGCGCGTTGCAATCTGTATCGGCTGCCACAGCGTCGCAGATCCGGTCATGCGCAGACTGAGATGAGCCAAATAAGTCAGATGGACGCCGGCCAGATAGCCTTGCACTGTTTCCGCACGGAACGGCATGGCGCCGTCGATCCAGGCCGAGACCTCGGTTGGCGTATGGCGCTTCACGTCTCGGCCGAAGCCGGGCGGAATTTCGAGTGCAAAGGAGAGCTTGCCGCTCTTCAGACCTCGGTTGAGCGCAGCATAATCGGCGACCGACGCGAGCTGGTTGAAATAGCGCGTATCGGCGAATTCCTCGATGTAGTTGCGACTCTCCGGCGTCTGGTCCCGATCCAGCACGGAAAAGGTCAGATGCTCGACATCGAGCGTGATGCCGTAGCCGAAGACCAGCATCAGGAGAATGGTACCGAAAAACGACGTCGCAAGCCGGATCGGATCGCGCAGAATCTCCAGCATTTCGCAGCGGGCATAGGCAAAGAGGTGGCGGGCGCTGAGCGCCGCGGCCGAGGCGATGCCCTTAGCAGGCGCACGCGCTACGACCGCCGGTGTTTTCGTGGCAAGGCCGTCGATCGTTTGGCTGTTCTGGCCGGGTGCTTCCTCAAGATAGGCGATGAATGCGTCTTCGAGCGTGGCAGTCCCGCGCGCTTCGACGAGTATCGCCGGTGCCGCGGTCGCCAGTATGCGTCCAGCATGCATCAGCGAGACCCGGTCGCATCGCGCCGCCTCATTCATGAAGTGGGTCGAGATGAAGATGGTGACCCCTTGATTGCGCGAGAGATCGATCAATAGCTTCCAGAACTCGTCGCGCGCGATCGGATCAACACCCGAGGTCGGCTCGTCCAGGATCAGCATCTCCGGCTCGTGGATGACGGCAACGGCGAGCGAGAGCCGTTGACGGACGCCGAGCGGCAGGCGGCCAGACAACTTGTCGAGATAGTCGGCAAGGTGAAAATCTTCGACAAGCGTTGAGATACGCGTCTTCGCCCGGTCGGCTGGAATCTGAAAGAGCTGCGCATGCAAGTCCAGATTCTGTCGGACGGTCAGCTCGCCGTAGAGCGAAAAGGATTGCGACATATAGCCAACGCGCCGGCGCGTCTCGATGTCGGTGGCGTCGACCGCGCCGCCGAAAAGCAGCGCCTCGCCGTCGGTCGCCGGCAATAGGCCGGTCAGCATCTTCATCGTCGTCGTCTTGCCGCAGCCGTTCGAGCCGAGGAAGCCGAAGATCTCGCCACGTTCGATCGATAGGTCGATATGATCGACCGCGATAAAATTGCCGAAACGGCGCGTCAGGCCGCGCGCCACAATGGCGGGAGGACCTGGCTGCTCCTGGCGCGGCGGGATCTCGATAGCGTGGTATCCGTCGCGCGCCGCCTCCGGCAGCAGCGTGATGAAAGCGGCCTCCAGTGTCGCAGCGCCGGTGTGGGCCTTGAGCGCCGCGGCATCGCCGGTCGCCAGCACGCGGCCTTTGTCCATGGCAACCAGCCAGTCGAATTGCTCCGCCTCCTCCATATAAGCGGTCGCGACCAGCACGCTCATGCCGGACCGCCTAGCCCGCATCGTGGCGATCAGCCCCCAGAACTGCCGACGCGACAGAGGGTCGACTCCGGTCGTCGGCTCATCGAGAATCAAAAGATCTGGATCGTGGATCAGCGCGCAACAAAGACCGAGCTTCTGCTTCATGCCTCCCGACAGATTGCGTGCCTGCCGGTCACGAAAGGGCGCGAGCCCGGTGCTCCGCAAGAGTTCATCAATCCGCGCGGCGCGTTCCGCCCGGGCTTGACCAAAGAGGCGGCCGAAAAAGTCGATATTTTCGGCGACGCTGAGTTCCGCGTAGAGGTTGCTGCCGAGCCCTTGCGGCATATAGGCGATGCGTGGGCAGATCCGGCGTCGGTGCTGCGCATCGGCGATGTCGCCGCCAAGCACCTGCATCGTGCCGGTCTGAAGCTTGCGCACACCAGCGACGAGGCCGAGCAGCGACGACTTGCCAACTCCGTCAGGGCCGATCAGCCCAACCATCATGCCACTCGGCAGGTCGAGCGAGACATTATCGAGCGCTTTTGTAGCGCCGTAGCGCTGTGTGACCTCGGCCAAACTGGCGATGCAGCCGCCGTCCGCCGTCATTGCGGCACATCGGTCCGCGGCACATCGGTCTGCGGCACGTGGGTTTGCGGCACGTGGGTTTGCAGTTGCGGCGGCCACGCAAGCTTGGGATCGAACTTCACATAAGCGACGCCCGGCAGCCCGGTACGCACATCGGCAAGACGCGGCTTGACGAGCTCTGGATCGATCCGCACCTTGATGCGGAACATAAGCTTGTCGCGCTCCGAGCGCGTTTCGACCATTTTGGGCGTGAATTGCGACGTCGCAGAGACGAAACTGACATGGCCTGGAATGACAATGCCGGGCAGAGCGTCGAGCACGATGCGGCCTTCGCTGCCAACAGCGATCTTGCCGGCTTCTTCCGTCGGCAGGAACAGGGTCATGTAGATGTTCGACAGATCAAGCAAAGTGAAGATCTTGGCGCCCGCGCCGACCACCTCGCCGGTATTGACGAGCCGGTATTGAACGCGAGAATCGCGCGGCGCCACGAGATCGCCGTCGGCGATCATGATTTTGTAATAGGCGACATTATGCGTCGTCGCAGCGACGGCAGCCTCGGCCTCGGCGATTCTGGCGGTCGCGGCATTCACAGCGGCATTGGCGCCATCTAACGCCTGCCGGCGCTGATCGAGCAGTTGGAGGGTTGCGAATCCCCTCTGGACCAGCGCTTGGGTGCGATCGAATTCTTGCTGGGCAAGCTTCTGCTGGGTTTTCTGTTGGACTAGGTTGGCGGAGGCTTCTTCATAATAGCGCGCTACCAGTTTCATCTGCGCTTCCGACTGTTCTAGTTGCGCCTGCGTATCGCGCGTGTCCATGCGCGCGACGACTTGCCCTGCCTTGACGAGATCGCCTTCATCGACCAGCAGTGTCGCGACGCGGCCAGCATATTTCGGCGTGATGTCGATATCGTCGGCTTCGACCCGGCCATTACCCGACACAATGCCGTAAGGCAGCACGGTCTGATGCTGTTTCCACCAATACCAGCCGCCACCGCCGGCACTGCCTAAAGCGACGAGCAGCCCCACGATAAAAAGCCCCCGCCGCGGTCGCGGTTCCGTCGGCTTGACCGGCGGCGGAGAGGGCTGCGCGATTAGCGCCATCGGCTTAGCGACCGGCACCGCCGAATGAGGCGTTGCGTCGTCCGGGGCGTTGGACTGCGTCGGCGCGGTGGCATCGCCACCGGATTTCACATCCTGCATGAATGGATCTCCCCGTCGCCGGGACGGCTGCTTGTCTCGATTGCTTAAATGGTGCGTCGAAACCCGGACTCGAGAATTGATCCACGTCAACAGCCGTTGACCGATATGCGTCAGAGTTCGATGGTAGTCAGTGAGGCTCATCATGCCAGTGGCGACCCGCGAAAAGCGCTCGGGAGAGCTTACACGCCAGCGCATTCTGCAGGCAGCGCTCGCGCGTTTCGCGGCGGCGTCCTACGAGGAAGTCGGGCTCCGCGACATCGCAAGGGACGTTGGCGTCGATGTCGCTCTCGTGCATCGCTCTTTCGGCTCCAAGGAGCAGCTCTTCTCGGAGGTGTTCAAGGCGGCGACTCAATCCGAACGTTTATTGGCTTCGGAGAAAGCCGACCTCGGTGCTGTCTTTGCGAAGACGATTTTCGATAATGAGTCCGACTTGGCGTCCGGTCATGCCGAGGCGCTCCAAATCTTCATTCACTCTTTGTCCAGCCCGCGCGCCAGAGAGGTGCTGCGCCTCTTTGCCTTGCGCGACTTCATCGAACCGCTGGCGACGAAACTTGATGATCGCGGGCAGCACCGGGCGGCTTTGCTCGTTGCATGCCTGATCGGCATCAGCATTCTGCGCGACGTGCTCGAAGTCGAACCGCTGCTTGACGCCTCGCGTGCGCAAACGGAGCCTCTCATCGAAAAAATTCTCGGCGTCTGTCTGAACGATGACCGTCCAGCCGAGCTCGGTGCATCCAACCGCAAGCCGGGCCACGACTTATTCTAAAATGGAAGCATGTTCTAAACTGCAAACACATCGGCGGGAAAGATAATGAAACGCATATTGGTTGCGACCGACGGATCCAATGGCGCCGAGCGGGCCGTCGCTTTCGCCGCCGAACTTGCGAAACAGTTCGGGGCAAAGTTGTCCATCATAACCGTCAGCGGTGATTTCTCGGACCATGAGATGACGCAGCTCGCGCGCTCGGAAAGCGACATCGGCGCAGCAATCGACTTGCGGTCAAACCGGATCTTGATCAAGGCCAGAGAATGCGCTCAACGCATTGGTCTCACGGATATTGAGACGAGCGCAGCTTGGGGCGACGCAGCCGAAACTATCATCGATACAGCTGCGCGAACTCAAGCTGATGCGATAGTGCTTGGCCGCCGAGGGCGCGGTCGACTCGCAGGGCTACTGCTCGGCAGCGTGTCGCAGAAGGTCGCGACTCTCGCGCCTTGTGCGGCGATAGTCGTTCCGTGAGAAGCTGCTCACCATGTCTTCCACGATGCAAAAGCGCGCCCAATATAGCTTAGCTAACGGCTGCTATCGTCGGCAAATTAAGCGCTTCGACAACTATAGCTCGCATAAGGCTGTTTCAACCGAGCAAAAAATGCTATGGGTCTGTCCGGTCCGTCGCGCATTTGTTCGATATTAAGGGCCGTGTGGAGGGCTTCTGCTATGCCGCAAACCAAGCAGGCTTCAAAAGGCAAGCGTCCAACCAAAGCTATTTCTGTTTTGGGCGTCGCCGGCGTCTCTTTGGCAGCATCGACCAGCGGATCGGTCGAAATGCCTTTGGCAAATCCCGCACCATTTCAAGTCATGACGCTCGGCGAGGAGGAAATCTCCGACGTTAGCCTGGCAACATTCCATCTTTTCGATAAGGACGGCCTCGGAACACCGGCGCCGGCGATCCAACTCGCCCGTGGCGGCGGTTGCGGCTGCGGACATGGCTGCGGCGGACACGGCGGTTGCGGCGGCAGAGGCTGCGGACACGGCTGCGGTCGAGGCTGCGGACATGGCTGTGGTCGAGGCTGCGGTTGGGGCGGCTGCGGTGGCTGGGGCTGGGGCGGTTGCTGCCTGTCCTGGGGCGGCTGCCGCTACTGCTGAGCACGAGCAGTTTCAAATCATTATCTACATCAAATTATCATGGCCCCATGTGGCCGTGATGGGTGTTTTTTATTTGCCGCTCTCCCGAGACATTGAAGTGTCGCGATAAATCGCATGCATCACGCATCGTCGAGGGGCCTCGGCTGGCCAAGCTTCTTGAGACACGCTAACGTTGACGATACGGGCGCGTTTAATAACGATGCCAGACAATTGGAGACGACGCGCTTGCGTCCGGAGTTGCACCTGAAGATGCGCGTACGGGCCTCATGACGGGCGATCTGGCAAACGGTTTTGCGCCGTATAACGGCAAAGACATTCCGCAATTCGCGCCGAATTTCACTGTCTATGTGCTGCCGCCCGATGTCGTCTGCCTCTATTCCGAGGACCGGAAATTCCTGCTGCACGGTGAACTCTATTGCGCGCTCGCCGACGCAATCGCCAAAGGTGAAACGAGCTTTCGCGATCTCGTTCGCGCGCTGGAACCGGACTTTCCTTCTGCAGCCATCCACGAAGCTTTCAAGCGACTGATTGAGCGCCGCTATATCCTTGCGGCATCACGCGCGTCGCATGGGGCCGCAGCCGCCTATTGGGCGAGCCTCGGCCTGTCGCCGGAGACCGCGGCGCGCAATCTGCAAAACTGGCGGGTACGCATTCAATCCATCGACGTGGAAGGCGGAGCGGAACTCGCCGCCGCCCTCAGTACGTTTGGGGTTCGAGTCGTCACGCGCTCTGCCAATCTGACCGTCACTTTGGTCAATGATTATCTCGAAACCCGCTTGGACGAATTGAACCGGCAACATCTGGCAGAACGCACGCCTTGGATCCTTGTGCAGCCCTCCGGCATCTTCCCACTTGTGGGACCCGTGTTCAGGCCGGGCCAGAGCGCCTGCTGGACCTGTCTCGCCGAGCGGATGAAACGCAACCGCGAGGTCAAGGCCCTTCTCGAACGCAGACAGGCTCGCTGCCTCACACTATCGCCGCTCGCCCGGCATCCGCTCGGACAGAGCGGCATCCAACTCGCCGCTGTCGAGATCGCCAAAGCGATCGCCGCGGATTTTCGTACGGAATTGAGCGATCACACGGTCAGCCTCGACTTATTAGGTTCGACCATCGTGAAACATTATGTGGCGGCGCGCCCGCAATGTCCGAGCTGCGGTCAGAAAAAGCTGCGCGATCCGCGCCGTGCTCCGGCGCCGATCGAGCTTGGCGCAGGCGGCAAGGTCGTCATGACGAGCGGCGGATATCGCAGCGTTTCGTCGTCGGCGACGGTGGCGCGTTTTCGCAAGCATGTGAGCCCGCTCACCGGCGTCGTCTCGCGGCTGGAGCGTATCCAAGCCGATCTGCCGTTGAACACTAATTATCATGCCTCGCATAATTTCGCGGGACCATCGCAAACGGTCAATGAGCTCCGGGCTGGACTGGCCGCCGGCAGCTTCGGCAAAGGCAGCACAGCGGAACAGGGCGAAGCCAGCGCGCTCATGGAAGCGATCGAGCGCTATTCCGGGATTTTCCAGGGCGACGAAATCAGAGCCAAGCGACGCTTCGCCGATTTCGTATCCGGCGAAGCGATTGCGCCGAACAAAGTCCTGCTGTTCAGCGATGCGCAATTGAAGCAAGGCCGCTCGCCGACACAAGGCGGGGACGGGGTCGAAGCAACGCCAGAACTCTTTGATCGATCGGCGGAGATGGACTGGTCGCCGGTCTGGTCCCTGCGCGATGCGCGCTTCAAACATCTGCCGACGAGCCTTTTGTATTTTTTCTACAGAGGCCCTGCCGCCTTTGCCGCGGATTCCAACGGCTGCGCCGCCGGCAACACGCTCGAAGAAGCCATCGTTCAAGGTTTCCTGGAGCTGGTCGAACGTGATGCCTATGCGATCTGGTGGTACAATCGCTTAGAGCGTCCGCAACTGGATCTCAGCCAGTTCGACGATTCCTATATTCGCGATTTGCAAAAGCAGCTCGCCGCGACAGGCCGTCGACTCTGGGTGCTCGATGTCACCAGCGATCTCGGGATTCCGACCTTTGTCGCGATCACGCATTGGATGCAGAACGGGCTCGAAAACATCGAATTCGGTTCCGGTGCGCATTTCGATCCGCGCATTGCCTTGTTGCGGGCGATGACGGAACTCAATCAATTTCTCTCTCTCGGTCTGATGGGTGGTGGAACCGGCGAGAAATCGAGCCTCGACGGCATCACGCCATTGCGCCTGCAGGATCATCCTTATCTGATGCCGAACGGCACTTCGATGGTCCAATCCGACATTGGTGCAAAGTTCGGCCATCTCGACACGCGCGAACAGGTCACGGCCTGCGTCTCCCTTACGAAGAAAGCCGGCCTCGATTTTCTCGTCCTCGATCAGACGCGTCCCGACATCGAGGTTCCTGTCGTCCGCGTGATCGTTCCGGGACTGCGGCATTTCTATCGCCGCTTTGCGCGCGGTCGGCTGTTCGATGTGCCGATAAAGCTCGGATGGCGTGAGCAGCCGCTCAAGGAAGATGAGCTCAATCCGATCCACCCCCATACCTAGAGCGGGATGAGAAAAGTGCGCGCGGCCGAACCTAAGCAAGCGCGACGGGCAGCCTCTGCAAATATTTCCGCCCGGCTCCGCAGTCCCGTCAAGCTCGAAGCACATACGCATGGCGAAGTCATCGCTTATGTCGATGGCTATCCGATCGGCCTAGGGACCTTCGGTCCAGGTGCTTCCGATTGCGTGCAGGCGCTGCGCATAGGTCTGCCGCTCGACTCCTTCGGATCCCGCCGCCGAAAGATCGATAAAGAAATTGATCTCTTGGTCCAGCGCTTGGCCAAGCACGGTCTCTTGGAATATCGCGTCGCGCGCACGGGCAAGGATGATGATCTCGTCGTCATCGAAGCGCAGACCAGGGATTATTGGCCGCAAGCGCCGCAGCTCAGCACCGCGGACATTCTCGTCCTGTCGCGCTTCGCCTATATGCGCCGGCGCGGCGATGATCTTGTACTCGAGTCGCCGCGCGCTGGCGCTCTGTTCAAAATCTGCGATCCGAAAATCGCCGCCATGTTGGTCACGCTATCGGCGCCGCAATCCATCAAACAGCTGCGCCGGCAGGAGGGGTTTCCTGGCGACGCGCTTCTTGCCTTGCTGCTCGATTGCGAAATCCTTTTCAAAGTCGATCCCACAGGCGACGGCCTGCGGCTCTCGGAGGGCGATCAAAAGCTGGTGCTTTGGGATTTTCACGATCTTCTGTTTCACACGCGCAGCACCGAAGGCCGACACGCGAACCCGCTCGGCGGTGTTTATCCCTTTACTGGTATCGTTCCGCCCCTGCCCGCAATACGGCCGCGCTGGCCCGGGAAGAAGATCGATCTGCGCAAGGCCCAGGCGGGGCATGCAGAAGCGCTCTCGCCGCTTGCAAAGCTTCTGCGCGATCGCCATTCGACGCGCAACTTCGATGACCGGCAGCCGATCACGCTCGCCGAGCTTGCGCAATATCTAGACGCCACCGCACGCATTCTCTCGACATCGAAGGCGCAACCCGGCCTCGACGACGGTGGCCATGCCGTCAAGCCCTATCCGTCGGCGGGCGCGAGCTATGAGCTTGAACTCTATCTGGCCGTCGATAAATGCGCCGGCCTTGCGCGCGGCTTCTATCATTATGATGCTGGCACTCACGCGCTGGTTCCAATCGGCGTTGCCGCGAGCGACCTCGACGCGGTGCTGACAGGATCAAAATATGCCATGGGTGCAACAAGCACGCCGCAGATCGCGATCACGATCGCGGCGCGCTTTGGCCGGATTTCCTGGAAGTACAGTTCGATCGCCTATTCGCTCATTCTGAAGGACGTCGGCGTATTGATGCAAACGCTCTATCTGATGGCCAGTGACATGGGGCTCGGCGCGTGCGCGATCGGGATCGCGAATATCGATCTCTTCGCACGGATGACGGGGATCGATTTCCACGTGGAGGGCCCGGTCGGGCAATTTGCGATCGGCCGCGGCGCGAAATCCGAGGCCGAGTGAAGAGCGCGAGCCTTATCACGGCACTTTTGGTGCTTTCGGCGGAATAAAATATCCAATCGCTTTGCGGCGCCGCCGATCCAACAGCGCAAAAACGGCGCCCTGAGGATCGGTGCAATGGACGATCCAGGCGCCGCCCGGCACAACCATCGGACCGTAGAGGATTTGGCCGCCGCCGGCCTCCACGCGCTTCGCCACCGCTTCGATGTTGCTCACGTTGAAATAATAGAGCCAGAAGGGAAACGGCAAGGTCGCGGGCTTGGTGAATAGGCCGCCGAACGCGACGCCTCCGGCGGAGACCTGCTGATAGATGCCCATGGCGCCTTCCTGGGCATCGGCTTTTTGCCAGCCCAGAAGCGCGCCGTAGAAAGCGAACGCCTTCTCCCAATCGGTCGCGAGCAACTCATGCCAACCCACGCGTCCCAATGTCGTGAGCTCCGCGGATTGCGCTTTCTCAGGCTCCCGCGCTTTCTCGCGCTCGCGTCCTGCGATCAACGCAAAGATCGCCATCTGCGGATCGGCAACAACGGAAAAGCGGCTGATGGTGGAGATATCCGTCGGTGGGACATGCACCGCGCCGCCAAGCTCACTGACTCGCGCGACGGCCGCATCCACGTCGTCAACGCCGACATATCCAAGCCAATGCGGCGGTATGCCCATCCGCCGCGCTTCGTCCGGCAACTTCAGCATGCCGGCGACAGGGACATCGCCCACGGTGAACTGGCTATAGGCCAAACCGGGCATAGAGGCATCCCGTGTCCCCCAGCCGAGAACATTGGCGTAGAAGTCCCTGGCGGCTTCCGTGTCCGTCGTCATCAGCTCGTACCAGACAAAACGGCCCTGCGAACCGACCATGTGTATTTCCCCGCTGAGCCCGCAAAAGCCGCCACGCCGCATCCACGACACAGAGCCTATTGTGCAAAGCATAACCGAGACGCCAAGTCCCTCGGCCACGCGCCGGAGGGCACCGCCGGTTGACATCGCGGCGGCGCTGTTCCCCTATTGATTCGACACGCCGCTGACCAGTTTTCCTTGATCTGGTCACATCCGCGGCCTTGCGCCCAATCGACGTTTATTTCGCTGCGCAGCCATGCGCATCCCGCCTCACGGGTAAGATATGGACAATGCGTCCCGCTCAGAACGATCCCGCAATGCCGCGCTCCAGGCGGCACTGACGATCATCGCACGTGACGGCCCCGGCCGTCTGACGCTCGATGCGATTGCCCGCGAGTCCGGCATGAGCAAAGGCGCGGTGACGCATCAATTCCACACCAAGGAAGGCGTGCTGAAAGCGCTGCTCGAGCAGCATATGGCTTATTTCGAGGACTTCGCGCAGCGGTTTCGCACAACGAAAGGTGCCAATTGCCCGCAGCCGGAGTTGGCGGCGCAGATCGCCACATCGCGCGAACTGACGGCGCAGCCACATTCACTCGCCTTCGCCATCCTCGGCGTTATGTCGGAGGAGCCAAATCTTTTGTCCGCGGCGCGGGAGATGGATGCCGAAAAAGTGAAAGCCATCAAGGCGGAAGCGCCCGATCCAGAGCTCGCCCTGTTGCGTTGGGCGGCGGCGCGAGGTCTCGCTCTGACCGCGATCTTTGGACTTTGCCCCCTCTCCATCTCAGAGCGCACACGATTGTTCGACCGCCTGCTCGACGATGCGCAATGGTCGGCGCTGGCCAAATCCGAAAAGCCCCGGACTGCGGCGCGCGTCCGCAGCAAGTGAGCGCCGCGGCCTCGAAAGGACGCATCAACGTCCTTGCCGCGGCCAATGTGTGAGCCGCCGCTCGCGTAAAAAATCCCCACTTCATTTAAGAGCCAAGCCGTGCGCCGCTGAGGACACTCCGTCGGGATCAAAGCCTTAGCCGCTCAAAACCACGTCTTCACCAAATCAGTTTACAAACCGACTGGTCGGTTTGTATAATGCGCGCCGATGCCGAGGTTCGGATTGGGATGCGCCGCCTCCCGCGAGCCGCGAGACGGGAGATTTCGGTGATGGTTCCTAAACACGCGACACATAAGACGACCTGCGCTTTGGCCCTGGCCGCGGCGCTTGCCTCCAGCGCGGCACAGGCCGCGGACCTTCCGTCCCGCAAGTCGGCGCTGACCTATGTCGCGCCGCCACCAGTCTTTTCCTGGACTGGCTTCTACGCCGGTCTCAATATCGGCGACGGTTTCAGCGCCTCCAATGCGTTCTCCAATTATTTGGGCGGCAATGGCGGCTCGGTTCGCGGCCTCATGGGTGGTGGCCAGGCCGGCTACAATTATCAAGTGACGCCGCTCTTCGTCGTCGGCGTCGAAGAGGATTTCCAGGCCACGGGCATTTCGAACCACAACGCCTGGAACAGCCCCTCAGTAAGCATGCCCTGGTACGGAACCGGCCGCGCACGCGCCGGCGTGTCCATCCTTGATTCGCGTTTGCTCGTCTATGGCACCGGCGGCTTGGCGGCGGGCCAGCTCGACGACGCCGCGATCAAGAAATTGCGAATCGGCTGGACCGCCGGCGGCGGTGTTGAATGGGCCTTTCTGCCGAATTGGTCGGCCAAGGCCGAATATCTCTACGCCGAATTCAAACATGACGGCTTGCCCGATTGGAATAGAGCGAATGTTCACACGGTCCGCGTCGGCGTGAACTATCACTTCGATCTGTTCTCCCTGATGCCGTGATCGAACAGATCCAGTGACGACGGGCGCCTGATTATCCCCGCGTGAAGGTGAGCAATGGCTGCACCAGACATTCTCTTTGCACAATTGGCCTTGTCAGCGATCGGAGGAGCAATCGGCGGCTTCTCCGGTTTCATCGCCAATGGACTGCAGGACCGCCGCAACCGCCGGACGATCCGTCAAAGAGTGGCGCAAGCCATCTCCGGCGAGATCGAGGCGCTCGCCCAAAGCATCAGCTCGAACGACTATTTCAAGGACATTTGTGCGACGCCCGACGGTATCGTCGAACGGCTTTCAGACTATCAATATCATCTGATCCGCGGCGAGCAGGAATATATGCCGGTCTTCCGGTCGCTCGGCATCAACATCGGTGCGCTGCCGACGCCTCTGCCCAGGGATCTCGTCACCTGGTACACGCGGCTGTCGGTCTGCATCGAGCGGTCGCGCGCGCTCAGCGAATATTACCAAGGCAATTCTGCCATGGCCGATGAGCGATTGTTCAAAGTGATGCAGGCCCAATATGTCGAGCTGACATCGTTGATCGAGACGGCGCAAGGTCTTAAGACCCGGCTCGCCTTGATTGGAAAACTCACAAACAAAAGCGCTATCCGGAAGACGTTCAAACCGTCTTCCGGATAGCTTGCCGTAGCTTGGCCCGCTGTCAGCTCGCTTCAATTGATCCGCATCGATTGGCAGCTTGCGCAGGCGCTTGCCCGTCGAAAAACTGCGGCAAGATTTCAATGGCGCGGTCGATCGGCTTCGAGACGCGCTGCGCGAGGTCGCCGACGGCAGTATGGCGATCCAGGCAGGCACCGCGAGATTGCGACGGCGGCAGACGACATGTCGCGCCGCACCGAACAAGCCCGGCCTCCAAGCGATCTGGCAAACCGCAACAGATGCGGAAGGCATCATGATCGAGGACCATGATCCGTTGAAGGCGCACGCCTCAGCTGATTCCGGCCCTTTGCTTCAGTTCGAGGCGGTCCTTGATGACCAATTCGCCCCAGAGGACGTCGATCAGCTCTTCCTTGCGGAACTTCGTCATGACTCGGCTGACATGCACGGGGGTCAAGCCCACCGCATCGGCGATTTCGGATTGGCGAATCGGAAAAGGGAAGCGACCGGCCTTGCCGCCGACCCCAATGAGAAAGAGCCGATCCGTCAGGCGCACGATGAAATTGGCAATGCGCTCGTCGGCGCTGCGTTGCCCAAGATCCACGGCCGTTTCAAGCGCGTGTTGCATTTCATGCGCGTAGACACCCGTCGCATTCTTCAGAAGCTCGGGATTGCGCATGATCTCGCGCTGCAGATTGGCCGAATTGATGCGCCGGAACTGCGCTTCCGTGACCGAGGCCACAAGCAAATAATCTTCCGTGCCGAAGACCATCCGGCTCGAGAATATGTCGCCCGGCAGCAGAAAAGAGAAAATTTGCCGCCGCCCGTCCGGCAGGCGCGAGAAGGTGAACGCCCAGCCTTCGCAGAGCACATGAAGATCGTCCGCGAAATTTCCCGGGCGATAGACGACGCGGCCGGCCGCCGCCGTAAAGCAGCTTTGTCTTATGTCGGCATTCCGCAATTTGCCGGTCAGCGTGTCGTCCGGCGCAATGGCCCTACAAAACGTCGGTCCCTTGACAGGGCACACGGGGCACGGCCAGGGACCGGAACTCGTTAGGGTAGACGACACTGCCTAACTCATCTCACTAGAAAGTCGTTGTCTTAGTTCCCGTCTTGAATTTGCGCTGCAATCCAAAATGGGGATTGAAGATCATCGGTGCGAAAGGACACGAAGCCATACGCGCCCGACGCAGCGCGCTCATGCGACTTTGCCTGCTCCGCATGGCCCACACCTCTCCTGCCCGCCAGCGGAAAATCCAATCGACCGCGATACACGCCGCCGATGCCCTGGCAGAGGCGCGGGAGAGTGCGGCTTCAGGACAAAATGCATGGTTTTTATCAGGTGAGACCGAGCGGCGAAGAGGCAAGCCTATAGTAAATAGGCTGTATTTTGTGCAGCGCGTAAGCTTTCGCCGAGTGTTACTTATTTCATAGAATAATTATTGGTCAAGTCTATGCAATAGTAGACCATAACATTTGTTATTGACGCACGTTATAAGCCCAAATTTTAAATTAACGAGTACAGAATAATCTTAATAATAAATCATAATAAATCGAGTCCTTAGTTTGAACGGTGGGTGTGACTATGGTTAGCGAAGAGCCGTCGTCAGATTTGCGCTGCGACGCCGTGATCGAGGCAGCCTTTCTCGATCTCATTCCGGATGCGATCGTTATTTGCGACGCGTCCGGGGTCATCCGGCAGGTCAACCGGCATTTCTCCTTGATGTTCGAATATGCGCCGGAGGACTGCCTCGGCAATTCGGTCGAGCTGCTAATGCCGATCCATCTCCACGAGCGGCATAAGGCGCATCGCGCCGATTACCAGCGCGTTCCCCGAACCCGAGCCATGAATGAGAAACAGACATTCGTCGGCGCGGCCAAGAGCGGGCGGCAAATTCCAATCGACATTATGCTGACGCCCGTTCCGCAGGGCTCAGAGCTTCTTTTCATGGCGGTCATCCGTGACATGACGAAACAGAAGCGACTGGAGCTCGAGCTAGCAAAGCAATGCGCTGAGCTGGAGCAAAGTCAGACAGCACTCTCCCGCCAGAACGCCCTCTTCGATACCGCGCTCAACAATATGACGCATGGGCTCGTCATGTTCGATGCCATGGGCTGTTTGCTCGTCTGCAACAGCAAGTTTCGCGAGATCTATGGCATTCCCGAGACCGAGCACATCATCGGCGCCAGCTGGGAGGAGTTGCTCGCCCTATTGTTCCAAACCGGCCTCATAGCGGAAGAGGACCGCATTCAGCAATTGCGCGATCGGCGTCTCGCCTTGCGCGCGGCCAAAGAGACCGCACTCAAGCTCACTTTGCGGGACGGCCGCACCATCGCCATTTCGTATCGAAAGATGGATGCGGGCGGCTGCGTCGCGGTTCATCGCGACATCACCAGCCGGCTTCGCGCCGAAGCGGAAATCCATCGGCTGGCGACACATGATTTCCTGACCGGGCTGCCGAACCGGCTTTCCTTGGAACAACAGACCAATTCGCTGCGGCGGGGCCGCCGCTTCGGCGACTTGCTTGCCCTGCACTATCTGGATCTCGACCGGTTCAAGCAGGTCAACGAAGCGGCGGCCCCGCCGCAGCGAATTGGTCTGTTGTTCCAAGGAAAGCCGGTTCGGCAGCCCGGTCAGGAAATCATGTGTCGCCAGCCGATGGATTTCCGCTTC
>JBKQRA010000212.1:0-8619 GCA_052144065.1 Methylovirgula sp. | reverse complement strand
GCACGAACGAGATCATGCGCCGGACCGGCAAGTCGAAGACTTGCGTCTGGCGCTGGCAGGAACGGTTCATGGAAGAAGGTTTCGACGGCCTCCTTCGCGACAAGACGCGGCCCTCCCGCATCGAACCCAGAAGCCAGCCTATGGCTTCTGCGACTCCAGGAACAGCCAAACGGCTATTCCGACAGCGGTTCCGCTCGCGATTATGATTGCCACAAGTTGCAGGACGGTCGAGCCGACCTGCCCGGGCGTCATGGGGATGAAATAGGCGGATCCCAAGCCGGCCAGGACGCCAGAGACGATGCCGGACAAAAGCGGCAGTTTCAAACTCTGATAGAGCGCTTTCATGAGGAGCCCAGCGGATTTGAAGTAAGCCGGCGGCAAGTTCGACGCCCGCATCTCTAAGTTTGCGCTGCCTTCGCGATCAAAAGCAATGGTCATGGCGTTTACGAGACGCGTCGCGGGCACGCGAGCGCCATCCTCACCGAAAATACGCCTTGGTATTCCCATGCACATTGTCCGCGCTCAGAATCTCTTCAGGCGTCATCCAGCGGATCGCGCTGTGCTGATCGTCGGTCGCGATCTGTGGTCGTTCGCTAAGCGTCAGCTCATGCGCGAGCACGACATAATGGGTGGTAAAGCTTGGATCGTGAAAACGGTTCGTCGCGTAGAAATGCTCGTAGACGCCGAGAAAGCGCGCGTCGTCGATCTTCTTGTCGAGGCCGGTTTCCCTCCAGAACGATGCGGGCGAAGGCATCGCGGATCGTCTCGGCTTTGCGGATGATGCCGCCGGGCACGAAATAGGTATCGCGCGCCGGCTCGTTGACGCGCAGCCCCAAGAGCACGGCGCCCGCCGGATCCTTGATCACGAGATCGATCGAGACGAGCGGCGTATTGCGGACGATCTCTCTAAATTCCGCTTCCGGAATGAAGCGCGGCGGATCTGCGGTCACGGGGCGGCTTTCAGCGGTCTGTGACGCGGCGCGCGCGTCAATGCGGCTCTTTCTGCGTGGAGTCTTTCGGATCCGGCAATTTCGGCGGTGCAGGAGCGGGAGACGGCGAGGGGGCCGGAGAAGGCGTAGCCCGGCTATGTGTCGTCACCGAGACGGTCGAGCCTTGGTCGGTGAAGGTCACCGTCACGGAAAGATCTCCGTCTGCGGCTTCGCCGGCCAGACTGAAATCCTCAAGCGTCGATTTCAGCACCCGTTGCTGGGCGTCGTAATATTGGAAATTGGCATCGTCCCAGACGGCGAATTTATAGCCTTTGCCCCAGGTCTCGCGTTCGCGGCGGCGGCCGCGGCGCACCCATTGGCTTTCGCCGCGGAAATAGAGGCTTTTGACGTGAAGGGCCGTATCGAAATTGGCGCAATTGCCTTGATTGAGGCTCATCCAGCCGCGCGAGATGAACGAGCCGTCGCTTTGTGGATAGGCGATGGCGACATAGATCAGGCTATAGCCGGATTTATTGCAGAAAATGAGGTCGGCCTTGGCGGCGCCGGCACTCAAGAGGAAAAGCGCCGCTGCAAGGATGGCGTATTGGACCGCAAATCGGGCTCTCATGACCGAAATTCGCACGCGCCCGTCCTCCGCGCTCGTTGCTGGCGAAGCATTGCAAAGGAAAGCGCGGCGAAGATCAAGCCCAGTTTGAGGGAGGCGCTTAGGCGCCTTTCTGCAGGCGGATGATGCGGCAGGTGTCGCCTGTTTGCGCGGCCGGCGCCTGCGGCATGCGGATGATGAGGCATTCGGCCTGCGCCATCACGCGCAGCACGGAGGAATCCTGCTCGTTGAGCGGCATGGCAATCGGCAGACCCGTCTCATTGAACACCAGCGTGCCGCGCAGAAAATCCTGGCGCGAGTCATTGGCGCGCAGCGGCCCGCCGAGGATGGCTGGCTCGCCCATTTCGCCGTCGTTCGGCAGCATACCGCAGAGCGCCCGGACCAGCGGCAGCAGAAACAGCACGCCGCAGACGATGGCCGAGACGGGATTGCCGGGCAGGCCGAGGATCAGCATATCGCCCATGCGGCCATGGATCAGCGGCCTTCCGGGGCGCATAGCGATGCGCCAGAAGCCGAGCTCCATACCCTCTTTCGAAAGGGCGGATTTGACGAGATCATGATCGCCGACGGAAGCGCCGCCGAGCGTCACCAGCACATCGGCCTTGGCGTCGCGCGCGGCCTTGATGCCGGATTCGAGCGCGGCGAAATCATCGCCGGCAATGCCGAGATCGACCGGCGTGCCGCCCGCCATCTGCGTATAGGCGGCGATGGCGAATGTGTTGGACGCGACGATCTGACTGGCGCCGAGCGCTTCGCCCGGCCGCACCAGCTCGTCGCCGGTCGCGAGAATGGCGATGCGCGGACGCCGCAGGACGGGGAGCGTCGCATGGCCCATAGCGGCCGCAAGTGCGATATCGACCGGGCCGAGGATCGTGCCTTCGCGGATCAGCCGGTCGCCTTGGACGAAATCGAGCCCGGCCTTGCGGATAAAATCGCCGTAGGGAACGGATTTCTGCGGCGTGATCGAAGGCCCGTCCGCTTTCACATATTCCTGCATCAGCACGGCATCGGCGCCTTGCGGCACCGGCGCGCCGGTGAAGATACGCACGCATTGGCCGGGTCCGACCGCGCCGGCAAAGCCGTGGCCTGCGGCGCTCACGCCGATCAGCGTCAATTGCGTGGGGAGGCTCGCGACATCGGCGGCGCGCAGCGCATAGCCGTCCATGGCGGAGACGGCGACGGGCGGCTGCGTGCGCCTGGCTTCGAGATCTTGCGCGAGCGTGCGGCCGAGCGCTTCGGTGAGCGTGACGGATTCGACCTCACGCATCTTCTGCGCCGAGGCGATGATGCGTCCGAGCGCCTCGGCGACGGACAGGGGCTTTTCATTCGACATGGGCGATAAATAGGGCTCTGACGTCGCTGTGGGGTAGGCCGGCGATTATTTGCCGCTGGTTTTGCGTTTGAAGGTGCCGGACTTGCCGCCCTTTTTCTCGACGAGCTGAACGCCTTCGATGCGCATTTCGCGATCGACCGCCTTCAGCATGTCGTAGATGGTCAAAGCTGCAACCGCGACGGCGGTCAAGGCCTCCATTTCGACACCTGTCTGGCCGGTAACCTTCGCAGTTGCGGCAATGCGGATGCCCGGCAGATCGGGATCTGCGTCGAGATCGACAGCGATCTTCGACAAGGCCAGGGGATGACAGAGCGGAATGAGGCTGGCGGTCTGTTTCGCCGCCATGATGCCGGCGATGCGCGCCGCAGCGAACACATCGCCTTTCTTGGCATTGCCAGAGAGCGCGAGGTCGAGCGTTTCCTTGGCCATAAGGACTCTGCCTTCGGCTTTGGCGACGCGGTTGGTGACGTCCTTCTTCGAGACATCGACCATTGCGGCGGCGCCGGAGGCGGAAAGATGTGAGAGTTTCGGCATCAGTGGCGCGACGCCAATGCGACGATGACCAGCACGGCGGGAATGACGGTGCCGACGATGCCGACGATGATGCCGGCGAGCGCAAAGCCTTTGCCGTCGTAATTGCCGGACGCCTTCATCTTGTTGCGCGCGATGACACCGAGAATGATCGCGATCGGATCGAGGATCAATCCGAAGATGAGGATGCCGATGATGGCGACGCCGATCGAGCAGACCGCCAGGATCTTATGGCTTTCCCCGACGGCGGGCGGCGGGGCGGGGGTGCCTGGTGGGGGCACAGCGCCCGGCAAGACCTGCGGCGGTACGGCCGGCTTATCGATATCCGTCATGAAATCATCCCATCACGAAGCGTTCGGCAGGCAATAGTCGGCGGCTGTTATCCATGCGCTTTTGTGGGCGCATGCGCCGCCGTCTCGCCGAAGAGCAGAAGCTGCGTGGCGGCGGCCACATCCTTGGCGCGCATGAGGCTCTCGCCGACGAGAAAGGTCGAGATGCCGGCGCGCGCGAGGCGCAGACAGTCTTCATGCGTCGCGATCCCGCTTTCGGCAACGACGATGTGCCCCGGCGGTATCTTCTCGACGAGACGTTCGGAGGTTTCGATCTTCGTCTCGAAGCTGTGAAGGTCGCGGTTGTTGATGCCGATAAGGCGCGTCTCGAGTTCGAGCGCGCGGGCAAGCTCCTGCTCGTCATGCACTTCGACGAGCACGTCGAGCGCGAGATCATGCGCGGCCTTGTTGAGCGCCTTGGCTTCCGCATCGGACACACAGGCCATGATGATCAAGATGCAATCGGCGCCGAAAGCGCGCGCCTCATAGACCTGATAGGGATCGAACATGAAATCCTTGCGCAGCGCCGGCAGATGCACGGCGCGCCGTGCGGTCTCGAGATATTCGAGCGCGCCTTCGAAGGAAGGCGTGTCGGTGAGGACGGAAAGGCAGGTCGCGCCGCCCTGTTCATAGGCGCAGGCCAGCGCCGGCGGATCGAAATCGTTGCGGATGCGGCCCTTCGATGGCGAAGCCTTCTTGATCTCGGCAATAAGCGCGAGGCGGCCGGAGTCGATCTTGGCTTCGATTGTATGCAGAAAGCCGCGCGGCGGATCGTGATCATGCGCGCGCCGCTCCAACGCCTGCAGTGGCATGCGCAATTTGGCCTCGGCGATCTCTTTGCGCTTATAGGCTTCGATCTTCTTCAGAATATCGGCCATCGCTCTCTCTTGTCGGTTCTAGCCGGCTTCGGCAGCTTCATTCGAGGCTTCTTGCGAGATCTTGACGAGCTTCGCCAACACATCTGCCGCGTGCCCCGCATCGAGGGCTTTCCCCGCGAGGCTTGCGCCTTCGGCCAGAGTAGCGGCTTTTTCCGCGACAACCAATGCTGCGGCCGCGTTGAAGACTGCGATGTCGCGGTAGGGATTTTTCGCGCCGTTCAGGACGGCGGTCAACGCCGCCGCATTATGGGCCGCATCGCCGCCCTTGAGATCGGCCAGTGTGGCGCGGGGAAGGCCGGCGTCTTCCGGCACGATCTCGAAGGTGCGGATCGTCCCATTGGTCAAAGCGGTGACATAGGTCGGCCCGGTGGTCGTCACCTCGTCGAGACCGTCGGCGCCGCTCACCAGCCAGACATGCTCGGCGCCGAGATTGCGCAGCACTTCGGCGAGCGGCATCAGCCAGTCGCGGGAAAAGACGCCGAGCAGCATGCGCTTCACGCCGGCCGGATTGGAGAGCGGCCCGAGCAGGTTGAATAACGTGCGGGTCCCGAGCTCGCTGCGGACGGCACCCACATGCTTCATTGCGGCGTGATGGGTGGGCGCCGCCATGAAGCAGATGCCGGCGCCGGTGAGACATGCGCTTGCGGCGGCCGGCGAGAGGCCGAGTTTGACGCCGAGGACGGAGAGCACATCGCTCGATCCGGACCGCGACGAGGCGGCGCGATTGCCATGTTTTGCGACCGGCACGCCACAGGCCGCGACGATCAGCGCCGCAAGCGTCGAGACATTATAGGTGCCATGGCCGTCGCCGCCGGTGCCGACGATATCGATAGCGTCGGGTGGTGCAACGACCGGCAGCATTTTCGCGCGCATCGCGGTGACGGCGCCGGTGATCTCGTCGATCGTCTCGCCGCGCACCCGCAAGGCGAGCAGAAAGGCGCCCATTTGCGCATGGGTGACTTCGCCCGACAGCAGCGCATCGAAGGCAGCCTCGGCCTCGCCGCGGCTCAGGCTTTCGCCGGCGGCAATTTTCGCGATGAAGGGTTTGAAGGCGTCCATGGATCCTTGGGCGACAATTTTTTCGCGCGCGATCGTGTCAGCGGGCCCGCTGCGTCTTGTTCCATTCGGCCGCGAGATCGAGAAAATTCGACAAAATCAGATGGCCATGTTCCGAGGCGATGCTTTCGGGATGGAACTGCACGCCATGGGTCGGGCGATCCTTGTGCGACAGCGCCATGATGAGCCCGTCCGTCTCGGCCGTGACTTCGAGCGCATCGGGCAGAGTCTCGCGTTTCACGACGAGCGAGTGATAGCGGGTGGCGCGGAAGGGTCCGTTGATCCCGCGAAAGATTTTTGCGGATTTATGGCTGATTTCGGCGACCTTGCCATGCACGGGCAGGGGCGCGCGGATCACTTCGCCGCCAAAACTTTCGCCCATGGCCTGATGGCCGAGGCAGACGCCGAACATCGGGATTTCGGCGCTCGCCGCCGCGATGAGATCGAGACAGATGCCGGCCTCATGCGGCGTGCAGGGGCCGGGCGACAGCACGATCGCGTCGGGTTTGGATTCGATCACCTCCGCGACGCTCACCTGATCGTTTCTGTGCACCGTCACATCGGCGCCGAGCGCGCCGAGATAATGCACCAGATTGAAGGTGAAGCTGTCGTAATTGTCGATGAGCGTGACGGCGGGCATGGCGATCCTCTGCCGGGGTTTTGAGCGTTCCGGCAGAGGAGTGTCAAGCAATAAGCGCCTTAGGCGGCGAGCCGCGCTGGCGGCGCCATGAATTCCGGGCCGACCGGATCGCGGACGTGATCGGCGACGATGGTGTCGATCTCGGCCAAGGCCGGGGCGTCGAGATGCCAGCCCATGACCTCGGTGACCGGATCGAGCTGGCCGGGATGGCGGGCGCCCCAGAGCGCGATCGACGGCGGCTGCTTGTCGAGCACCCAGCGCAGCGCAAGATGCAGCACGCTCTTGCCGTAGTTCTTCTTGGCGAAAGCATCGAGCGCCGCGACCGCATCAAGATATTGCTGGAAGCGCGGTGCCCGGAACTTTGGATCGCTGCGGCGCAGATCGTCGCCGGAAAATTGCGTGTCGGATTTCATCCGGCCGCTGAGCAGACCACGGCAGAGCGAGCCATAGGCGAGCACGGCGATCTTATGCTGCGCGCAATAGGGCAGGACGTCGGCCTCCGCCTCGCGCTCGAAGAGATTGTAAGGCGGCTGCGCCGTATGCACCGGCGCCACGGCGCGGAAAGCCTCCATCTGCGCGGGTGAGAAATTGCTGACGCCTATGGCGCGGATCTTCCCGGCCTTGTGCAGGCCGGCGAGCGCTTCGGCCGTCTCGCCGATCGGCGTATTCGGATCCGGCCAATGCACCTGATAGATGTCGATGACGTCCGTGCGCAGGCGGCGCAGCGAGTCCTCGATCTCCTTTTCGATGCGCGCTTTGCAGGCGTTGCGGAACGGCTTGCCGTCCTTCCAGTCGAGCGCGACCTTGGTGGCGATCATGACGTTCTTCCGTTGGCCGCTTTCGGCAAGCGCGCGGCCGACGACCTCTTCGGAATGGCCGAAGCCATAGACCGGGGCCGTATCGAAGAGGGTGATGCCGCGGTCGATGGCGCTCAAAATCGTGCGGATCGACTCCTGATCGTCGGCGCCGCCCCACATCCAGCCGCCGATCGCCCAAGTGCCCAGCGCGATCCGCGAGGGGTTGAGCGATGTGCCGGGGATGGCGATTGTCTCAAGATTGGGTTTCGACATGATTCAAATCCGTTCTCGATGGGGCAGCCGGATTGCTGCGCTGCGGTCAAGACCCCGCTGGTGCCGATAAGGTTCCGGCCAAGCTTGGGGCGATGAGGGCCAAAACGCGGGAAAAGTGCTGTGGCGGACGGTGTTTGCGCCGTCAGATCTGGATATAGCGCGGCAGTCGGGCTATTCCCCGCGTCGCAACAAAGATTTGAGCCACGTCAAGGCAGACGCGCCGCAATTCGATGCCTATATCCAACGGCGTGGGGCGGCGGATGCCGCATCCCTCTTTCGACCAGGGGGCGGTTTGGTCGAGGCAATGATAATGCATTCACTTCGCTGATGTATCAGCGCGGTTTGCATTTAAAGGTCGGATTTAAGAAATGGCGATGAACAGAAGCCTTGAACATGCGATTTCCGCGGCCCGCCGCCTGCCGGATGCCGAGCAGGAAGAGGTCGCGTCCGCGATCATCGAGAAGATCCAGGCGATCCATGGCCGGATACCGACCGGCGTCGACGAGTTGCCGGAAGACCTGCCGAAGATTGCGGCGACCGGCGACGTGTGGGACGTCAACGCGTAAGGACTATCGGACACATGCGGACCGATGACAGCTAATTTACCTGCGCCCACCGAAGGCGCCGTCGATATCGCGAAAGTTACAGGAAACGTGCTGTTAGTTGTGTTGGGGATTCTATCTCAGAACCCTGACATTTTGGCTGCAACCACTGTCGCGCAGCCAGTCTATTCCTGTTTGGTCGATTGGCTAAAAACTCGACGAGAAACAACTCTCCTTAAAAGACTCCAAGCGGGAGAGATTACTCTGCTTAGTCAGGAGCAGCTCACCGCTTATATACCGATGGCGTATAAATTTTTCGAAGCTGTAAAAGAAGGTGAGTATCAGCATAATCTTGAGATATTGGCTAGCTATATAACCAATGAATTAAAGCAAGATATTCCTGATCCAGCTGGTTTTTTGCGAATGGCCAGACGAATAGAGGGATTATCGAAGATCGAATTGAAGATTATAGTGCAGATAGATGCGTTTCCCACTCGAATTGTACGAGGAGCTACGGATGCGCCGACCCAACAAGCTCGTGGATTTGTGTCAGCATCGATACTAGTGGATAAAATCTGACGTTTGAGTCCTTTGAGGGATTCTCGGCGGTCGCGGCGCATGCGAATCTGCGCCATGCGCACGGGAATATCCATCACAGTATCGGGGACCGACCGGGATCGGCTCGC
>JBKQRA010000211.1:0-12184 GCA_052144065.1 Methylovirgula sp. | reverse complement strand
TCCGAACCGAAGGGTATGTTCCCACGCGTTACTCACCCGTCTGCCACTCCCCTTGCGGGGCGTTCGACTTGCATGTGTTAGGCCTGCCGCCAGCGTTCGTTCTGAGCCAGGATCAAACTCTCAAGTTTGATGAGAATTCAATCTGGCTAGTCACATTCATTCTCTTGACGAGTCCCAAGCACATCCATTTCCGAAGCAAGCTTCGAAAACGACGATGTAACTTGATAAACGTGACCGCCAAAGTCTCTTCTCGAGCGAAAACCCTAAGGTTTGCGCTCCGCAAGGACCTCGCCGTCCACGTTTCTCTTTCTTCCTATTCAATTGTCAAACAGCAGCTGCGTGAGCAGCAAGATAGCCTGGCAAAATGCCAGAAACAGCGAAACGTTCTCTACCCGGCTTTTCAGTCGGGTGGCTAGATGCCCGAGAAACTCGAGAGAAACGATCCGCGTCTGCCGCTCAGCGGCGTCGCTATCGATGGGCGGTTTATAGTTCCAGCTAGATCAGACTGTCAACACGGATTTCGAAAAAACTTCACGAAGAAGTCGCACGAATCAATCCTATGCAGCGCACCCGAATTTTGTGCCGCGATCGTTCGGAACGATCCCTTTACAAAAGGTGCAGAAAGTCGTCCGCACTGGCCCGTTAACGCTAGATTGTACGCGTATTTGTTTTTTCAAGGCCTGCTGCAGCGCATGACATCCGAGCCGATTGCCGAAAATGCCACGCAATCAGCGGCTTTGCCGCCGCAAACGCGGCTCTGGATCTTGTCGGACGGTAAGATCGGCGATGAAGTTCAATGCCTCGGCATCGCCGAAGCCCTGGGCCTCAATCCCGAGCTCCGTCATATTGCACCGCGACGCACCTACGCCTGGGCCATGCCCTATGGTCCGATCGATCCGCGCGAAGCCCCGCAATACACAGGCAGCCCGCTGGCGCCGCCGTTTCCCGATATCGCCATCGCCGCCGGCCGGCGCACCGTTCCCTATCTGCGCGCGCTGAAAGCGGCATCGCAGGGCAAGACCTTCACCGTCTTCGTGAAGGATCCCTATTGGAGCCGGCGTGCCATGGATCTCATTGTCGTGCCGGAACATGACCGTCTGCACGGCGCCAATATCTTTGCCACTCTGACGCCCGCCAATCGTCTGCATGGCGAGCGTCTCGCCGCCGCGCGCGCGACGGTCGATCCGCGCATTGCGGGTTTGCCGCGTCCGCGCGTCGCCTTGATCCTCGGCGGCGACAGCCAGCATCATCGCTTTGAAGCCAACGACATCGCCGCGATCGTCGCGATCGCACGCACTATTCTCGATGCCGGCGAGAGCCTGATGGTGACGCCGTCGCGGCGCACGCCGCCGCTTCTCATCGAAGCGCTGACGACGGCTTTCGGACAGCTGCCCGACGCACAACGTCAGAACATCTTCCTCTGGACCGGCCAGGAGCCCAATCCCTATCTGGCGATCATCGCCGCAGCCGACGCGATCGTCGTGACAGGCGACAGCGTCAATATGGTCGGCGAGGCCGTCGCGAGCGGCGCGCCTGTCCATGTCTATGAGCCGTCAGGCGGGCATAAGAAGATCACCGCTTATCTCGATAGGCTTGAAGCTTTGGGCGCGATCCGTCGCTGGCACGGCGCGCTCGAAGATTGGCGCTACGCGCCGATCAATGCGACGCCGCTGATCGCCGCCGAGATCGCGCGGCGCTATCTGCAGTTTCGAAGGTAAGGCTTAACCCCGCACCCCCGTCACAAAAACTTGCTCGGCCAGATGATCGTCCGCCACATATGGGCGCAAGGACTGTCGTCGAAACCGAGGCCTTCTTCGGGCTCCCTGAAGTTGCGGCCAATGATGTCGACGAAGGCATCGAAGTCAACTTGCAGCGTGGGATCGAAGGCATAGACATCGTTCAAAGTGATGAGCCGCGCCGTCATATAAAATTTATGGTCCCGCATCTTCTTATAGGCCGCTTCCACATGCGGCTCGGGCCGAAAATCTTCGCCGAAAAATTGCACATAGGCTTCTGGATATCCGTATCCGACGGACTCGTCTGGATAGAAGCGCAGCACCTGATGCGCCCTTATCGCCCAGGAGACTTCTTCATCGACATAAGGCTCGACGAGCTGCGCGCCCCAATAGCCGTGCTCGCTGCGGATGAAGCCGATCACGGCAATGTCATGCAGTAGGCAGGCGAGCACCACTTTCTCATTGTGGCCGGCTTTCAAGGCGAGTCTCGCGCTCTGCAAGAGATGCGTCGCGGCGGCGAAGCGATATTTGAAGAAGTCGAGCAGCTTCGGCTTCTTCGGCATCGGCAAAAGCCGCGGATCATCGCCCATCAAAAGCGTGCGGCCGGCCAGCATCTGCGGCGAGAGATCGGGAAACTGCGTCGGGTCGACATCGCCCGACACAAAGAGCACCGATTTGATGGTCGTCTTGTCGAGCGCCATCGCCATCTGCCGCTCCAGCGCCTCGGCGCGATCAAGCGACGACAGGGCGGAGGTTTGGGGCACGGCGGTGGCAGCGGCAATCGTCATGGCTTCCCCAAAATTCAAAATTCCCAGCGTTGGGCGCTCGAGACGAGAAAATCGCGGAAGACTTGCACGCGCGCGACGTTCTTCATCTCTTCCGGATAGACAAGATAGCATTCGAGAGCCGGCATCACCGCATGCGGCAGAAGTTGCACAAGGCCTTTGCCGGGAATGTTCAGATAATCGGGCAGCACGGCGATGCCGACGCCTGCCTCGGTGGCGCGCTGCAGAGCGGTAATATTATTCACGCTCATCGCCGCTTCGCGCGGGCTCTTCGGATCGCGTCCCGAATAGAGGAGCGCGTTCAAATCATCGAGAAAGCTCGTCGCCGGCGCGGCGTAGCCAAGCAGGCGGTGATGATCGAGATCGTCGAGGCTCTGCGGCTGGCCGTGGCGCTTGAGATAATCCGCGGAGGCATAGAGGTGGTAATGCACGGTGAAGAGGCGGCGGCGGATGAGATCGGGCTGCGACGGCTCGCGCAGGCGCAGCGCCACATCCGCCTCGCGCATGGCGAGGTCGAGTTCCTCGTCGCTCAACAGCACCTGCAGCTTGATGTCGGGATAGAGCTCGAGAAACTGCCCGAGCCGCGGCGCCAGCCAATTGGTGCCGATGCCGAAGGTCGTCGTGACGCGCAATTCGCCATGCGGCTTTTCGCGGCTGTCGGTGAGGCGCAGCCGCGCCGCATCGAGTTTCGCCATCACATCCTGGACGGTGCGGAAGAGAAGATCGCCTTGCTCGGTCAGGATCAGGCCGCGCGCGTGCCGGTGAGACAGCGGCACTTCGAGATCCTGCTCCAATGCGCTCACCTGCCGGCTGACCGCCGACTGGCTCAATCCCAGCGATTCGCCGGCGTGGGTAAATGACCCGGCCTCCGCCGCCGCATGAAAGATGCGCAGCTTGTCCCAATCCATGCGTTAACCTTTTCTGCCACGAAGGGCGCATTCAGAGGCACGAACAACAGACCGGGACTGATAACGTCTATTCGGCCGCCGCGCGCTGATCCGCTTTCGCACTCAAATAGCGCTCGGCCTCCAGCGCCGCCATGCAGCCCATGCCGGCCGCGGTCACTGCCTGGCGGTAAATCTCATCGGCAACGTCGCCGGCGGCAAAGACGCCCGGAATATTGGTCGCGGTCGAAAAGGGCGCCGTCTTAATATAGCCGTTCGGTTTGACGTCGAGCTGACCAATGAACAGATCGGAAGCCGGCTTATGGCCGATGGCCACGAAGACGCCGTCTGTTGCGACCTCCCGCAGCGCTCCCGTCTTGACGTTCTTGAGCCTGGCGCCGGTGACGCCCAGCGGCTCGCCGCCGCCGAGAATCTCGTCGATGGCGCTATCCCAGACCACTTCGACATTCGGCGCCTTGAACAGGCGCTCCTGCAGGATGCGCTCGGCGCGGAATTCGTCGCGCCGGTGCACCACAGTGACCTTGCTCGCGAGATGGCTCAGATAAAGCGCCTCCTCGACCGCGGTATTGCCGCCGCCGACGACGACGACCGGCTTGTTGCGATAGAAGAATCCGTCACAGGTGGCGCAGGCCGAGACGCCATAGCCCTTGAACGTGATTTCCGAAGGGATTTCCAGCCATTTGGCCTTGGCGCCAGTCGCGACGACCAGCGCGTCGCAGCTATAGAGCTTGCCGCTGTCGCCGTGCAGCAGGAAAGGCGTCCGCCCCAGCTCGACCTTGACGATATGATCGGCCACGAGATTGGCGCCGACATGCTCGGCCTGGAGGCGCATCTGCTCCATCAGCCAAGGACCCTGGATCGGCTCGGCGAAGCCCGGATAATTCTCGACATCCGTCGTGATCATCAGCTGGCCGCCCGGCTCGAAGCCGGCGATGAGCGTCGGCTCGAGCATGGCTCTGGCGGAATAGATCGCCGCCGTATAGCCGGCTGGGCCGGCGCCGACGATGATCAGCTTGGAATGAATCGGATGCGGGAGCGGCGCGGCTGCGTCGGACATGAAGGCCTCGAACTCTGCGTAACTTCTGCGGCGGCGGGCGCCGCGCGGATTTTCATCGTAGCGAGCAATCTATGGGCCGGCCTATAGCGCCGCAAGGCGTCCGGCCGCGCTGGCCCCAGCTCAAAAGCTGTGAGATGGTCCGCGCGTGGGCCTATCGACCTCTTTGCCGTCCCCTTCCGACGTCGCCGCCGCTTTCTGCCGCAGCCTCGCGCATGCCGCGCATTACGACGCGCCCTATGCGCATTTTTACGCGCAGGAACTGCTGCCGGCGCCCGTCGTCGAAGCATTGGCCGAGCTGCCGCTGACTGCCCCCGAAGCCGCGACGCGCTCCGGCAAACGCGAGGACTGCGCGGAACGGATTTATTTCGCCGGCGACGCCTTGGCGCGGTTTCCGGCCATGCAGATCCTTGCGCAGGCGCTGCAATCGGCGCCCGTCGCATCGGCGATCAGCGCGCTATGCGGGATCGATCTCGCCGGCAGCCATCTGCGGCTCGAATATGCGATCGATACCGAGGGATTTTGGCTCGCGCCGCATACCGATATCGGCGTGAAGAAATTCACCTGCTTGATTTCGCTGGCAGATGACAACAGCCAGTCAAATCTTGGCACCGATATTTACAACCCAGACAACAGCCTTTACAAGCGCGCGCCCTTCCGCCGCAACGGCGCCTTGATGTTCGCGCCCACAGAAGCGAGCCTGCATGGTTTCGCGCCGCGGCCGATTGCCGGCCGGCGCAAATCCGTCATCTTTAATTATGTGGGAGCCGAATGGCGGGCGAGCGACCAGCTCGCCTTTCCAGACGAGCCGGTCGGGATCTCGATCCCTTAGTGCGGCATTGGCGGCGGTGCGGGTTCGAGCACGAGATCGCCGACGCCGGCGGCAAGATTGAACCCCGTATCAGCATTCAGTGAGACCGGCTGCAGCGAGATCGAGCTACCGCTTCCCCCGACCAGAGCGTTGGCGCCGAGGCCGGCACCGATGGATGCGCCCGCCGTTGCTCCGACATATTCGCCGGCGAGGACGAAATGGCGTCCGGCCGCGGCGGCGGCAAAGACCGTCCAGACCAGCTTTCCGGGGCCGCTGACGCCAATATCGAGACCGAATTTCTGGATGGTGCCGACATAAAACTGCGGCGGATCATTCACCGGCCGGAAGCGGCAGGCCAGCGCCCGGCTCGAGGTGATCACAAGGCCGACACCTGGCGCGACATTGCATTCAAGGACGCCGATCTGATCGAGCGCCCTCGCCGGCGGCGCCGAAAGAAAACTGGCCGCGCCAAAGGCGAGACCGACTCCGGCCAAAAGCGCTGCACGGAATGACTGTCGCAGAAACCTCATGGATGCCCCCAATCCAAGCGGCCGAGGAATTCGGCGCATCCCTTTGTAAGGCCGACCGCCTCGCTTTTCCAGACGAGCCGGTCGGAAGGTCTTAAGTCCCGACGGGCTGGCTTAATGGTGGTGCCAGTGGTGACGATGGTGATGACGGTAATGATGGACGATCGGGCCCGGGGCGGGCTCGAGCGTCAGATCGCCGACGCCGGCCGCGAGATTGAGGCCCGTTTGGGCGCTGAGCGACACCGGCTGCAGGGAGACCGTTCCATTGCTGCCCCCGACGAGCGCATTGCCGCCGAGGCCGACCCCCAGCGTCGCTTGGCCCATCGCACCGAAATAGCGGCCGGAGAGGGCATGGGCGGGAACGATGGACGGCGCGACCACGCCCCAAACCAGCTTGCCCGGACCGGTGAAGCCGATATCGAGGCCGAATTTATTGATCGTGCCGACATAATAATCCGGCGGCACGCCGTCTTCCGTGAAGGTGCAGGAGAGCGCGCGGCTCGAGGTGATCACCATGCCGACGCTCGGCGCCACATTGCATTCCAGGAGGCCGACCTGATCGGCTTTCGCCGGCAGGGCCGCGAAGCTGCCTAAGGTCGCAAAACCCAGGCCCGCCAAAAGGGCGCGAATAGAAAGCCGCGAAACACGCATGAATTTCTCCCTCTCGTCACAGCATGAGCGCAACCAGCCGGCCGACGCTCCGCGGCGGCAGCTTTATCGTCACCTGAGCATTTTTCAAGGACGCGTTTCGCCCACAATTAATTGATCCGATTGATCTCAGGGCCATTTCACCAAAGGTGGCATGGACGAGAGGATGGCTTCGACATTGCCGCCGGTCTTCAGGCCGAAGATCGTGCCGCGGTCATAGAGCAGATTGAACTCGACATAACGGCCGCGCTGAACGAGCTGCGCGTCGCGCTCGGCGTCATTCCAGGGCGTCGCGAAGTTGCGCCGCACGATTTCGGGATAGATTGAAAGGAACGTCTCGCCGACATCGCGGGTGAAGGCGAAATCCGCCGCGAATCCCGCCTCGCTCGCGAGATAGTCGTAGAAAATCCCGCCGATGCCGCGCGGCTCGTCGCGATGTTTCAGATGAAAATATTCATCGCACCACGCCTTGTAGCGGGCATAATCAATCCCCGCGTGGCGGCCGCAGGCAGACTCGAAGGCGGCATGAAAGCTCTGCGTGTCTGGGTCGTCTTGCGAACGCCGCGCCGCCAGCATGGGGGTGAGATCGGCGCCGCCGCCGAGCCAGCTTTTCGCCGTCACGACGAAGCGCGTGTTCATATGCACGGTGGGCACATGCGGGTTCATGGGATGCACGATCAGCGAAATCCCCGACGCCCAGAAGCGCGGGTCTTCCTCGGCGCCCGGCATCTGCTTGGCGAATTCCGGCGCGAAAGTGCCGTGGACGGTCGAGACATGGACGCCGGCCTTCTCGAAAAGCCGTCCGTGCAGCATCGCCATCGTGCCGCCGCCGCCCTCGCCGCCCGCATGATCCTGTCGCTTCCAGGGCTTGCGGACAAAACGGCCGGCCTCGCGCGCGGCGCCATAGGGGCCGGGGCATTCGTCTTCGAGCGCTTCGAGCGCCGCGGTGATCTTTGTCTGGAGAGATTCGAACCAGGCGCGCGCTTGCGCCTTATGGGCTTCGAGATCGGTTGAATCGGGCATGTCGGCTTTCTGAGCGCTATTGAACGGAAGTTCAGATAGCAATTATGGCGTGGAGCGAGAAGCGCCGCTCTTTGCGTCTCCGCCACCCGGCTGCCGATCAAATGTCTTCGCACGAAGTCATCGGACACTCTCCACCAGGGGCGTCGGCTCGGCTGCCTCCGCACCCGGCCGGGTCACCAAATAGATGCCGAGCGCGACAGGCAGAATTCCGAGGAGATCCAAGGCGACGATATGCTCGCCGAGGACAAGCCACGCGAAGAGTATTCCGAGCGGCGGCATCAGAAAATGAAATGAGCTCGCGACAGTGGCTCCGCAGAGCACCAGCAAACGGAACCATAAAAGGAAGCCAAGGATCGACCCGCCAAGGACCAGGAAGGCAAAGGCCAAGAAGAGGCGCGTGCTCGGAACGATATCGCCGACATTCGAAGCGGTCAGGGCGATGGGCGCGAGGACAAGACCGGCGGCAATATTTTGAATGCCATTGCCCATCCATAGATCGCTCTTTGGCGCAAAGAGCCTGAAAAGGATCGTGCCAGCGACGAGGGACACGAGCGAGGCGAGCGAGAATAGGATGCCGCGCATCCCGTCGCTGCCGATCGAGAGCCGATGCGCAACGATGAAGGCCACGCCGGCGACGCCAAGGACAAGCCCGGCGATCTTGCGCCAGTTCAGCGTTTCGCCGAGCAGAGTGGCCGCAAAGATCGCCGTCAAAATCGGATTGGCGCTGGTGATCAAGCCGCCGAGGCCGGCCGAGACGGTCTGCAGGCCGATATATCCGAGGCTGAGATAGAGGGCGTAGTTCACCACGCCAAGCAAGGTGAACACACCGATATCGCGCCGCGACATCGCGCCTTTCTCGCGCCGGACCGCGGCGAACGCGAAGATCAGCACCCCCGCGACCAGAAACCGGCCGGCGAGAAGAATCAGCGGCGGACAATCGGTGACCGCCACCTTGCCCGCCGTGAAAGCGAAACTCCAGATCAGGCAGAAGGCGCCGATATAGATCGGCAGCAGGTTCAGTTTCGCGGCTCGGCTGAAGGATATGAAGGACACGGACTCTCTCCTTTGTCCCGTGATGCGCCAGCGGCTTTGAATTTGGAAATTAAATGATAGAATACTCATCAGTTGAAAAACGAATGACGTAGCAATGTTGGATCTCGACCTTCTTCGCAGCTTCGTCTCGGTCGTCGACTCGGGCGGATTCACCCGGGCCGGGGAGCGCGTGCACCGGACCCAATCGACGGTCAGTCAACAGATCCGCCGCCTCGAAGAAGAGGTCGGCCGCCCCTTGCTTGATCGCAGCGGCAAGCAGATCACACCCACCGAAGATGGTGAGCGCCTCCTTTCCTATGCACGACGGATTCTGTCGCTTGCCGAGGAAGCGCGCGACGTTCTCACTCGTCCCGTCGAAGAGGGCGCGGTGCGGCTCGGCGTTCCAGAGGATTTCGCCGCCTATCGCCTGACAGAGCTGCTGGCGAATTTCGCCCGCGCGCGGCCGGGCCTGCGGCTCGACATTCGCGCCGATCAGAGCATGTTGCTCCGCCGCGACCTCGACGGAGGCGAATTGGATCTCGCATTGATCAAACGTGATGCGGGCGAACGCGGCGGCATAGCGGTTTGGCCGGAACGCGTGCATTGGGTGACGAGCCGATCCCATCCGGTGGACCTGCATTGCGGCTCGGTCCCGCTTATCGGCTTTGCGGTGGGATGTCTCTATCGAGCGCGGGCCATTCATGCCCTCGAATCCGCCGGCCACGCCTGGCACATGGCTTACACGAGTTCGAGCCTCATGGGCATTCAAGCCGCCGTGGCGGCCGGTCTCGGCGTGAGCATTCTATCGGAAATGTCGATCCAGCCGGAACACCGCGTCTTGACGGCGAAGGACGGCTTCGCACCGATCGAGAAGACTGAACTCGCGCTGGTCGTCGCGCCCTCCGCGAGCGCTGCGGCGCTGCGCCTCGCCGATAATCTCGTGGAATTCTGCAATACGGTGAAAGCGGCAGCCGTGTGAGCCGGCGCCTCACACGCCGTGGGCGTGACGCTGGCCGGCGCGGTCGAGATAGCGGTCGAAGACGGAGCAGACGGAGCGGACGAAATCGCGGCCTTCTGGGCTGACGTCGATCCGCGATCCGGCAAGGCTGACGAGACCGTCTTCAGCCATATCGGCCAGCTCTTCATATTCGCGGTCGAAGCCATAGATCGCGCCGTCATGATCGGCGGCGAATTCGGCGAGATCGACCGAAAAATCGCACATCAGCCGCTCAATGATCTTGGCGCGCAAGACATCTTCCGCACCGAGCGCGACGCCGCGCACGACCGGCAGACGCCCAGCTTCGAGCGCGCCGCGCCATGGGCCGACATCGGCTGCATTCTGCGCATAGCCTTGCGGCAGGCGGCCGATCGCAGACGCGCCGAAGCCCAAAAGGACGCTCGCGTCATCCGTCGTATAGCCCTGGAAATTGCGCCGCATGCGCCGCTCGGTGGCATGCACGGCGAGCGGATCGTCGGGACGGGCAAAATGATCGAGGCCGAGACGGACGAAGCCTGCCGCCTCGAAGAGTTTAGCGGCGCGGCGCTGCATGACGAGGCGCGCATGCGCATCCGGCAGTTCGGCATCGTTGATCAGCTTTTGATGCGGCTTCAGCCACGGCACATGCGCATAGCCGAAGAGCGACAAGCGATCCGGCCCCAAGCTCATCGCCTCGCCGATCGTCGCCTCGAGCCGCGACAGATCCTGGCGCGGCAGGCCATACATCAGATCGAGATTGATCTGATCGATGCCGACGCGGCGCAGATAGTTCATCGCGCGCGCGACCGTCTCGTCCGACTGGATGCGATGGATCGCGGCCTGCACATCGGGCGAAAAATCCTGCACGCCGAGGCTCGCGCGCTTGACGCCGTTTTGCGCCGCCGCTCGGACCCAGTCCTGCGTCAACAGGCGCGGATCGATCTCGACGGCGATATCGGCATCGGCGGCAAGATCGAATTTCTCATCGAGCTTAGCCAATATGCGGCCGAGTTCGGCGGGCGAGAGCATGTTCGGCGTGCCACCGCCGAAATGCACCGCGCCGATTTCGAGCCGCGCGGTGAGCGCCGCCGCGACGCGATCGATCTCGGTGAGTAGATCCGCGACATAATCATGGATCGGCGCGCGCGCGTTCACGACCTTGGTGTTGCAGCCGCAATACCAGCATAGCTGCGCGCAAAAGGGGATATGGATATAGATCGAGAGCGCGCCATCGGCGCGGCTGAGCGCACCGAGCCAGACGCGGTAGTCGCTTTCGCCGATCGCCGGCGAAAACTGCACCGCCGTCGGATAGGAGGTATAGCGCGGCACCCGGCCGCCATATTTGGCGATGAGACGATCAAGCGGATCGGCGAGATCATCGCAGCGCAGCATCAAGCCCTTGGTCATGTCCGCAAATCCCGTGATCGCTTGCAAAGCTCTGGCAAACTAATCGCGTTTTCTAGCCCTGCAGGAGAGAGGTGGATTTGACGTCGATCAAGGTCGTCGGCTTTCATGCCGCGGCAGAAGGCTGCGGCCGTCACCTCGTCTTCGGCTTGGGATTGGGCTTGAAATTCAGCTTCGTCGCGAAGGCTTGCCCGAAGGTTTTAACGAGCACCGTCTTCACGTTGCGGCCAGTATCGGTCAAAGTCATGTAATAGCAGGACAGAGGATAGCCGATGTCGGAGGGCTTGCCGGAGGTTTTCTCTGACGCCTCGATGGTGTGGCGCACCTGGTCGCGCAATTCGGTGCTTTTGGTGATCGCGGTGAGGCCGTTCTCGCGTAACAGATAGTCGCTTGCGACCTGCTGGCGCATCTCGGCCGTCGGATTTTCAAATTCGCAGAGATTGACGAGATCGCCGACATAGATGAGGCGCTCGAACTGCTCGGGATCGAGGCGCAAGACGAGCTTATAGACTTGGCTTTTGGCGGCGGTGCTGAGATCGGTCGCCGCCAATTTCTCGATCACCGAGCTTTCATCGAAGCCCAATTCGACGCCGGCGAACTTGAAGCTGCTGACATTGGCGACCTTATCGATCAGCTGGCCGAGCGCACCGCTCAGCGCCGGCAGATTGATCGCGAGCACCACCAGAAGCGCCAGATAGATACCAAGGCGCGTCAGCTCTTTCAGCGTATCGAGGACATTTGACATCATCGCCTCCTGCCTTTGCCAAAAAGCCAATTAGGCGGACCTCAGCGCGAATTCTGTCCTCCCCGGCACGCCATCTGGCGCAGCGCCTCGCCGACCACCATGGCGGCCGCGACCGCGACATTGAGCGAGCGCATCGTAGGCTTCATCGGAACGAGAAGCCGCGCATCGGCGACCGCGTGCACATGATCGGGGACGCCCGCCGATTCCCGCCCGACCAGCAAGACATCACCGGGCACAAAGTCGAAATCGCAATAAGGCTGCTGCGCTTTGGTCGTCAGCAGAACAAGTCTTCGTGACTGCTTTCGCCGCCAATCCTCGAAGGCGGCGAAGTTGACGTAACGTTCGATCGCGACATGATCGAGATAATCCATTCCAGCGCGCCGAAAAGCGCGGTCGCTCACCGGGAATCCGGCCGGCTCGATTATCGCCGCATCGAGGCCGAGACAGGCGCAAAGCCGCAGCATTGTCCCGCAGTTTTGCGGAATGTCAGGTTCGAAAAGCGCCATGGTCAAAGGCGATTTGAGATGGGTCTCCGGTA
>JBKQRA010000210.1:0-11401 GCA_052144065.1 Methylovirgula sp. | reverse complement strand
CCGGCTTTGGGACATCAACCGGCTACCCTATGAGGGCGAGGCGGATCGCTGGTTCGACCCGCGCTGGTTGTTGAAAGCGCCGTCGGGCAAGCTGCCGCCGGCGATCTGACGGAATTTTACCCGCAATCATCTGATCCGAAAAGTCTGCAACTTTTCGGGATGATCCTAGAAGGCGACGTAGATGAACTTCTCGCCCTTCAGTGTCGGATAGTTGTCCTTGAGCGCCTTGGCGATCTTGCCGACGAGTTCTTTGTCGCCGGCTGCGGAAGGACCGACGAAGTCCGTGCCCTCGCTCCAGATTTCGAAAAAGCCGTGCAGGCCTTCATCGTAATCGGCGCCAGTCGGGTTGTTCGACATGTCGTGCAGGCTGACGATGCCGTCATTGGAGACTTCGAGCCGCCACTCGCGATCATCCTTCACCGAAGCCATGAGCGCCGAGATATCGGCGTCCGACCATTCCCCTTTGAGGTCAACAGTTGCCATTTTCTAGGTCCTCCGATTGAACGGTGTTTTGAAGGCTGGTGCGGCGGCAGGGCAGTCGGGACCGCGCAATCGTCCAAGATTGGCTCAAAAAAGCAAAAGCAGTGCCATCGCTATGCGGAAATCGGGCGACAGGCTCATGACGGGCTCTATGTGCTATATGTGCTTTTCTTGATCAAAGAAGCGAAATGGGGCAGAAACCGCGGGCGCTGGTGTTGCTGCGCCGCGCTCTCTTGCGCAGCCCAATTCGCCTGCCGCTGAACGCCCCGCGCAGCGTGAGGGGCGCTGTTTTTCCTCGGGTTCGGACTCGATAAGGCTCAATTCATGTTGCCACCCCTGCGCGTCGGCATCGCCGGTCTCGGCACGGTGGGGCTCGCCGTCCTCCGTCTTCTCAATCGCCGCGCTGCGGCGCTCGCCGCTCTGTGCGGCCGGCCGATAGAGGTCTTTGGCGTTGCCGCCCGAAGCCGCAGCAAAGAGCGCGGCATCAATCTCTCGAGCGTCGCCTGGTACGAGGATCCGGTCAAACTCGCCGCCTCGCACGAAATCGACCTCTTCGTCGAATTGATCGGCGGCGCCGATGGTCCCGCGCTTGACGCGGTAACGGCGGCGCTCAACGCCGGCAAGTCGGTCGTCACCGCGAATAAGGCGCTTCTCGCCAAACATGGCATGACGCTCGCCAAGCTTGCGGAAGAAAAGGGCGTCGCGCTTTCTTTCGAGGCTGCGGTTGCGGGCGGCATACCGATCGTCAAGACTTTGCGCGAGGCGCTCGCCGGCAATGTCGTCGAGCGCGTCTATGGAATTCTGAACGGCACCTGCAATTACATCCTGTCACGCATGGAGACGGATAAGCTCTCCTTCGCCAAATGCCTCGCCGAGGCGCAGCGGCTCGGCTATGCGGAAGCCGATCCGAGTTTCGACATCGGCGGCAAGGATACGGCGCATAAGCTTGCGATCCTCACCGCGCTTGCGTTCGGCACGACGGTCGATTGCGACTCCATCGCCATCGAAGGCATCGAATCGATCAGCCTCGCCGATATCGAAGCCGCCGCCGAACTCGGCTATCGCATCAAGCTTCTCGGCGTCGGCAGCCGCACGCTGACGGGCATCGAGCAGCGCGTGCATCCGACAATGGTGCCGCGCTCTTCCGCCATCGCGCAGGTGATGGGCGTCACCAATGCGGTGACGATCGACGCCGATGCGGTCCACGAGCTGACCCTGATGGGGCCGGGCGCCGGCGGCGAGGCGACCGCCTCGGCCGTCGTTGCCGACATCGCCGATATCGCGCGCGGCGCCCGAATCGCGCCCTTCGGCCTGCCGGTCGACAAGCTCACGCCGGCGGAGCGGGCGCCGATCCAGATGCATGAAGGCGGTTATTATATCCGTCTTTCGGTCTATGACCGCCCCGGCGCCGCCGCGGCGATTGCGACGCGGATGGCGGAATGCAATATCTCGCTCGAAAGCATCATGCAGCGCCGCCGTCCGGGCGAGAAAGCCAAATATACCGAGGCGGTGCCGGTCATACTGATCACCCATGCGACTTATGAGAAGATGATCCATCAGGCGCTCGAAGCCGTCGTCAAGGACGGTTTCATCGCGGAAAAGCCGCAAGTCATCCGTATCGAGCGCGAATAATTATCGAGTGCGAAGAATTAGAGGGAAGGAAGCCCAGTTGGTCGATCTCGTCGTCAAGAGCCAGGATATTGTCGATCGCATCCTTACCCTCGAACTCGTCCGCGTGACCGAACGCGCCGCCGTTTCCGCCGCCCGGTTGCGCGGTCGCGGCAATGAGAAGGCGGCGGATCAGGCCGCCGTCGATGCGATGCGGCGCGAATTGAACCGCCTGCCGATCGACGGCACTGTGGTGATCGGCGAAGGCGAGCGCGACCGCGCGCCCATGCTCTACATCGGTGAGAAGCTCGGCACGTCCTTGGGTCCGAAAGTCGATATCGCCGTTGATCCGCTCGAAGGCACGACGCTTTGCGCGCGCGACATGCCGGGCTCGATCGCCGTCATGGCGATGGCGGCGCAAGGCTCGCTCCTGAATGCGCCCGATGTTTATATGGAAAAGATCGCGATCGGGCCGGGCTATCCGCATGGCATCGTCGACATCGACATGACGCCGGAAGAAAACATCCGTGCGCTCGCCAAGGCCAAGGGCGTCAATCCGCATGAAATCTCGGTGCTGGTGCTCGACCGTGAGCGGCATCAGAAGATCATCGACGATTGCCGGCGCATCGGCTGCGCGCTGCGCATCATTCCGGACGGCGATGTCGCCGGCATCATCTTCACCGCGCAGCCGGAGACCGGCATTGATCTCTACCTCGGCATCGGCGGCGCGCCGGAAGGCGTGCTCGCGGCTGGCGCGTTGCGCTGCGTCGGCGGCCAGATGCAGGGCCGGCTCATCCTCGATACGGAGGAAAAGCTCGAGCGCGCGTCGCGCATGGGCGTCAAAGATCCGAAGCGCAAATATGACATGAAGGAACTGGCGTCGGGCGATGTCATCGTTTCGCTGACAGGCGTCACCGACGGCCCGCTGGTACAGGGCGTCAAATTCGACAAGGATGTCATCCGCACCGAGACGCTGATCTATCGCTCGGTGTCGGGCACGGTGCGCAAGATCGCTGCTGAGCATCGCGAGATGGGAAAGTTTAAATTGGATTGAATCGTTTTGTAGAGGAGAAGATCGTTCTCTCATTTCGATCGATTCAAGTTATAAAATCTCTTCATCAAACCGTGACCGTGGCGCGGCCAAATGCGCGCTTGTGGCCGCGATTCATTTGCTTGAGGAAGTAGCGATATTGCTCGATTAAGGACAATCGTGATGCGGCCTCTCGTCTTTCGTCTTCTCATGACGTGGCTTTTGTGTTTCGGCTGCAGCGCGATCGCCCAGGCGCAGGATCAAACTCAAGTCAAGCCGAGCGAGCTGACGCGCGAGGCGATCCTCAACGATCCGGAAACGCCGACCGGCGGCAATACGCAGGGCGATGTCACCATCGTCGCCTTCGAGGATTACAATTGCCCCTTCTGCAAGAAGGCCGAGCCGGTCTTGCAAAAGCTGGTGCAAGACGATGGCCATATCCGCCTCGTCTATAAGGATTGGCCGATCCTGGCCGCGAGTTCCACTTATGGCGCCGAAGTGGCGCTCGCCGCCAAATATCAGGGCAAATATGAGCTCGTGCATCGCGCTTTGATGCAGCTTCCCGGAAAACCCGACAAAGAGGCGATGGACAAGGCTGTGAAGGCATCGGGCGTCGATGTTGCGCAGCTCAATAAGGATCTCGAAGCGCATATGACCGAGATCAAGGCGATTCTCCGGCGCAATGATGCGCAGGCGACCGGCATGGGCTTTCAGGGCACGCCGGTTTTTTTGATTGGCCCGTATCTGGTCGCTGCGGCGCTCGATTACGAGGGCTTCAAGAAGGTCGTCGGGCAGGCGCGAGCGAATCAGTAGGGCCAATCAAGAGGCTTGTGAGCCGCTTGCTCTTTGGGCCTGCTTTTTGAGGCCCGATCCGCTGGGTTGCAGCGCTGACTCTTCCCCGCTTCCCAAAGCCGCACTTTTTGAGCGTCGGAGCGCACATCCGGCAAATCACGCGGGGCCTAGAGGTCAGACTCTTTCTTATTTCATTCCCTCGCGCTGCCGTTTCGATGCCGGCTTGTCGAGCGGCGCGGTCTTCATCCATTCGGCATCGGGCTTGGCGACTTTGGTCTCATGGCCGCTCTGCTCCCAGCCTTCGACTCCGTCGCGATACCAATAGACATGTTTATAGCCGATCTGCACGAGCCGCTTGGCCGTGTTCCAACTTCCCCAGCAATGGGGGTGACAGAAGGCGACAATGGGCGCCTCCGTGCGATGCGCGGTCAACGCATCGAACCTTGCCTTGAAGGCTTCGGCAAAAGCGGGATCGGGCGTCCCGGAGCCGCCCTCCACCAGCCATACCGCGCCGGGGATTGTGCGATGCGTTGGCATCCACGGCATGTCGGGCGCCGTGGAGGCCGGCTGCTTTGGCGCTTCGGCCACATCGATAAGGAGCGGATGCTGTTGTGCGATGAGGGCGACGAGCGCTTTGGTATCAAGGACGTGCGCGCCTGCAAGCGTTGCCGGCGTATTGCCATGCATGGGGCCGTCCCATAGTCCTGCGGGTTCCGGCGCCGGCGCTGGTGCGGCCGCCGCGAGAAAGACCGCGGCGGCGAGCAAGAAAAATTTTCGCATCGCGACCTCAGTTCATCGCCATGGGGATGGAAAAGCTCTGTTCCCAATGCCCGTCCTTGTTATCCTTGACGGAGACTGTCACGGGCTTATTCGCCTGCGGCACGAGGCCGAAATCCATCACCGGATTCATCGCAATCGAGATGCTGGTCGAGAGGCTGAAAACGAGCTTATCGCCGTCGGTCACCTTGATCGCTTCGATATAGCGCGCCGGCGTATAGCCGCGCGTGACCAGATCCATCTGCATGCCGTTGAACATCGGATGGCGCACCATCAACGTCGCCTCGGTCGACTTGCCGGGGATGACGTCTTTTGCGAACTTCATTCGCATCTCGCCCATGCCCTTCATGGCCTCGGCATCGGTTATTCCCATCGGTGCCGAGCAGCCGCCAGCCGCCTTCACGAATTTCACCGTCTCGACGAGCTTGCCGTCCGGCAGTTCGGCGACCGCATGCATATTCGTATAGCTGTTCACCCGCACCCGCAGGCGAATGACATGCGGATCTGCCGCGGGTCCGAAGACGTAATGGGCCGCGACTGGCGCGGGATTGTCGTCGATGACGAGATAGAGGCCCTTGATGGGCGTCTTGCCGGACAGGGTGATGGTGATCGGAACGAGCGCCGCATCTTCGGCACGGTAGGGTGCGTCGAGCGAGATGATCGATTCATCCGGCGTCGCGAGCCGGTCGCCGAAGATCGTCTGCTCGATGTCCTTCCAGCGCGCCTCACGCGCCGCTGGGCTGTCCTCGTCGTCGGCGCGGGCGATCGTCGCTGCAGCGCTCAGGGATATGAAAGAAACGCAGGCGCAGAGCGCGGCGCGGGACCAAAAGCCTTTCATGAGTTTCCTCTCCTATTCCCATTCGAGTTCTGTATAGGCTTCCGTGACATTGCGGGGATGATAATTGTCGAACAATTTCCAATTGGGTTTTTCCGATTGGCCGACCGTTTTAATTGCATGTTCGATCGAGCCGTCGCCCTTGATCTCGGCGCGGACGCCGTCGCGCAAAACCGTCAAATAATGCACGAGCGGCGCCGAAGCGGCATCGAAATCGACGGTGACCGGACCGTGTCCCGGCACGGCCTTGCCGATCTTCATCGCTTTCAGCACTTCGATCTCCTTCAGCCAACCTTTCAGATCGCCGTCGAGCACGGGGCAGCGCCCAACGAAGAGAAGATCGGCGGGCAGCAGAAGCCCGCTACCTTTGTCGATCATGGAGAGATCGCATGTCGTATGCGCAGGGCCATGCGCATGAAAGGTGATGACGCGGCCGCCGAGATCGATCTGATCGTCGGTTGCGACCGTGTGGGTCGGCATGACGACCGGGCCGACATTCTCCTTGCCGAGCCACCCGATCAGCCTCTGGCGATAAAACTCGCCACGCGCGTTGAGCGCCTCGGGAAGTTTCGCATGCCCGATGAAGACAGGCTTGTCGTCGAGAAAGGCGCCAGCACCGAAGGCATGGTCGAGATGCACATGGCTCAAGACGACATATTTGATCGGCTTCTGCGTCTTCTCCTTGATGACTTGGCGCAGCCATCGGCCGTCGGCGAGACTGCCGCCGGTTTCGGTGACGAGCACGCCGTTATCGCCGATGATGAATCCGATATTCGCGATCGCATCAAGATTGGCCGCGGTCGGATCTTCATCGACGCCGCGGCGCATGAAGACGCCGGGTGCGATCTCTGCGACCGCAGGCGTGGCGGAATAGGCGAGCTGCGGCAGGCAGCAGAGGCACAAGCCTCCTGCGAGTGCTTGCCGGCGTGACAGACTCAGAGGCAAATGGCCGAACTCCCGCGCTTATTGCTCTTGCGACGATTGAGTACTAAACTACCTATCGATAGGTAGGCATTATGTACGAGCGGCGGGATGGTCGTCAAGCCCGAACGACAAGAGGCGGCAGACGGAAGCGATGCGGGACACGAGGCAGGACTTGTTGGTGGAGGCGGAGCTTTTGGTCCGGGCGCGCGGCTATGCTGGTTTCAGCTTTGCGCAGCTGGCTGAAGCGGTAGGCATCCGGAAGGCCTCCATTCACCATTATTTCCCGACGAAGCATGATCTCGCCGCAGCTCTCGTTGCCGCCTATGATGCGCGTTACGACGCGGCGCTTGCTGAGATTAAAGCCCGCGATGAAGACGGTCTTGTCCGTATCGAGGCTTATGGCGCGCTCTATCTGCAAGGTGTGGAGCAGCGACTGAGCTGCCTTTGTGCCGTGCTGGCGATCGAAATCGATGGCCTGCCGGCGCCGCTGCAAGACGAGATCGGCAAATTCTTCGCCAAGCATATCGCTTGGCTGGAAACGGTGCTGGCCGAAGGCCAGGCAAATGGCAGCATCGTGGCTACAATCAATCCTGCCGCCGCCGCGCGTATGATCATCGCGACCCTCGAAGGCGCGCTTACATTGGAGCGGTCGGTCGGGGATGCCATCGGTTTTAGACTCGCCCTTGACGCATTGAAGGTCTGCTTCAAGCCGCATGGCAGGGCCGGCCGATAGTTGTTGATACGCCGGAAATTTTTTCGTCCAACTCGCCTCTGAGCCGCTAAGCTTCGCCGTGGATAATTCGGTCACTTTGAGACCCCCCCGCGCTTTTCTGGGCGTCGAGCGCTCCGTGCTCGGCCGGCCTTGGCGCGACCGCCTCGATCTTGCCGGTCAGGCGCGCGCCCAGGCGATGATGCAGCTGCATGGCCATTCGGATCTGCTGGCGCGCGTGCTTGCCGGTCGCGGCGTTGCGCCGGAAGAAGCGCCGTTCTATCTCGATCCGACCTTGCGCCGGCTGATGCCCGATCCCAATGTCCTCGTCGACATGGCGGCGGCCGCAGCGCGGCTCGCGGCGGCGGTTGAGGCCGGCGAGACGGTTGCGGTCTTCGGCGATTACGACGTCGATGGCGCCTGTTCGTCGGCGCTGCTGGCGGATTTTTTCGGCGCCGCCGGCACGCCTTTCCTCATCCATATTCCCGACCGCATTTTTGAGGGCTATGGCCCCAATGTGCAGGCGATCAATGCTCTGGCGGAGCAGGGCGCGACGCTGCTCGTCACCGTCGATTGCGGCACGATGAGCCATCAGCCGATTGCGGAAGCGCGCAGGCTCGGCCTCGATGTCATCGTTCTCGATCACCATCAGGCGCCGGAGCATCTGCCGGACGCGATCATCGTCAATCCGAACCGGCTGGACGATCTCTCGAGTCTCGGCCAGCTCTGCGCCGCGGGCGTCGTCTTCATGACGCTCGTCGCGACGAGCCGGCTGCTGCGGGAAAAAGGCTTTTGGAGCGCCGCGCGGCCGGCGCCCGATCTTCTGCTCGGTCTTGATCTCGTGGCGCTCGCGACCGTCGCCGACGTCGCGCAATTGACCGGCCTCAACCGCGCCTTCGTGATGAAAGGTTTGCAGCTGATGCGGGCGCGCGGGCGCCCCGGCCTTGCGGCGCTTTTCGATGTCGCCGGCGCCGATGGGCCGCCGAAGCCCGCGCATCTCGGCTTCCTCGTTGGGCCGCGCATCAACGCCGGCGGCCGGATCGGCGACGCGGCGCTCGGCGCCAAATTGCTGGCGCTGACGGATGCGGTCGAAGCCAGGCGCATCGCCGAAAATCTTGATCGTCTCAATCGCGAGCGCCAGGTGATCGAGATGGCGACGCTCGACGAGGCGCTGGCCGAAGCCTTCGTTCAAGGCGCCGAAGACGAGGGCGCCGCGGCGATCGTGGTGGCGGGCAACGGCTGGCATCCGGGGGTCGTCGGGCTTATCGCATCGCGCTTGAAGGAGCGGTTTCGCAAGCCCGCCTTTGCCATCGCCTTCGAGGCCGGCGAAAAACTTGGGATGGGAACAGGCTCCGGCCGCTCGATCACCGGCGTCGATCTCGGCAAGGCAGTGCGCGCGGCGGTCGAGGCGGGGATTGCGGTCAAAGGCGGCGGCCACGCGATGGCGGCGGGCGTGACGCTCGCAAAGAGCGATCTCGACGCCTTTCGCAGCTTTCTCGGCGAATGCCTCGCGCAACAGGTGGATGCCGCCCGAGCCGGCGAATCGCTGTTGATCGATGCTGCTCTGACGGCGGGCGGCGCGAACCCCGAGCTTTTCGCCAGCCTCGAACGGGCGGGACCATATGGCGCGGGCAATCCCGAGCCTGTGTTCGTCTTTCCGGCGCATCGCCTTGTCGATGTGGCGGAGGTCGGACAGGGGCATTTGCGCTGGCGCGCCAAAGCAGGCGACGGGACAAGCCTTGAAGGCATTCTCTTTCGTGCCGCGGGCGAGCCCTTGGGCGAGGCCTTGAAGGCGGCGCAAGGCGCGAGCCTTCATTTCGCCGGCACGCTCACGCTCGACCGCTGGAACGGCCGCGAGCGCGTGCAAGTGCGGCTGCTCGATGCCGCACCCGCCGAGGCGCGCCGATGAGGTGTTAAGCGGAGAAAGCTCAAAGCTGTGGCGCGCCAAGAAGTGCGCTTGCCAGTGTCCCCTGCGGCCTTTATATCTCCGCGCGTCCTCCGAACAGGGCATTTTGCCCTCTGCGCCCATCGTCTAGCGGTCCAGGACGTCGCCCTTTCACGGCGAAAACACGGGTTCGAGTCCCGTTGGGCGCGCCAATTGCGAACAAAACTGCGAACACCTGGGTGTTTGGCCTGATCGGCGAGGACGGCACGTTCCAGAACCGTCTTTGAGCCGTGGATGCGGACGATCCTGTCGCCGACTTCGACCGCGTCGATCAAGGATCGCAAATAGGCCTTCCGGAATGGAATCTCGCCTTTAGCAATCTTCTCGCGCATCAGAATGCCGAACCGCGCGATTTTGTCTCCGTCCAAGCGGGTGGCCGGCCCCTGGCTCTCGATCCGCTCAAGAGCTGATGAAGCCTTCTCACGGCCGGTTTTGAGCTTGGCAAGGCGTTCCTTGAGCATGTCGTCGAGGTCAGTGAGACCTTCTTCCACGAGCTTGTAAAGCCGCTTGAGCTTTTCCTCGGCCGCCCCGACTTCTCGCCGCAGGGCTTCAATGCGGGCCTGAACCTCAGCGTCGGTCTTCAGGCGGCGATGCGCCACGGATTGAAGAAGCGCTTCCAACCGGTCCGGCACAAGAATGCGGTCGGCGACATGATCAGTGACGAGCTGGTCGAGCTTGTCCATCGGAATCGACCGGCCCTTGCAGGCGCTTGCGCCCATACGCATGGCCGACGAGCACGTATAATAGCGATAGACGTTTCCGCTCTTTGACGTACCGGTGCGCAACGTCATGGCGCCGCCGCAGGACATAGACCGGGTTTGTCAGAATGCCGTGGACCGGGCCAACGCCGAAACGTCCCCATAAACGGGTCCGGTAGCCTTTGGCATTGAGGTATTTCGTTACTTCCTTGACGCCCATGGGCCCGCTCTGCCCATCGCCATAGGCAAAGAGGTCAAAGATAAGGCGGATGATCTCGGCTTCGACCGGATCGATGATGATCTTCTTCTTGGTTCGGTGACCCCGCTTTTCGACCTCTTCGAGGGCAAAGCCGAGAGGAAGGTGGGAGCCGTTGTAGAATCTCTGCCTTGCATTCTCCTTCATAGCCCGGAGAACATGCTTGGCGTTCTCTCGGCATTGATATTCGTCAAACAGCGCAATGACCTGCCGCATCATGATCTGGGCGGGATCGTCGCCGAGCTCCTGGGTAATGGAGACAAGGCGCACGCCATGCTTGGCAAGCTTGCGGATATACATCTCAAGCCCAAAGGCATCGCGGAAGAAGCGGCTGAAGCTATGGACGGTGATCACTTCGAAGGGATGATCGTCATCACAGGCCCTTTCGATCATACGCTGAAACTCGGGCCCATTGTCATCTATGGCCGAGGCGCCCGGCTCGACATATTCGCCAACCACTCGCCAGCTTTGACGTTCGCAATAGGCAGCGGTCTGAAGCCGCTGGTCTGGAATCGAGAGATCGACCTCGGCTTGTCGGGTAGTCGAGACCCGGAGATAGAGGGCGGCGCGGCTCGCAACAGGCAGGGGCACGTTCATCGTGCCGACCCCGCTTAAGATTGCTATTTCAAAAGATCGTCGATCGCCTCCAATTTTACGCCACAGCACGACGTTGCACTGAAGCGGCCCGTGTCGTGACGAAGCGAAAAAGTATTTGCCTCGGCGCAACCGAGAGATTTTCAGCGTGAGAAAGCGAGTGATGTTCCCGTCTCAGACATTCCCTCTCGCTCAGATCGACGAAATTCTCGATCTTCACCACCTGATGGGTGGCGGCGTAGCCCCGATGTCACTTGCGCCGACTTTGACAGTGCCAATAGAGGCCGAGGTGAATTTACCAATCGACAGTTTCGTCAGAACCTCCAAACTGAGCTGGTCGCGATTTGAAATGGGGAAGGCTGTCTTTGACGGCTCGAACGGCAAACTGGCACTGCATATGGAATTGCGCCTGGAATCGCTTCGGCGGAAGGAGGTAGCCATTGACCCCGCGGAATCCTAGAGCCAGGACTTCGATGAAGAGGCGCGTGCCGCAGTCGCGACAAGTCACGCGAGGATTTCTTTTCAGAGTCCAAACCGCCGGATCGCCGCGAACGACACGCACGACATCTGCCGCATAGACGGATTCGGGCACGTAAGCGCCGCCATGGATGACCTGGCAGTCATCATGACCTTGCCCCCTGGTCCTAATCCAGTTTGAAGTTCGCTCTGGCCCAAGTAGAGGACCAGAGCATGAAGCGCAGCCGCTTTTCAGAAGAGCAGATCATCGGGATACTGAAGGAGCACGAGGCCGGC
>JBKQRA010000209.1:0-2777 GCA_052144065.1 Methylovirgula sp. | reverse complement strand
ACACGCGGGCTGAGCACGATCGCTTGATCGAGACGCTGAGAGCCTACGGCAAGCTGGTGATCTGTGCTTTCGAAGCGACCGGCAACTACCACCGTCCCATCGCTTGGCGCCTGATCGAAGCTGGCTTGTGGCGCTTTCTCGGCATTGCGGTCCTCCTCTTCATGTCCAAAGACATACCTCAGGGTGGACCAGTTCAATGGGGGCGGATCAGATCCGAAACACCTGCCAGAGCTGCTTTGACCCGGATTCAACCCGTCAAAATCACTGTGCCGAGGTACTAGGCGCATTCTACCATCTTGGAGCATGCGGCGATGAATGACAGCGGCGAGGACTTCCGCATTCGGCCTGGCCGCATTCGCAGCACCCGTGTCGGCAAGCCCAAAAGCTTCATCAACCAGGTGCTGCGCGCCACAAAGAAGGCCGGGCAAACCGCCGCTCAGCCTGGCGCCGCTCGGCCTTCCGGCTTCGGCCGATCGACCTTCGGGCGAGGCCGGATCGCCTTCAGCCGCAATCGCCTGTTCTCACCACAGCGCCGCGTCGTGGTGAAGGCACGGATCGCGCGCCATCAAGGCCGAGCCTTCCGTTCGGCAGCGATGTCCGCGCATATTTCCTATCTGAAGCGCGACGGCGTCACGGCAGACGGCGAGAAAGCGCGCATGTTCGATACCGAGGTGGACCGCGCCGACGACGCCGCCTTTGCCGAACGATGCAAGGACGACCGGCATCATTTCCGCTTCATCGTCTCGCCCGAGGATGCCGGGGAGATGACCGATCTCAGAGCCTTTACCCGCGACCTTGCCCGGCAGATGGAAGCCGACCTCGGAACAAAGCTCGACTGGGTTGCCGTCGACCACTGGAACACCGACAATCCCCATGTCCATATTCTGGTGCGCGGCGTCGACCAGGATGGCCAGGACCTCGTCATTTCCCGAGACTATATCAGCCGCGGCTTGCGCTCGCGTGCCGAAGAGCTCGTCTCGATCGAACTTGGGCCGAAGCCGGAGCACGAGGTGCGCACGGCCCTGGAGCGGGAAGTCGATGCCGAGCGCTGGACGAGGCTTGACGCAGAGATCCGTCTCGCAGCCGATGAGACCGGTTATATCAACCTTCGCCCAAACAATCTTGCTGCCGGTGATCCCGAAATCCGCCGCCTGATGATTGGGCGGCTTCAGGATCTCGAGAAGATGGGTCTCGCCACGCCCGCCGGTCCCGGTGAATGGATGGTCGGGCTTGAGGCCGAAAGAAGTCTACGGGACCTTGACATGCGAGGCGACATCATCAAAACCATGCACCGCACGTTTACCGAACAGGGTTTGGATCGTGCCATCGGCGACTTTGTCATCGACGCCCCCTTGCCAACATCACCGATCATCGGCCGCCTGGTGGCCGAGGGCTTGCACGATGAGCTGTCGGGCGAGGCTTATGCCGTGATCGATGGAACGGACGGGCGGGTGCACCATGTTCGCTTTCGCGGTGTTGAAGCCTTTGAGCATTCTCCGCCCATCATGGGTATCGTCGAGGTGCGCCGCTTCGGAGGCCCCGGCGAAAAGCAGCCGACGCTTTTGCTGGCCACACGATCAGACATCGATCTCCCCCAGCAGGTGACGGCGACGGGTGCGACTTGGCTCGATCACCGGCTGGTAGAGCCTGAGCCGGTGCCACTCGCCATGGGTGGGGTTGGGCGAGAAGTCCGGGACGCCATGACGGCGCGGGCGGAGCATTTAGCGTCAGAGGGGCTCGCTCACCGCCAAGGTCAACGCATTATCCTGCAGCGCGATCTCCTCGCCACGCTACGGCAGCGTGAACTAAATGCGGCCGGTGCGAAGCTTTCAGGAGACACGGGATTGCCCTACACCCCGGCGACAGCCGGTGACACTGTCGCTGGCGTCTACCGTCAACGCCTCACACTCACGTCCGGCCGGTTCGCCATGATCGATGACGGACTAGGATTTCAGCTCGTTCCCTGGTCGCCGTCACTCGAGAAGCAGCTTGGGCGCCATGTCACTGGCGTGGCGAAAGATGGCGGCGGGATCGAATGGGGATTAGGGCGAAAGCGGGAACTTGGATTGTGACTTCTCACCAACGGCGCAGAAGCTTTGAAGAGCGCCGCCTTCGAACATGAGCGTCCGACGATCGAAATATTCACGCGGATCCTTTCGGCCTCCCAGCCCATAGAAGCAGCTCAAGGAATTTGTATGAAGCTCATCCATTTTCATTCCCAGTCGCTCGGTCACCTATACGGTCGCACCGTACCCCGACAGATCCACGTCGGCCGCGTTGAAGATGGCGTCTCTTCCTTGTCTCAATCCCAGTCTTTGCACGCCATGGGCGCCAATCCTTCGCCGGATAGATGCTGCATCTTGTAATCAAGAAAAAAGTCGTGTCCGGCTTTATTGGCGTTTGCCGTCAAACAGGCCGGAGCATGTACGCGACCAAGATTATCTGGGGCTCAATCAGTGTCGTCTTCGCAATCATTCTCGTGACGACTTGGGCAGCGACGGAGTGGGTGGCCTGGCGGCTCGGCTATCAGCCTCAGCTGGGGCAGCCATGGGTCGAGCTAGCGGGCGGTGTACCTGTCTATCTCCCGCCGGCCTTTTTCTGGTGGTGGTACGCCTATGACGCCTATGCGCCTTCAATTTTCATCGAAGGCGCCACGATCGTGGTGTCCGGCGGCTTCCTGTCGATCGCCGTGGCCATCGGCTGTCGGTCTGGCGCGCCCGTGAAGCAAAGAATGCCGAGACCTATGGTTCGGCCCGCTGGGCCAGCCGAAAGGAAGT
>JBKQRA010000208.1:0-3879 GCA_052144065.1 Methylovirgula sp. | reverse complement strand
GACTATACGGTCGGCGACAGTTTCGGCATCTATCAGCAGAACGATCCCATGCTTGTCGATGCGGTGATCGCGGCGATCCATGCGCCGCCGAATTTTCCAATCATGGATAAGACCCTGCGCGAGGTTCTGCTGAGCGACGTCGCGCTGAACGCCGCGCCAGATGCGCTCTTCGAACTCATCTCCTACATCACCGGCGGCGAGCGGCGGCAGAAGGCCAAGGCACTTGCCAAGGGCGACGATCCGGATGGCGATGCGCGCAGCCTCGATGTTCTCTCGGCTTTCGAGAAATTTGCGGGTGTCCATCCCGATCCGGAAGCGCTCGTCGAATGTCTCGACTCGCTGCAGCCGCGGCTCTATTCGATCTCGTCATCCCCCAAGCACGTGCCTGGACGGCTGACGCTGACCGTCGATCACGTGCGCTATTTCATCGACGAACGGCTTCGCCATGGCGTTGCCTCCTCCTATCTCGCCGAGCGGATCACCGAGGGCACCAAGCTCAAAGCCTATGTACAGAAGGCGCACGGTTTCGCTTTGCCGCCGGACGGCGAGACGCCGATCATCATGGTCGGCCCAGGGACGGGCGTCGCGCCCTTCCGCGCCTTTCTACAGGAACGTGCGGCAACCGGCGCCACAGGCGGGGCCTGGCTCTTCTTCGGCCATCAGCGCAGCGCCACAGACTTCTTCTATGAAGATGAGCTGGCGGCGCTGCAGAAGCAGGGCACGCTCACCCATCTGTCGCTTGCCTGGTCACGCGACGGCGACAAGAAAGTCTATGTGCAGGACCGACTGCGCGAAGCCGGCAAGACGATCTGGGAATGGATCGCGCGCGGCGCGCATTTCTATGTCTGCGGCGATGCCTCGCGCATGGCCGGCGATGTGGAGCGCGCGATGGTCGACATTGTCGCCGAGCAGACCCGCCGCGACCCCGAGGCGGCCCAGGCTTTCGTGCAAGAGCTGAAGAAGGGCGGCTTCTATCAGACCGACGTGTATTGAGGCCCCGCGCTGATCCTTCCCCTGAAAGGGGAAGGTGTCATGCGAAGCATGGCGGAGGGGGTTACCGATATCACTACAACCCGCCCGGCCGGCATAGCCGGCCACCCTTCCCGTTCCGGGAGGGATTATTCTCGCAGCCATCATCGCAACAAAAAGCCGTCCGTGCCGTGTGGGTTCAAGCCTCCAGGCACGGACGGCTTTAAAAATCTCAGCCTGGTGCTTACGCCTTCGCCGGAGCCGCCGGGATCTTGTACTCGATGCCCTTGGCAGCGAAGGTCGAGGCGAGTTCGCCCGACTGGAACATCTCGCGGACGATGTCGCAGCCGCCGATGAATTCGCCCTTGATGTAAAGCTGCGGGATCGTCGGCCAATTGGAGAAGGTCTTGACACCTTGGCGGATCTCGTCGCTCTCCAGGCAGTTCACATGCTCGTAGTTGACGTCGAGATAGTGAAGGATCTGCACGAGCTGACCGGAGAAGCCGCATTGCGGGAAGTTCGGCGTGCCTTTCATGAAGAGCACGACATCGTTCTTGTCGACGATGGATTTCAGGAAGTCATCGATGGCTGACATGGCCGTTCCTTTCGAAAGTCTGGCGCACAAACGGGATGGAACTTACTTCGGGGCGAAGGTCGTGAGCTGCAATGCGTGAAGCTCGCCGCCCATATTGGCGCCCAGCGCCTTATAGACGAGCTGATGCTGCTGCAGCTTCGACTTGCCGGTGAACTCGGAAGAGATCACCACGGCGGCCCAATGGTCATTGTCGTCTTGCAAGGCGGTCATCTGCACCTTGGCGTCCGGAATGCCTTCTTTGATCAACCGCTCGATTTCGGCTTTTGGCATGGGCATGAAGGAAATCCTCGTCTCTGTTGGCCGAAGCACTTTTAGCCTCAGCCCTCTCTAGCAGGAACTCGGGCCGAAGTGTAAGCAAGAGTCGCGCCATAGCTCGGGCTAGGGGTGGCCCGCGTGCATGAAGTCCGGCAGCCATTGCTCATACCGCCGTCTCAGCTCGACCAAAGATATGGCGGCCTCCCCCGGGATAGTCAAAGCCTCTCCACCGGTTGTGCCGATTATCAGGCAGCAGATGCCGCCTGCAAGCGCCGCTTCGCTGATGGCGCTCGCCTTCTCGGGTGAAGCGGTGAGAAGGTAACGGCTCTGGTCCTCGCCGAACAAAAAGCCGTGCATCGGCAGATCGTGCGGCCGAAAGTCGAGTTTCGCCCCAATGCCAGAGGCCAAGGCCATTTCGGCAAGCGCCACGGCCAAGCCGCCTTCGGACAGATCATGCGCCGCCGTCACTGCCCGATTACGGACAAGCCCGCGGACGAAATCGCCATTTTTCTTCTCGATGTCGAGATCGACCGGCGGCGGGGCGCCTTCGTCGCGGCCGCAGATTTCTCGCAGATAGGCGGAAGAGCCGAGATAACCCTTCACCGTCGCACCGATCAGCACGATTCGGTCGCCGGGCCGCTTGAAGGCGATCGTCTGCGTCCGGCTCGCGTCTTCCAAGACACCGACACCGCCGATCGACGGCGTTGGCGGAATAGCGCCTGTCGGGCTCTCATTGTAGAGCGAGACATTGCCCGACACGATCGGGAAGTTCAGCGCCCGGCAGGCCGCCGCCATGCCGTCGATCGCGGCCACGAACTGGCCCATGACCTCCGGCTTTTCCGGATTGCCGAAATTCAGATTGTCGGTCAGCGCCAAAGGCTCGGCGCCGACGGTCGAGAGATTGCGCCAAGCTTCCGCGACCGCCTGCTTGCCGCCTTCATAGGGGTCGGCGTTGCAATAGACTTCATTGACGTCAACGGTCAGCGCCAGCCCCTTCGGCCCGTCGCCGATGCGGATCACAGCAGCATCGCCGCCGCCCGGCGCCTGCACCGTATTGCCGAGGATCAGATGGTCATATTGCTCATAGACCCAGCGCTTCGAGCAGAGGTTCGGCGTACCGACGAGCCGCAGCAGCGCCTCGGCGTTGGACATGGGCGGCTTCACATCGCAGCTTAGGATCACGATGCGCTTGATCGGCGGAATATGCAGCCGGTCGTAGAGCGGCGCCTGATCGCCAAGCTCCTTGATCGGCAGATCGGCTTTCACCTCGCCATGATGTTTCACGACGAAGCGCAGATTATCCGTCGTCTTGCCGATGACCGCAAAATCGAGCCCCCATTTGCGGAAGATCGCTTCGGCCTCCTGCTCCTTCTCAGGGGTCAGGACCATGAGCATGCGCTCCTGGCTTTCCGAGAGCATCATCTCATAGGCGGTCATGCCTTCTTCGCGGCAGGGCAGGAGGTCTAGGTCGAGCTCGACGCCGAGGTCGCCCTTCGCGCCCATCTCGACGGCCGACGAGGTGAGCCCCGCCGCGCCCATGTCCTGGATCGCGACGACGGCGCCAGACGCCATCAATTCGAGGCAGGCTTCGAGCAGCAGCTTCTCGGCGAACGGGTCGCCGACCTGCACCGTCGGCCGCTTCTCCTCGGCGTCGGCTTCGAACGCGGCCGAGGCCATGGTCGCGCCATGGATGCCGTCGCGCCCGGTCTTGGAGCCGAGATAGACGATCGGATTCCCGACGCCCGTCGCCTTGGCGTAGAAGATCGCGTCCGCCCGCGCGACGCCGACCGCCATGGCGTTGACGAGGATGTTGCCGTCGTAACGCCGGTGGAAACCGACCGAGCCGCCGACGGTCGGGACGCCGAAGGCGTTGCCGTAATGCCCGATTCCGGCCACCACGCCGGCGACGAGCCGCCGGGTCTTGGGATGTTCGGGCGAGCCGAATCGCAGCAGATTGAGGCAGGCGACAGGCCTGGCCCCCATGGTGAACACGTCGCGCAAGATTCCGCCGACCCCCGTCGCCGCGCCCTGGTAGGGCTCGATGAACGACGGGTGGTTGT
>JBKQRA010000207.1:0-16180 GCA_052144065.1 Methylovirgula sp. | reverse complement strand
ACTGTGGTACAGAATGAGAATGCGTTTGATGACTTCCGCTAACTCACTGTTCTGATCGAAATATTTTTGGAAATCGAATTTCTTTATCGCTGATGCTGCAAACTGATCTTCCACAAACTTCGGCAGTTGCGCCGTGCCGAACATCGCGTCGTCGCGCACTAGGATCGGCGGGTTCACTTCCGTGTAGCCATGCTGATCCGTATGCAGATCGAGCATGAATTGCGCGAGCGCGCGCTCCATCCGCGCGAGCTTACCCTTCAAGACGACGAAACGCGCGCCGGACATTTTGGCCGCGACTTCGAAATCCATCAGCCCCAAGCCTTCGCCGATCTCGAAATGCTCTTTCGGCTGGAAGGAAAATGTCGGCGGCGTGCCAACCTTGCGCAATTCGGGATTGTCGTTTTCATCCTTGCCGAACGGCACTTCGGGCAAAGGCGTGTTGGGAATTTCCGACAGCGCTTTGTCGAGCGCTTCGATGGCCGCGCGCTCTTCGGCCTCAAGCTCCGGCAGCGCCGCTTTCAATGCGGCGACTTCGGCCTTCAGAGCTTCCGCCTTGGCCTCATCCTTCGCCTTCATCGCGGCGCCTACCTCTTTCGAGGCGGCATTGCGGCGCTCTTGCGCGGTCTGCGATTTGGCGATCGCCGCGCGGCGGATATCGTCGAGCGCGATCAGCTCTTGCGATAGCGGCTCCAGTCCGCGCCGCTTGCGGCCTTCGTCAAACAGCTCGGCGTTTTCGCGGATCCATTTAATGTCATACATGGGTCAAATCTCTTCCCCTGCGCGCTGCAAGGGACGCGGGGCGCAAAAGCCCTAGCTCTCGTCTTCGGTCGCTTGTTCAGCGCGGCGCTTTTCAATCCACGCGACGGAAATGATCGACAGCTCGTAGAGGAGGACGCCAGGCACCGCAAGGGCAATCATCGAGAAGAGATCGGGCGGCGTCAGGATCGCCGCGCCGGCGAACACCAGCACGATCGCATAGCGACGCTGACGGCGCAGAAAATCGGCGCTGATGATGCCGACGCGTCCGAGCAGCGTCAGGACGACCGGCAACTGGAAGAAGATGCCGAAGGCGAAGATCAACGTCATGATCAGCGACAAATATTCGCTGACCCGCGGCAGCAGCTCGATCTGCGCCCGGCCCGGCTCCTTCGCCTGCTGCATATTGATGAAGAAGGACAAAAGATTGGGCATCACGACGAAATAGACGAGCAGCCCACCGAGCGCGAAGAAGAGCGGCGTCGCAAAGAGATAGGGCGCGAACGCCATGCGCTCCTGCTTGTAGAGGCCGGGCGCCACGAAAGCGTAGATCTGCGCGAAGATGACGGGGCACGACAGAAAGCCCGCGGCGAAGATCGCGACCTTGATCTGCGTGAAGAAATATTCCTGCGGCGCCGTATAGATGAGCCGCGCTTCGGGTCCCGCCACATGCTGATAGGGCAAGACCAGAATATTGTAGATGCCCTTCGCGAAGAAGAAGCAGACGACGAACATCAAAGCGAATGCGAGCAACGCCTTGATGAGCCGCGAACGCAGCTCGATCAAATGGTCCATCAGAGGCGCTTGCGTCGCCTCTATATCGGCCTTGGTCATCTTTGTGCCGTCACGGAAAAAGGGTCATGGAAGGCGGGGACATGCCTCAGCCTCGCTGCCGCAGCGGCGTGACATTGGCGGCGGCCGGCGTGACCGGTTCCGCCTCCGGCATTTCGAGCGAAGTCGGCGCCAAAGGTGCGGGCTCCGAAGACGCAGCCGACTCGGACACAGGGTCCGTCACGACCTCGCGCGCTTCAACGGACTCTCGGATCGACTCTTCTGCCGCCTCGGGATGATGGGCGAGCGCCTCGGCGAGCGGATCGACATGGCTCGGCAGGATCGTCGCCGGCGTCTCAGGCTGCGCTTCGATCGATTTGGTCAGTTCCGCCCGGATCCCCGCCAAAGGATCGAGGCCGTGGTCGAGCTTGGCAGCGGCTGCGATCTTGGCCGCCTCTGCCCGGACCTCTTCGAGATCGGCCTCGCGCATCGCTTCCATGAACTGCGCCTGGAAGTCGCTGCTGAGCCGCCGCAGCTTGGACAGCGCCTGACCCACCTGCCGCATCACCCGGGGCAATTCCTTGGGCCCGATGACGAGCAGCGCCACAATGGCGATCAAGACGAATTTGCCGGCGTCGAATTCGAACATGCGGGGTCACAGGCCTTCAATAGTCAGATCCGGCATCGAAAGCACGGCATCAGAGCCCGGCGCCAGGGCGCTGGGCCAAGGGCGCTCGGCGTCTCAGCCGACCTTCTGCTGCTCGGCGACCTTGGCCGCCTCAGCCTTCTGATGCTCGATGGCACGCTGCGGCTCCGTCGTTTCGGCAGCTGCGGGTTTGGCATCCTCGTCGGAGAGGCCTTTTTTGAAGGACTTAATGCCGCGCGCGACATCGCCCATGATGTCGGAAATTTTGCCTTTTCCGCCAAAGAGAAGCAACGCCACCGCCAAGAGGAGGAGCAGATGTAAGGGTGAAAGACTTCCCATGCCGGAACTCCTTTGCGAAGGGTGCTTAAAACCTATGCCTCGCACCCTCTGAACACAAGGATTGCGGCATAATTCTTAAAGGATACCCGAAGCTGGCTGCATTCTTGCCGAAGGTCCTGCTTTGGATAGGTCTAAATTGAGGGCCCGAAACTTGCTTTCAGGGCGTCGCGACCGCTGCCCGGCTGGGGCCGAGCCATCATGAGCGCCCTGGGTGGCCCAACCTTGGGCATAAGGTCGCGGACCGTAAGCAGAGCCTGGAAAAGCCTCGGGGCTTCCCGCTAGGACCTGTTGCTAAATGTCGAAGATTCGGCTCCGGTTGCCTCAGACCGGACCAAACGCATTCGGGACGAACGGATAAGACCCATGCCGCTCTATGCTTTCCAATGCAAAGACTGCAACAAGGAATTCGAAACCTTGGTGCGCAGCTCCGATGTGCCGGCCTGCCCGGCCTGCAACAGCGAAAATCTGCAGCAGCAGGTGGCCAAGATTTGCGTGGACATTAAATATCCGGCAATTGCCAAGTCCTGGCGGCGCGCTGCGGCGGCCGAAGGCCATATGTGCAATGTCGATAAGGGCGAGCTGAAGGCCAAACCCTAAGGCTGTTCCGCTCGCGCCCGCCGAACGCGCGAAGGAATATGTCATGCCGGCCGAAGGTCTCACACAGCTGATCAGCGCTTATTCCGCCAAGGAGACCGCCGATCGGCTCACGGCCGAAATCGCGGCCAAGGGGCTGACGCTGTTTGCCCGGATCGATCATGCCGCGGGCGCGGCCGCCGTGGATCTTGCCTTGCGCCCGACCGAGGTTCTGATCTTCGGCAATGCCAAGGGCGGCACGCCGCTGATGCAGGCGCAGCAGACGATCGGCATCGATCTGCCGCTCAAGGCACTGATCTATGAAGATGCAGCCGGTAAGACTTGGCTCGCCTATAACGACCCGGCCTGGCTGGCGCAGCGTCACAGGATCGGTGCGGACGCCGCACCGGTGATCGCAGCCCTATCCGGCGCGCTCGCGGCGCTCGCCAAGGCGGCAACTTCCGCCTGAGGCCGCCTACGACACCCTCACCAATTGCCACAGCCGGTCGGCGGCCGCCATCTCTTCAAAGCGCTGCGCCCGCCGTTGCATGGCCTCGGCGTCAAAGCCCCAGAGCCGCATCTGGAAATCCTCGTCGACATGCGCCGCCGCCCAGGCGTCATCGAGGCTGAGAGCGCCGCTGCCGCGCGCAATCGCGATCAGCGCCGATCCCGTCAACGTCGTCGTCACATTGAGACAGGCGAGCGCGATCGGCGCGTCGCTGCCCTGCCCGACCAGACGATCGACGGCGCACCGCACGGCGACCAATGACGCTGGCGGCTGGGCGACATGCATCACGCCCTCGGCGCAGATGAAGCGGGCGCCGATCTCCGTCTCGGCAAAGGCGAGGATCGGATCCCAGGCTTCGGCTTGCGCGCGGACGAGATTCTCGGGCCCCTCGGCGCGATAGCAGACGAGATCGGTGCCGGCATAGCTGACGATCTCCGTCGCCACCGCATCCATGGCCGTCGCGACCCCGTCGAGCGCCGCATTCAGGATGCGCGTGAGCGGCATGCGCGTCGGATCGATCGACTCCGTCTGCGCGTGCCATTCCTCTGCCACAGCCTCGGCCGCGGCGCGCGTCGGCAGCGCCAGCCGCGTCTTGGCGGGAGTCAGAATAGGCCGGCCATCGAGAGCGACGATGAATTCATTCCCGGACGGCCCCGCTTCAGCAAGCTTATAGAAGCGCTGACGCAGCGGTGTCTTGAGGCTTTGGCGTCCGAGCGCAACAGGATCGGACGCCAGTGGCGATGGGTCTGGTTGTTTCGTCAAATCGTCACTCATGAAACCGTCATTCTTGCCATCGCATAATCAGCAAGCGCGGCACGCGTCAAAGATGTAGATTTGTATCGAAAATACAATGCGCCTGGCATTCAGCAAAAGGTCCCAGACCGAGGCGTATCGCCACTTGCCAAGACCCATGTCCAAATGATTATGGCAAAGGCGGAGGGCTTGCCGAGCCTTCGCCGCGCAGCGCGACTATGACGCGACAGACAATCGATCCCTGCAACACTCCGGAGAGAGCCATGGACAAAGAAGCCGAACGGACGGAGTTCTCGGCCGATCGCGATGAGGACCGGCAGCTGAAGGACGATATCCGTCTGCTTGGCCGTATTCTTGGCGATACCGTCCGCGAACAGCAGGGCGACGCAATCTTCGATCTGGTCGAGCTGATCCGCCAGACCTCCGTCCGCTTCCATCGCGACAGCGATGAGGCGGCGCGCCATCAGCTCGAAAACATCCTGCGCGAACTGACGCCCGAGCAATCGGCGCAGATCGTGCGCGCCTACAGCTATTTCTCGCATCTCTCGAATATCGCCGAGGATCTGCACAATATCCGCAAGTTCCGCACCGATGCGCTGAATGGCGTCCCGCCGGGGCCCTCGACGCTCGCCTGCGCACTGCGGCGCTGCAAGGAAGCGGGCATCGCGCCGCATCAGCTGAGCGACTTCTTCGATCACGCCTTCATGGTGCCGGTGCTGACCGCGCATCCGACCGAAGTGCGCCGCCGCAGCACCATGACCCGCGAGATCGCCATCTCGCATCTGCTCGACCGGCGCGAACGCCTGCAATGGACGGAAGAGGAAGAGATCGAGCTTGAGGATAAGATCCGCCGCGCCGTCCTCATCCTCTGGCAGACGAGCCTCTTGCGGCGGACGAAGCTCACCGTGCTCGACGAAGTCTCGAACGGGCTCGCCTATTACAACTACACCTTCATGGACGAGGTGCCGCGGCTCTATCAGATGGTCGAGCGTCAGGTCCGCGCCTATGCGCCGGAGTTGGCACAACAGGATATCGCCTCCTTCCTGCGGCTCGGCAGCTGGATCGGCGGCGACCGCGACGGCAATCCTTATGTCGATGCCGATGTCGTGCGCCAGACCGTCGCGCTGCATGGCACGCGCATCCTCACCTTCTATCTCGACGAGCTGACCAAGCTCGGCTCCGAACTGTCGATCAATAATCAGATCGTCGAGGTCTCGGAGGATCTGATCGCGCTCGCCGGCTCCTCGCCGGACTCATCTCCGCATCGCATGGCGGAGCCCTATCGCCGCGCGATCAATGCGATCCACGGCCGCATCGCCGCGACGCTTCGCGCGATCGACGAGCTGCATCCGCTGAAGACCCGCGCAGCCAAGATGAAGCCTTATGAGAGCGCCGAGGAATTCCACCGCGACCTCGACATCATCGACCGCTCTCTGCGGGCGCATAATTCCTATATCATCACCCGCGGCCGTCTACGCAGCTTGCGCCGCGCCGCGCGCTGCTTCGGCTTCCATCTCGCGAGCCTCGACCTGCGGCAGAACTCCGATGTGCATGAGAGGACCGTCGCCGAATTGCTAGAAGCCGTCACGCCCGGCACAAATTATCTCGGCCGCAGCGAAGACGAGCGCATCGCCATACTGATCACGGAGCTGGAGACCCCGCGCCTCCTCGCCTCGCCGTTCCTCGATTACTCCGAGGAGGCCCGCAAGGAACTCGCGATCTTCCATGCGGCGGTCACCGCCCGCGCCACTTACGGCGAGGAAACCATCCGCACGAGCATCATCTCGAAGACGGATTCCGTCTCCGATCTGCTCGAACTCGCCGTGCTTTTGAAGGAAGTCGGTCTCATCACCGGCGATAAGAGCCACATCGATATCGTGCCGCTCTTCGAGACGATCACCGATCTGCAGAACTGCGCCGAGGTGATGGACAAGGCTTTCGCGCTGCCGCTCTATCGCAAGCTTGTCGAAAGCCGCGACCATACGCAAGAGATCATGCTCGGCTATTCCGACAGCAATAAGGATGGCGGCTTCATCACCTCGGGCTGGGAACTCTACAAGGCCGAGATCGGCCTCATCGACACCTTCAAGAAACATGGCGTCAAGCTGCGGCTCTTCCACGGTCGCGGCGGCTCCGTCGGCCGCGGCGGCGGCCCGAGCTATGAAGCGATTCTGGCGCAGCCGAGCGGCGCCGTCGGCGGGCAGATCCGCGTGACGGAGCAAGGCGAAATCATTTCGAGCAAATATTCAAATCCCGAAATCGGCCGTCGCAACCTCGAAACCTTCGTCTCGGCGACGCTCGAAGCGTCGCTGCTGATGCCCGAGGCGCATGCGCCGCGCGAAGACTATCTCCACGCGATGGAAGAGCTGTCGCATGCGGCCTATCGGGCCTATCGCGGCCTCGTCTATGAGACGCCGGGCTTCGAAGATTATTTCTGGGCCTCGACGGTCATCACCGAGATCGCGACGCTCAATCTCGGCAGCCGCCCCGCCTCGCGCACCAAGACGCGGCGCATCGAGGATCTGCGCGCCATTCCTTGGGTCTTCTCATGGGCGCAATGCCGGCTGATGCTGCCCGGCTGGTATGGTTTCGGCGCGGCGGTGCGCGACTTCATGGTCGCCCATCCCGACAACGGCCTCGAATTCCTGCAGGACATGTATCACGAATGGCCGTTCTTCCGCATGCTCTTGTCGAACATGGAAATGGTGCTCGCCAAGAGCAATATCGGCATCGCCTCGCGCTATGCCGAACTCGTGCCGGACAAGGCGCTGCGCGATGAGATCTTCGGCCGCATCAAGGCCGAATGGGGCGACTCGACTGAGGCGCTGCTGTCGATCACCAAACAGGCCGAATTGCTGCAGGACAATCCGGTGCTCGACCGCTCGCTGCGGATGCGCGTGCCCTATCTCGATCCGTTGAATCACATTCAGGTCGAGTTTCTGAAGCTGCATCGCGCCGCCGATGCGCAGGACGAGCAGATCCTGCGCGGCATTCAGCTCTCGATCAACGGCATCTCGGCCGGCCTGCGCAACAGCGGCTGAGCAATCACACCAGTGAGGATCGCGTCAGGCCGTCAATGGCCTTTCGCGATGCACTCCATGATGGCGATCTTCCTTGCGTCCTTATCCATCGCCCGGATTTTCGGGTCTATCAGGCAATGGATGCGGGCGGTGAGCTCCGGACGCGCCGCGAGAATACAGGCCGCCATCGCCTGATGCCGGGCCGCGCCGTCGAGCCCCTTGGCCATCACCGCATCGCGGCATTGCTCGACCACGGCCTTCATTTGCGCATGATCGTCGTCCGCGCGTGGCGTGGTCGGCGTAGCAGCGGGAGGTGCGGCGGGCGCCGCCGCTGGCGCAGGCGCATCTTCCGCGAAAGCCGGTGCAATCGCACCGAAGCAGAGGGCAAGAACAACCAACAGCTTCATGACGCTCTCCAAAAATCTGCACATCGCGGGCGCCGGAAATCACCTCGCCAAATCACAGTCGCATGGAATAGGGTAACCGCGCAAAGTCCACCCAATTCTGCGTGACGCACGGTGTTTGCGCGACGGCTTTATTCCGGCGCGGCTTCGATCGGATCGTAACGCTTCACATCGAAGCCGAAGATCTCAAAGCTCTTTTGCATATGCGGCGGCAGCGGCGCGGTCACATCGAGCGTGCCGCCGCGCGGATGCGGCAGGACGAGCCGCCGCGCGAGCAGATGCAATTTATGCTCGACGTCATCGGGAACGCTCCGCATCGGATCGTGTTTGCGCGGATCCTTGGCAGCGCCGTGATATTTCGGATCGCCGATGATCGGATGGCCGATGGCTTCCGCATGCGCACGCAGCTGATGCGTGCGGCCGGTGATCGGCTTCATCGACAGCCACGCAAGGCGCGGCGCGATCTTATCGACGATGGTGTAATAGGTCACCGAATGCTGCGCATCGTCGTCGCCATGCTTGACGATGCGCATCTTTTCCATCTGGGCGCGATCCTTTTGCGCGCCGCGCGCGGACGGCCGCGTTTCCATGCCTTCACCTTTCGCGAGAAACAGCGAGATGCGGCCTTGCGCCGGCTTCGGTACGCCCTCGACCAGCGCCCAATAGATCTTCTGTGCCTGCCGCGAGCGGAAAATCTCACCGAGCTGCGCCGCGACCTTGCGCGTTTTCGCAACAAGCAGCACGCCCGACGTATCGCGGTCGAGACGATGCACGAGCACGGGGCGTTCGCCCTGCTCGTTCGCGAGCGACGCCAGCATCCCGTCGATATGCCGCGTCGTGCCCGAACCGCCCTGCACCGCGAGCCCAAAGGGCTTGTTGAGAACCATGAGATCCTCGTCCTCGTAAAGGATCATGTCGCGGATGGCGCGCTTGTCCTCCTCCGAGATTTTCGGCTTCGGCGGTACCGGCGCGATCTCCATCGGCGGAATGCGGACTTTTTGGCCGGCGGCGAGCCGCGTCGCGGTCTTGACCCGCGCGCCATCGACCCGCACCTGGCCAGTGCGGACGATCTTGTTCAGATGCGACAGAGAGAGGGTCGGCAGCCGCCGCTTGAACCAGCGATCGAGCCGCATGCCCTCTTCGTCCGCAGTGACTTGTAGAGTCTGTGTGTTCACTTCAAGCGCTCACTTCTCCGAACGCTCGCGGCGCAGCCGCTCCCAATAATCGAGCCGCTTTCTGATCTCGCGCTCGAAGCCGCGATCGACAGGGTCATAGATCGTCTGGCGGCCGAGCGCGTCCGGCCAATAGTCCTGGCCGGAAAAAGCCTCCGGCGCATCGTGATCATATTCATAGCCGGACCCATAACCCTCGGACTTCATCAATTTCGTCGGCGCGTTCAAGATGATCTTCGGCGGCATCAACGAGCCATGCTCTTTGGCAAGCCGTTTCGCCGCGCTGTAGGCCTTATAGGCGGCGTTCGATTTCGGTGCGGTCGCAACATAGATGACTGCGTTGGCAAGCGCCAACTCGCCCTCCGGCGAGCCCAAGAAATCATAGGCGTCCTTCGCCGCATTGGCGACGACGAGCGCCTGCGGATCGGCAAGCCCGATGTCCTCCACCGCCATGCGGACGATGCGGCGGGCCAGAAACAACGGCGCTTCGCCGGCATCGAGCATGCGGGCAAGATAATAAAGCGCCGCACCGGGATCCGAGCCGCGCACCGCCTTATGCAGCGCGCTGATCAGATTGTAATGGCCCTCCTGCGCCTTGTCATAGATCGGCGCGCGCCGCTGCACGATCTCGGCTAGCGCCGCCACGTCGAATATCTGATTTGGTTCAGCGGCACGCCAAATCTCTTCGGCGAGCGTCAAGGCGGCGCGGCCGTCGCCATCGGCCATGCGTAGCAAAGTCTCCCGCGCTTCGGCATCGAGCGGCAGCGGTCGGCCTTCGATCGTCTCGGCCCGCGCCAGGAGCTTTTCGAGCGCGTCTTCGTCCAACGCACGAAAGATCAGGACACGGGCACGAGAAAGAAGCGCGGCATTGAGTTCGAAGCTCGGATTTTCCGTCGTCGCGCCGATCAGTGTGATCGTGCCGTCTTCCATGACGGGAAGAAAACTGTCCTGCTGGGCGCGGTTGAAGCGATGAATCTCGTCCACAAAGAGCAGCGTGCCCTGCCCGATCGACCGGCGCTTGCGCGCCTCCTCGAAGACTTTCTTGAGGTCGGCGACGCCTGAAAAGATCGCTGAGATCTGGACGAAGGCGAGCTTCACTTCCTTGGCGAGAAGCCGTGCCACGGTCGTCTTGCCTGTCCCGGGCGGCCCCCAGAAGATGAGGCTGCCGAGCGATCCGGCGCGGATCAGCCGCGTCAACGCGCCATCCGGCCCCAAAAGATGATCCTGGCCCGCCACCTCGTCGAGCCGCTGCGGTCGCAGCCGGTCGGCCAGCGGATGCGGCGCATCCTCTGCGAAACCAGCGGCGGTGAAGAGATCGGACATGAGATGAAACCTGAGCTCAATTTGCGTGTGGCGGCGATATTTAGCAACCAGTTAATGTTTCGGTTAGATTTCGAGACGAATGTTATCGCTACGCTCAGTTTCTCAAGGAGCTTTCCTTGCGCACCATCGCATTCATCAATCAGAAGGGCGGCACGGGCAAGAGCACGCTGGCCGCCTGTCTCGCCGTCGCCGCCAAGGATGCGGGCGAACGCGTCTTCTTGATCGATATGGACCCCCAGAAAAGCCTGATCAAATGGGGCAATCGGCGCGAGGAGAAGGATCTCCCGGTCGAAGCGGTCTCCGCGGCCAAGCTTGCGACGGTGCTTGCGACGCTCGCCCGCTCGAAGATTGATCTCGTCATCATCGACACGCCGGCGACCGATTCGCCTGCCGCCGATGCGGCGATAACCAATGCCGATCTTTGCATCGTTCCGGCCCGCCCGACGATCTTCGATATCTGGTCGACAGAGCAGACCCGCGGCAAGCTGAAAACGGCCGGCAGAGAATATGCCTTCGCGCTGACGCAGTGCTCGGCGATGCCGGAAAATCCGCGCGTCCGCGACGGCGCAGCGGCGCTCGAATCGCTTGGCGTGCTGCTGCAGCCCTTCGTCTGCACCCGCGTCGATTATCAGGAAGCCGCGCGCGAAGGCCTCGGCGTCACCGAGATCATGCCCTACGGCAAGGCGGCAGACGAGATGCGAGCGCTCTGGAGCTCGGTGAAGCGCCGTCTCGGCCGCCTGAAGTCACAAGAGAAGCCCGCCCGCAAGGCGGCGTGAAAAAACTCCGGATGGACGACATCCGGGGTCTTCACCGCGACCTAGCCGCCGCTCAACACGGTGGTGATCAGCTGATTGCTGCGCAATATGCTGACCTTCCAGTAGTCGTAGCTGCCGGCTGTTGCCTTTTCGAGATCCCGCGTCGTCGCGATCTTCGTATTGTTCACAGCGACGACGATATCGCCCTTGTGGAAATTGACAGCGGCTGCCTGCGAGCCAGCGGAAATATCGCTGATGACCACGCCATCTTTGCCATTCGAGAGCGACATCTCATCCGCAACGGCCGGCGACATATTGACGACCGTCGCGCCGGCGAAGGGCGAGCTGCCCTTGATCGTGATCGCATCGCGCGGCGGAATTTCGGGCGCTGGCTCGAGTTTGACTGTGAGCGTCATCGGCTTGCCGCCGCGCAAAATTCCGACCGAGGTCGTGCCGCCGAGCGGCTTCGTGGCGAAGTGATAGCCGAAGCCTTCCGCGTCCTCGACGGTCTGACCATCGATTGAAACGATCAGATCGCCATGCTTCAACCCGGCGCGATCGGCCGGGCCTTTCGCCACGACATCGGTGACGAGCGCACCGATCGGTCGATCGAGTCCCAGCGTGTCGGCGATCTCGCGGGTGAGGCGCTGCAGGCTCGCGCCAAGCCACGGCCGTTTGACCCGTGTACCGCCGCTCTTCGCTGTCGCGACGATCACCTTCACCATATTGACCGGGATGCTGAAGCCGATGCCGACCGTGCTGCCGGTCTGGGTGAAGATCGCCGAATTGATGCCGACGACGCGCGCATTCATATCGACGAGCGGACCACCGCTATTGCCCGGATTGATCGCTGCATCGGTCTGGATGAAGAAGCCATAGTCGGAGATGCCGACCTGAGTGCGCGCCAGCGCCGAGATGATGCCTTGCGTCACCGTCTGGCCGACGCCGAACGGATTGCCGATGGCGAGCACCAGATCGCCGACTTCCAACGCATCGGAATCGCCCAGCTCCACCGACGGAAACGGGCCTTTGCCGCGCAGCCGGAGAACCGCGAGATCGGTACGCGCGTCGCGCAGGACAATATCGGCATCGAACTCGCGCTGATCGGCGAGCGCGACCTTCACATCGGTCATACCCTCGATAACGTGATTATTGGTGACGACGAGGCCGGAAGGATCGACCAGAACGCCGGAGCCGAGCGAGCGGGCGATCTGCTTGCCGCCACGGCCGGCGTTTTCGCCGAAGAAGTGGCGGAACACCGGATCATCGAACAAAGGATTGCGCGGAATCTGCTCGGTGCGCGACGCATAGACGTTCACGACCGCCGGCTGCACTTTTTTGACGACAGGCGCGAAGGAAAGCGTGACCTCCGCTCGCGTCGTCGGCAGCGCCCGCTGCGTCTCCGCCGCCAATGGCGCCGCGGCAGCGGCGACAAGAAAAAGGCCGAGACTCAAGGCGACCAAGCGCCGAAATGAAGACGCAAAGCCGGACGCGCTCATCACTCCTCCAAGTTCATCATCCCAAGATCAGATCCGCAGATCAAACCGCGAGACCCTAGCGGCGGAGAATGGTGCTTCGATGGCAAAGATGGAGGCTGGCGCCGAGTCTTACTCGGCGGCTTCGCGCGCCTCGGGCACCGGGCCGGAATCCTTGCCGCGCGCCTCGACGTCGCGATCGACAAATTCGATGACCGCCATGGCCGCATTGTCGCCATAGCGGAAGCCCGCCTTCAACACCCGCGTATAGCCGCCGTGGCGATCCTTATAGCGCGGCGCCAGCACGTCGAAGAGCTTCTTGACGAGATCGACGTCCTTCAATTCGGCGATGGCCTGGCGGCGGGCGTGCAGATCGCCGTGCTTGCCGAGGGTGACCAGCTTCTCGACGACCGGGCGGAGATCCTTCGCCTTCGGCAGCGTCGTGACGATCTGCTCATGCTTGATGAGCGCCTGGCACATATTCGCGAACATCGCCTTGCGATGCTCATGCGTGCGGTTGAAGCGGCGCTTTGCGCGACCGTGATACATGGCTCTCTCCTATTCTTACGGCCGCCGTGCCAAGGTACGGCCGTCTGTTTTTATCCTGTCCTTTGGACCAGGATTTACAAAGCGAGCCGGACAGGAGGGCCCACCCGGCTCGGCGTGTTCAATAATGCTCTTCGAAGCGCTTAGCCAGCTCTTCGATATTTTCCGGCGGCCAGCCGGTGACTTCCATGCCGAGATGGAGACCCATCTGGGCGAGGACTTCCTTGATCTCATTGAGCGACTTGCGGCCGAAGTTCGGGGTCCGCAGCATCTCGGCTTCGGTCTTCTGGATCAGATCGCCGATGTAGATGATGTTGTCGTTCTTCAGGCAGTTCGCCGAACGCACCGAAAGCTCGAGCTCGTCGACCTTCTTGAGGAGCGCCGGATTGAAGGCGAGCTCCGGAATCGACGGGCTGACCTCTTCCCGGCGCGGCTCCTCGAAATTGACGAAGACGTTCAGCTGGTCTTGCAGGATGCGCGCAGCGAAGGCCACCGCATCCTCGGGACCGACGGCGCCGTTGGTCTCGATTTCCATCGTCAGCTTGTCATAGTCGAGGATCTGGCCTTCTCGGGTATTCTCGACGCGATAGCTCACCTTCTTGACCGGCGAATAGAGGCTGTCGATCGGGATCAGGCCGATCGGCGCATCCTCGGCGCGGTTGCGCTCGGAGGCGACATAGCCCTTGCCGGTGTTGACGGTGAACTCCATGCGGATCTCGGCGCCCTCGTCGAGCGTGCAGATCACCAGATTGGGGTTCAGCACCTGAACGTCGCCGACCGTGCCGATGTCGCCGGCGGTAACCTTGCCCGGGCCCTGCTTCTTCAAGACCATGCGCTTTGGTCCCTCGCCCTGCATCTTGATGGCGATGTCCTTGATGTTGAGGACGATGTCGGTCACGTCCTCACGCACGCCGGGGATCGACGAGAACTCGTGCAGCACACCGTCGATATGGACCGAGGTGATGGCTGCGCCCTGCAGCGACGACAGGAGAATGCGGCGCAAGGAATTGCCGAGCGTGACGCCGAAGCCGCGCTCAAGCGGCTCGGCCACGACGGTCGCGAAGCGCTTCGGATCATCACCCGAGGCGACTTCAAGTTTGTTCGGCTTGATCAGCTCTTGCCAATTTTTCTGGATCACTTTCGCATCCTTCAGTGAAAAGCCGCAGCACGCAGGAAAGCGCCAATCACACGCGGCGGCGCTTGCGCGGCCGGCAGCCGTTATGCGGGATCGGTGTCACATCGCGGATCGACGTGACGGTGAAACCCGCCGCCTGCAAAGCCCGAAGAGCCGACTCTCTGCCCGAGCCCGGCCCCGATACTTCAACTTCGAGCGTACGCATCCCATGATCGGACGCTTTGCGCGCCGCATCTTCCGCCGCCATCTGTGCTGCATAGGGGGTCGACTTACGCGAACCCTTGAACCCCATGGTGCCAGCCGAGGACCAGGAAATCGTATTGCCCTGGGAATCGGTGATGGTGATCATCGTATTGTTGAACGTCGAATTGACGTGCGCGACGCCGGAAACGATGTTCTTGCGCTCGCGGCGGCGAACGCGGGTTGCTTCTTTTGCCATTTTCGTCCTTCCAACGCGCCCGTAATTCCAGGCGCTCAGGCTTCTTTCGGGGAGGCTTTAAGCCTTCCGACGAAGCGCCAAAGGCGTGAGCCTTCGGCGCGTGTAGATTTACTTCTTCTTGCCGGCGATCGGCTTTGCCTTGCCCTTGCGGGTGCGGGCATTGGTATGGGTGCGCTGGCCGCGCACCGGCAGCTGGCGGCGATGCCGCAGGCCGCGATAGCAGCCAAGATCCATCAGCCGCTTGATGTTCATCGAGACTTCGCGGCGCAGATCGCCTTCGACGAGATAGTCGCGGTCGATCGTCTCGCGGATCTGCAGAACTTCCGCGTCGCTCAGTTCGAAGACGCGGCGCTCGGCCGGGATATGCACCTTTTCACAGATTTCCTCGGCCTTCTTGGGGCCGATGCCGTGAATATATTGAAGGGCAATGATGACGCGTTTGTTGGTGGGAATATTGACGCCGGCGATACGTGCCACGAATCATCTCCATTGGAGCCGCAAAAGCGGCATTCGAAATGCGCCACTTGCGCAGCGCGTGAGACCCGCGTCCGGTGGAGGCCGGCCCTTGCGGGTTGCCAAACATGCATAGCTCCGCGCTTGCAGGAAGCCGGAGCTCTTTATGTAAAGCTGGAAACCGCGTTTCTAGAGGGACCCGAAAGGTCCGTCAACAGGCAAATGCGGCGCCTGCCCCCATATAGGACAGTTTTTTGACTTTGCCAGCGCCTGCAAACTGGTGCACGGCCAATAGCTGCGCCTACGCTCCGACCTTGTGGCCAAGCAGCTTGTCGATGGCGTCCGTGACTTCGTCGACGGGCGCCATGCCGTCCACCGTCCGCAGCTGGCCCGTCTGGGCATAATAAGCCGAGACAGGCGCCGTCAGCGTCCGGTAGGCGTCGAGCCGAGTCTTGAAGGCATCCGGATTGTCGTCCGCACGGACCGCTTTGCCGGCGGCCTCGGTCTCCTTGGCGCGCTGGGCAATGCGCGCATGCAGCGCGGTCTCGTCGACCTTGAGCTCGATCACCGCATCGAGGTCCATTTTCTTGTCGGCCAGCATAGCGTCCAGCGCTTGCGCCTGGTTCACGGTGCGTGGAAAACCATCGAGGATGAAGCCGCGCACGGCATCGGGCTGCTGGATCCGTTCGGCCACGATACCGACGACAATGTCGTCGGAGACGAGCCCGCCCGAGTCCATGATCGCCTTGGCCTTCAGCCCAACCGGCGTTTGCGCCGCCACCGCCGCACGCAGCATATCGCCGGTCGACAGTTGCGGAATGCCGTATTTCTGCATGAGCCGCGCCGATTGCGTGCCCTTGCCCGCGCCCGGTGGCCCCAGCAGAATAAGCCTCATTTACGCTTCCCCCGAAGTTTGGCCTTCCTGACCAAACCCTCATATTGATGCGCCTGCAGATGACCGTGAATCTGCGCGACAGTATCCATCGTCACACTGACTACGATCAAAAGCGACGTGCCGCCAAAATAAAATGGCATCGCCGCATAAGAAATCAGCATTTCCGGAATGAGGCAAATGATTGAGAGATAAGCGGCAACGATCACGGTGATCCGCA
>JBKQRA010000206.1:0-14606 GCA_052144065.1 Methylovirgula sp. | reverse complement strand
CCAGGAGCCCTAAAGCGCGCAGCCATACGATCAGGAACACTTTGCCGGCCGATCCGTCAACCGGCGAAGGCCCAAGTATTCCCCACCCTCAGATCCCGGCAGCCTGCAGCGCTGCCGACATAGCGGTGATCTGATCCTGCGTATGGGCGACCGCCAACGCCGTCATATTCACAATGCCGCGCGCGGTGACGGAAGGCGTCAATATATGCGCCGGCAGCGCCGCACCCATCAGGATCGGGCCGACAAGCAGCGCGTCGGCGACAATCTTGGCCATTTGATAGGCCACATTGGCGGCATCGAGATTGGGGAAGATCAGCACATTGGCGTCGCCCTTCAGCCGCGACGCCGGAAGCACGAGATCGCGCATCGCTTGGCTGAGCGCCGAGTCCGCCTGCATCTCACCGTCCATTTCGAGATCCGGCGCCATCTCGCGCAAAAGCCCGACAGCCTCGCGCATCTTCATCGATGAGGGGGTATCGTCGGAGCCGAAATCCGAATGCGAGACGAGCGCGATCTTCGGCTCGATGCCGAAGCGGCGCACTTGCGATGCGCACATCAGCGCGATCTCCGCCACTTCGGAGGCCGTCGGCTCGGCCCGCACATAAGTATCGGCCAAGAAGAAGAACGGGCCCTTGCTGGTGATCATCAAGGACATGGCGGCGAAGTCGCTGACGCCCGGCGCCAGGCCGATGACGTCGCGAATATGCCGAAGCCGAGAGGCAAAGCGGCCTTCAAGACCGCAGAGCATCGCATCGGCGTCGCCGCGCTTCACGGCAAGCGCAGCTATGACCGTCGAACTCGTCCGCACGATGCTGCGCGCCGCATCGGGCGTCACGCCGCGCCGGCCAGCGACCTCGAGATAGGTCGCGACGTAATCGCGATAGCGCGGATCGTCCTGCGGATTGATGAGATCGAAATCGCGCCCCGGCTGGATCGACAGCCCATAGCGCTTCAGCCGCGTCTCGACGACCTGCGGACGGCCGACGAGAATGGGCTTGGCTATGCCTTCTTCGACGACGGTCTGCACCGCGCGCAGTACCCGCTCGTCTTCGCCTTCGGCATAGATTACCCGCTTCGGATCGGCCTTCGCCGCATGCAGCAGCGGGCTCATGATCAGCCGCGAGCGGAAGACGAAACGCGACAGGCTCTCTTCATAGGCGGCGAAATCGGTGATGGGCTTGCGCGCGACGCCCGTCTCCATTGCGGCGCGTGCGACGGCCGGCGCAATCCGCAGAATGAGGCGCGGATCGAAGGGCGACGGGATGAGATTGTCCTTGCCGTAGAGCCGCGCTTCGCCGCCATAGGCTTTGGCAACGACATCGGACGGGCTTTCATGCGCGAGCTGTGCGATGGCGCGCACCGCGGCGAGCTTCATCGCCTCATTGATGGTCGAGGCTGCGACATCGAGCGCGCCGCGGAAGATATAGGGAAAGCAGAGAACGTTGTTGACCTGGTTCGGATAATCCGACCGGCCGGTGCAGAGCATCGCATCGGGCCGCACGGCAAAGGCGAGTTCCGGCTCGATCTCGGGATTGGGATTGGCCAGCGCCATGATCAACGGCCGCTCGCCCATCTCCTTCACCATTTCCGGCTTCAGCACGCCGCCGGCGGAAAGGCCCAAGAACACATCCGTGCCGCCGATCACATCGGAGAGCGTGCGGGCGTTCGTGTCCTTGGCGTAAGGCTCCTTCCACTGATCCATCAGCTCGGGCCGGCCTTTGTAGACGACGCCCTTGATATCGGTGACGAAGATGTTTTCGCGCTTGGCGCCGAGACTGACCAGCTGATTGAGGCAGGCGAGCGCCGCGGCGCCCGCACCGGACGTGACGATCTTCGCATTGGCGATGGATTTGCCGGCGAATTCGAGCCCGTTCAGAACCGCGGCGGCAACGATGATCGCCGTGCCATGCTGATCGTCGTGAAAGACCGGGATCGCCATGCGTTCCTTGAGCTTGCGCTCGATCTCGAAACATTCCGGCGACTTGATATCTTCGAGATTGATGCCGCCAAAGGTCGGCTCCAATGCCGCGACGACTTCGACGAGACGGTCGACATCGGTCTCCGCCACTTCAATATCGAAGACATCGATGCCGGCGAATTTCTTGAAGAGAACCGCCTTGCCTTCCATCACCGGCTTTGCGGCGAGCGGCCCGATCGTACCAAGGCCCAGCACCGCCGTGCCATTGGTGACAACACCCACCAGATTTTGCCGGATCGTCAGCTCGCCGGCTTCCGCCGGATCGTCCGCGATCGCGAGGCAGGCGGCAGCAACGCCGGGCGAATAGGCAAGCGCCAGATCGCGCTGATTGGCGAGCGGCTTCGTCGCCTGGATCTCAAGCTTGCCGGGGCGCGGCGCCCGATGATAGGCGAGCGCTCCCTCTTTCAAATCCGGCGACAAAAGTTCGGCCATAGGCAATTGCTCGGCGTTCGAGGCACCGCGGGCAGCACAGTCGCTTAGCGCGACGGCAAGCCCGCGGTCTAGATGGCGAAAAGGCAGAGCGTTTAGTTCTTCGCCTTGTCGACAAGCTTGTTCGCGCCGATCCAAGGCATCATATCGCGCAATTTGGCACCGACCGCTTCGATCGGATGCGACGCATTCTTCGCGCGCGTGGCCTTGAAGGAGGTCTGATTGACCTTATTCTCCAACATCCAATTGCGGGTGAAGCGGCCGGACTGAATGTCGTCGAGCACGCGCTTCATCTCAGCCTTGGTTTCCGGCGTGACGATACGCGGACCGGTGACATATTCGCCATATTCGGCCGTGTTCGAGATCGAATAATTCATATTCGCGATGCCGCCCTCATAGATAAGGTCGACGATCAGCTTCACCTCATGCAGACATTCGAAATAGGCCATCTCCGGCGCATAGCCGGCCTCGACCAGAGTATCGAAGCCGTTGCGGATCAATTCGACAAGACCGCCGCAAAGCACGACCTGCTCGCCGAAGAGATCGGTCTCGCATTCCTCGCGGAAGGTCGTCTCGATAATGCCAGCGCGGCCGCCGCCGATCGCCGAGGCATAGGAGAGCGCGAGATCATGCGCATTGCCGGAAGCGTCCTGCGCGATCGCGACGAGGCAGGGCACGCCGCCGCCGCGCTTGTATTCGGAGCGGACCGTATGGCCCGGGCCTTTCGGCGCCACCATCAGCACGTCGATATCGGCGCGCGGTTCGATCAGATTGAAATGGATGTTGAGGCCATGCGCGAACATCAGCGCGGCGCCCTGCTTCAGATTGGCGGCAAGATGATCGCGATAGATATCGCCCTGCAGCTCGTCCGGCGTCAGCATCATCACGATATCGGCCCAGGCCGCCGCTGCGGCCACGGATTTGACGTCGATCCCTTCGCCCGCAGCCTTCTTCACCGTGGCCGAACCTTCCTTGAGCGCGACGCAGACATCCTTCACGCCGGAATCGCGCAGATTGAGGACATGCGCATGTCCCTGGCTGCCGTAGCCGATGACGGCGACCTTCTTGCCCTTGATGAGATTGATGTCGGCATCCCGATCGTAATAGACGCGCATGTGTTATCGTTTCCTCATTTGACGGCCCCTGCCGTGCTGCACTCAACGGATGTTTGCTTCTAGCGCCTAATCCATCACGGCGAAATCGCCTGATCGACGGAAAAGCCGGTCATATTGGCGTCAGATCGGATCCTTGCCGCGCGCGATGGCGGCAACGCCGGTGCGCGAGACTTCGACAAGGCCGAGCGGCCGCATCAGCTCGATGAACTGATCGATCTTGCCGACGGCGCCCGTCAGCTCGAAGACGAAGCTCTCAATCGAGGCATCGATCACCCGGGCCCGGAAAGCTTCGGCGAGGCGCAAGGCCTCGACGCGGTTCTCGCCGCGTCCGGCCACCTTGATCATCGCCAATTCGCGCTCGACCGCATTGCCCCGCAGCGTCAGATCGGTGACCTTGCGGACCGGCACGAGCCGCTCAAGCTGATGGCCGATCTGCTCGATCGCCTCCGGCGTGCCCGAGGTCACAATGGTGATGCGCGAAAAATGCTCGGCATGCGCCACTTCGGCGACGGTCAGGCTCTCGATATTATAGCCGCGGCCCGAGAAAAGGCCGACGACGCGGGCAAGCACGCCCGGCTCATTGTCGACGAGCACGGAGAGCGTGTGCGATTCTATGTTCGATTTGCCGATGGCCGAGGAATAGGGCGACAGCGGCGCAGCAGGCGCGTTCATCTCGATATCCTTTTCGCTCACACGAGCATCTTGCCGGCTTGATCGATCGCATTTTCGAGATCCTGATCCGTATCTGGCAGGATCATCTCATTATGCGCTTTGCCCGATGGGATCATCGGCAGGCAGTTTTCCATCTTGTCGACGATACAGTCGAAGACGACCGTCTTCGGCGTCTCGATCATCTCCTGGATCGCCGCGTCGAGATCGGCCGGGTCCGAGCAGCGGATGCCATGCGCGCCATAGGCCTCAGCGAGCTTGACGAAATCCGGCAGCGCCTCGGCATAGCTCTCCGAATAGCGCCCGCCATGCAGCAGCTCCTGCCATTGGCGCACCATGCCGAGATATTCGTTGTTGATGATGAAGATCTTGACCGGCAGCCGGTACTGCGCGGCGGTCGAGAGCTCCTGAATGTTCATCAGGATCGAGCTTTCGCCCGCGATATCGACGACGAGCGCGTGCGGATGCGCCATCTGCGCGCCGATCGCCGCCGGCAGGCCATAGCCCATGGTGCCGAGGCCGCCCGACGTCATAAAACGGTTCGGCTCCTGGAAATGGAAGTGCTGCGCCGCCCACATCTGATGCTGGCCGACTTCCGTCGTGATGTAGGTGTCGCGATCCTTCGTCGCCGCATAAAGGCGCTCGATCGCCCATTGCGGCTTGATGATCTTGTCGGAGTGCTTGTAGGAGAGCGAGTGGCGGCTGCGCCAGATCGCGATCTGATCCCACCATTTCTGCAGCGCCGCGGCATCGGCCTTCAGCTTGCGCTCGCGCCAGGCGTGCAGCATGTCAGACAAGACATTGGCGCAATCGCCGACAATGCCGAGGTCGATCTTCACATTCTTATTGATCGAGGACGGATCGATATCGATGTGGATCTTCTTCGAATAAGGCGCGAAAGCATCGAGGCGGCCGGTGATGCGGTCATCGAAACGCGAGCCGACGGCGATCATCAGATCGCAATCATGCATCGCATTGTTCGCCTCGAATGTGCCGTGCATGCCGAGCATGCCGAGCCAGGCAGGCCCCTGCGCCGGATAAGCGCCAAGCCCCATCAGCGTCGAGGTGATCGGAAAGCCGGTCGCGGCGACGAGCTCGCGCAGGAGATGCGAAGCCTCGGGGCCGGAATTGATCACGCCGCCGCCCGTATAGAAGATCGGCTTCTTGGCGGCAGCCATCATCGCGACCGCCTGCTCGATCTTGTCGGCCGGGCCCTTCACTTGCGGATGATAGCTTTTGTGCTCGATGTTCTGCGGGCCCACGTAAATGCCGCGGGCGAATTGCACATCCTTCGGAATGTCGATGACGACCGGGCCGGGCCTGCCATGCTGCGCCACATAAAAGGCCTCGTGCAGGATGCGCGGCAGATCCTCGACCGAGCGGACAAGATAATTGTGTTTCGTACAATGCCGTGTGATGCCGACCGTGTCGCATTCCTGAAAAGCATCCGAGCCGATCAGATGCGTCGGCACCTGGCCGGTGATGCAGACGAGCGGGATCGAATCCATCAAGGCGTCGGTCAGACCGGTGATGGCATTGGTGGCGCCGGGGCCGGAGGTGACCAGCAGCACGCCGACCTTGCCGGAGGAGCGGGCATAGCCTTCGGCCGCGTGCGCCGCGCCCTGCTCATGGCGGACGAGGACATGTTTGACGGCATTCTGCTGGAAAAGCGCGTCGTAAATCGGAAGGACCGCGCCGCCCGGATAGCCAAACAGCGTCTCGACGCCCTGATCCTTCAGCGCTTCGACGACCATATCCGCGCCGGTCATGACATCCGACATATATCATCCTCCAAACGGCCCCGATGGACCTTCATGCGGCCGCCCAATTCCCCAAGCAACAGAAAATTGGGCAACAGGAATTTGGGCAATAAAAAAGGCCCCTGAGGGCCTGGGTAAGCGCCGAAGCTGGGAAAAGCGAAGCTCTAGCTCCGTCCCATTTTCAGCGCCAAGCTTACGATAAGGGTTGCAGACACGGAATTCCCCTGGGTTTCCTGGAATTTGTCATACCGGATGCAAGGGGTGGGGTCAACAGGGGATGTTGGGGGATTTGGGCTTTTGGGAAAGCGGCAGGGTTCGGCAGGCCCTCTTTGCTCCAGCGATTATGAGCAGCTCCGAGAATCAGATGAAGCAGGCGCGCTATGCTTAGCTCATAGAGCACGTGGATCTGAATCTACTCGTCGCCCTAGATGCGTTGCTTGCCGATGGCAGTGTGAAGGGAGCGGTCCGTCGCCTCGGCTTGAGTTCCTCCGCAATGAGCCGATCGCTGACGCGACTTCGGTCGGCAACAGGCGATCCGCTCCTTGTGCACGCCGGGCGCGGGCTTGTGCCGACACCTCGCGCTGCCGGGCTCGAACAATACGACCCTTAAAGCCGTGGCTTGCGAAGGACCGGTTTCCGGCATGCGCTGATCACCGCGATATGACTGGCTCGGGTCGCTAACTCCCAACGACAGCCGTAGGAATGTTTTGCATTCCTACTTCCGTGCCCGAAGCTGCCGGTTCGTTCTTCGGTTTTTTGGTCTAAGTTTATTTTTGTTCGATCTCAGCAAAGAGGACGGCGCCCGCCTCGGTCTTCTTCGCCGGCTTGGCGATTTGCAGGCTGCGGCCAAGCAATGCCGGTGCGCCGTCATTGAACATGGCTTCGATCGCCTCGAGGTAAAGCAGGACCTTGTCATCGGCGAATCGGTAATAGATCTGCCTCGACTCCCGCCGGGTTTTCACGAGGTCGGCGCGGCGCAGCTCGGCCAGCCGCTGGCTGAGCACCGGCTGGCCGATGCCGGTCATCTCTTCAATTTCGCCAACGGAATGCTCGCCCTCGCGCAGTGTCGCGAGGATCATCAGCCTTTGGCCCTGGCCGAAAACCTTGACCCGCTCGGCAATGCGGTCGGCTGCGTCGCGGTTGCTATGTAGCGGCATCGTCATTGTCTTTTTTGCTGCGATGGAACCAATTGCGGCCTGTGGCCTCGGACTAGTTCTGGACCGGCGGCAGCAGCACATCGCCGCCTGGCCGCCATCCTTCCGGCAGCAAAACATCTCCCGCTTCGGCGCGCCACCAGAAGCTGGAGCAGTTCATCGACGGACCGCCGGACATTCATAGGATACCAGCTCATCGCGCAGATGATGCCAGTCGGATCAATAAAAAGCTTTCGCGTACACGGTCACCGTGTCCGCCGCATTCTCGTCGAGTATGCCATAGGCTTTCGCGACGGCTATCGATGGATCATCCACGATCGCAAAGGGGATCTTGACCTTGAACTCGCTTTCGATCGCCTTCACCCAGGCGTAGAGGCTGTCGATCGATAGAGCGAGCAGCTGCAATCAGGCGCCGGGTATAGTGCCGCGCCCCGGCGTCAAAGGGATTGCGATGCATGTGGCGAAGGCATCGTCTTACCTGAAGGCGCAGCCGGCCTTCAACCCCAAACGCTTGAAGATGACCGCCGCCGGGCAGAAGCCGGTGATCGATGCTTGCAGCAGATTGAGCCCGACAAAAGCAGTGAGCAGCAGCCAATAGGGCGAGACAAGCCAGACGAGCAGGACGCTCATAAGGTTGATGAGACCCGCAAATGCGAGGACGGCACGATCGATATTCAAGCCTGAGGCCGGTTCAGTCGACATTGTTCTTTCCTTTCGTGGACGTCATTTTGGAGCGCTAAGATTGCTCCCAACCCAAGCGATGATGCTGTTTGCATCCATCGCTCCGGCCGTCTGGGCGACGACACGCCCGCCCTGAAACAAGATGAGGTTTGGAATGCCGCGCACGCCAAGATCACGCGCAACGTCTTGCTCCTCATCCGAATTCAACTTCAGAAGCCGAACGTTCGGCTCCAACGCCTCCGCCGCGCGCTCGAACTGCGGTGCCATGGTACGACAAGGTCCGCACCACGGCGCCCAGACATCGACGAGCACGGCAATGTCATTGCCGCGCCGGTGCTTATCAAATTTTGCCGCGTCGACCGGAACCGGATGGCCTTGGAACAAGGGCTCATGGCAGGCCCCGCATTGCGCCTTGCGCAAGGGCTTATCCTCCGGCACGCGATTGATCGCCGCGCAATTCGGGCAAACGATGTGGAGTGAACTCATGACCTTCTCTTTGTTCGCGCCGGCGTCTCAGGCGCCACGCCTTACCTTGCGCAGCTGCAAGGTTTCCATCACCATGCGCTCGTAGAACGGCTCGCTGTCGCCACGGCGGATTTTGCGCAGAAAATATTTCTCGAAAGCGATCTTTGCAAAATGCACCCAATGGCCCTTCGAGGACCAATTGACGTTGCGCGGCGGGATCTGCGGTTGCGCCACGAAGGCCACGCCGCGGTCGCCAAAATCTGCGAGACAGATGGCATTCCAGGTCGCCTCGGCACTTGCCGTCTCGCCACGCAGAAGTGCGCCGATGTTAGTCGCCGTCGCGGTCACCATAGATTCGATCATGAAGCCGGTCTTGGGTACGCCGACCGGCACCGGCGTCGCGCCGATCGGCGCGATGGCGACGCAAACGCCGACGCCAAAGACATACGGATAGGTCGGATTGCGTTGCTTTTTATCTACGAGAACGAAGCCACGCGGATTGACGAGTCCTTCTATACCGCGGATCGCCGCAACGCCACGGAACGCCGGCAGCATCATGGAATAGGCATACGGCAAATCGTGCTGTTTCAGGACTGCGCCGGTCTCGCTTATTTCGTCGACACGGATATTGGCGGCTTCGATCGAGGTGACACGCGCATTGGTAATCCATTTGATATGACGCGCGCGCAACTCGGACTCGAGCAACCCCTTGGTGTCGCCGACGCCATCAAGGCCGAGATGACCGATGTACGGCTCCGAAGTGACAAAGGTCATCGGCACGCGATCACGGATCTGTCGCTTGCGCAGCTCGGTGTCGAGGATGAAAGCGAATTCATAAGCCGGACCGAAACATGATGCGCCCTGAACCGCGCCGATAACGATCGGACCCGGTGCTTCGATAAAACGCTCGAACGCTTCCTTGGCTTTGGTCGCATGGTCGACATGGCAGATCGACTGAACATAATGTTGTGGCCCGAATCCAGGAATTTCATCAAACGCGAGATCTGGGCCTGTAGCGATCACAAGATAATCGAAGGACAGCGCGCTGCCATCATCGAGTTCAATCTTCTTATTGGCAGGATCGATGCGGCGTGCGCCAGTCGTGACAAAATGAATTTTCTTGCGGCGCATGACCTCGCCGAGATCGATCTCGATGTCACGGCGCTCACGCCATCCGACCGCAATCCAAGGGTTCGATGGGACGAAATGATAGATCGCGCCTTGCCCGATCAAGGTCAAACGATCCTCAGCGCGCAGATAGGGCATGAGCTCATACGCCATGATTGTACCGCTGAGACCGGCGCCTACGATAACCACCTCGGACATTTCTTACCTCCCACTTTCTTTTCATTTGTAATTTGCGTGCGCGACAAGCGATTGCACGCTTGGCTTACAAGCTCGCCGACATCCCTCCCTGTTTGATATTTTTGTTGGGGAAAGAGGCAATGGTTGACATATATTCTATATCTCGTATATTTGCAAATATGAATATTAACACGAAAGCGATGGCCGTGCGCGCCGAGGATGCCGCAGAGTTGCTGAAGGCGCTCGCCAATCGGCATCGCCTTTTGATCATCTGTCAGCTTATCGAGGGGGAGCGTTCCGTCGGTGAATTAGCTGACTTCTTGGGAATTCGCGGCTCGACCGTATCTCAGCATCTCGCGCTTCTGCGCAAAGATGGGCTTGTGACAGCGCGACGCGACGGTCAGACGATTTGGTATTCGATCGGCAGTGCGCCCGCCCGTGCAATCCTCGAAACGCTCTACGGACTCTATTGTGCGCCTTCGGGCCGCAAAAAAAAATCCACGTCAAACTAGCCCGGTCGGAGCGCGTGATGTTGAGGCGGATCAAAGATCACGCCGGCATCCGATGTCATTTTTCTCAACTTTCTGATGCAGCCTGCGAAAATAATGGGAAAATCGATGCGCGCGATGATATTCGTCACGGCGGCCTTGCTCGGATTGGCGGTGGCGCAGCAAGCAATCGGACGTGAAAGCCTGACAGTGGCAGAGACGACGGTTGCGGACGAGAAGGCCGTATTCGGCACGGTCGAAAGCGTGCATGTCACGCAGGCGCGTGCCCGTATCGGCGGAACCGTGGCTTCGGTCAATTTCCGTGAAGGCGATCACGTCGAGGCCGGACAAATCATCGGCACGGTCGGCGACGAAAAACTGGTTCTGCAATTGAAGTCTCTGGCCGCGCAGATTTCCGGCCTCGACGCGCAGCTTGCCCAAGCCAAGATAGACCTCGATCGGGCTGAAGAACTTTTTGCACACGGAACGATTGCAAGGGCGCGGCTCGATGAGGTGCGCACCGCCTATAGCGTGGCAGCAAATGCGCAGCGCGCCCGCAGCGCGGAGCGGGCCGTCGTCGAGCAGCAGCTCACGGAAGGCAATGTACTCGCCCCGACCACGGGCCGCGTTCTTACCATTCCCGTCACGCCGGGCATGGTCGTCTTGCCCGGCGAGCCGCTGGCGACCATCGCGGTCCAGAATTTCGTTTTGCGCCTGCGGGTGCCGGAGCGGCACGTGGGCTTCATCAAGGCCGGCGACCGGATCCGCTATGAAGCAGCCGAACTTGGGGAGACAAAGCCGGAGTTCGGCAAGATCAATCTCGTCTATCCGCAGATCGAAGATGGCCGCGTCATCGCCAATGCGACAGTCGAAGGCCTCGGCAACTATTTCGTCGGCGAGCGTATCCGCGTTTGGGTCTCAGCCGGCACCCGCAGCGCCTTCATCATTCCCGAAAGCTTCATCGTGACCAGATTCGGCATCGATTACGTGCATCTTCGCACCACGGGCGACAATTTTGTCGACGTGCCCGTGCAACGCGGTAGGCCGGCACCGCGGCCAGAGCTTCCCGACGGCATCGAAATTCTTTCCGGCATCAAGACGGGCGATGTGCTGGTGAAGCCATGAAGCTCGGCATCTCCGGCTTTCTCACAAAGGCGACCATAACTTCGCCTCTGACGCCGCTGTTTCTTCTCGCGGCGCTTGCGATGGGGCTCGTCGCGCTTTTCGCCATTCCGCGCGAAGAAGAGCCGCAGATCAGCGTGCCCATGGTCGATATCACTGTGCAGGCGAACGGTCTCAAAGCGGCAGACGCAGTCGAGCTCGTCACCAAGCCGCTCGAAGCCATCATCAAAGGCATCAACGGCGTCGAACATGTCTATAGCCAGACGCAGGATGACCAGGTGATGGTCACCGCGCGTTTTCTCGTCGGCACGCGAGCCGACGATGCGATCTTACGCGTCCATGAAAAGATCAGGGCCAACATGGATCGGATTCCCATCGGGATTCCCGATCCGCTCATCGTCGGCCGCGGCATCAATGATGTCGCGATCTTCACAGTTACCCTGTCGCCGAAGCCCGCCGCCGCGACCCACTGGACCGAGAAGGATCTTTATGATCTCGCCGACAAGCTGCGCAATGAATTCATTAAGGTCGACAATATCGGTCTGAGCTATATTTCGGGTGGCGATCCGCAGCAGATCCGCATCGAGCCAGACCCTGAAAAGCTCGCGCTCTATGGCGTCACACTGCAGCAGCTCTTCGCCAAAGTGCAGGGCGCCAACAGCTCCTTTGACGCCGGCCTCGTGCGCGATACGGGGACGATGCGCACCGTCGTTGCCGGCCAGACTTTGTCGGGCGTGCCGGACATCGGTCTCCTGCTGCTGACGACGCGCGACAATCGGCCGGTCTATGTCCGGGATGTCGCGACCGTGGTGATCGGGCCGAGCCCGCAGGAACATCATGTCTGGAATTTGGCGCCTGAGGGTGGCGAGGGAGCACATAAGAGCTGGGAGACGGTACCTGCTGTTACTGTCGCCGTCGCCAAGCGGGCCGGCGCCAATGCGGTGACGGTCGCAAAGGATTTGCGCGCGCGCCTCGCAAGCCTCAAAGGTACGCTCATTCCGGACGATGTCGAAGCGGAGGTGACGCGCGACTACGGCCAGACAGCCAATGAAAAGGCAAATGAGCTTCTGTTCCACCTCGGCCTAGCGACCGTCTCGATCGTCCTTTTGATCGCGATCGCGATTGGCCGCCGCGAAGCGCTCGTTACCTTGATCGTCATCCCGACGACGATCCTTTTGACGCTCTTTGCCGCCAATGCGATGGGCTATACGATCAATCGCGTCAGCCTGTTCGCATTGATCTTCTCGATCGGCATTCTGGTCGATGACGCCATCGTCGTCGTCGAAAATATCGCGCGTCATTGGGGCATGGGCGACGGCCGCGATCGTGTGACGGCGACGATCGAAGCGGTATCCGAAGTCGGCAATCCGACCGTGGTGGCGACGCTCACCGTCATCGCCGCGCTCCTGCCCATGCTTTTCGTCTCGGGCCTGATGGGCCCTTACATGGCACCGATCCCGGCCAACGCTTCGGCCGCCATGGTCTTCTCTTTCTTCGTCGCCATGGTGATCGCGCCCTGGCTGATGCTGCGGCTCGCACCACGCAGGCTGCCGCACCAAGATGCGCATCATGACGAGGGCTGGCTTGGTCGTGCCTATCGCCGCGTTGCAGCGCCGTTGATTGCGACCCGCAAACGTGCGCTCATCTTTCTGATTGGTGTGGGCGTCGCGACGCTTCTCTCCATGGGGCTTTTCGCCACCAAATCCGTGACCGTTAAGCTTCTCCCTTTCGACAACAAGTCCGAGGTCGCCGTTACGCTCGATCTGCCGGTCGGCGCGAGCCTCGAAGCGACGGAGCGCACGCTCTTTGCCGCCGCGCGACGAATCGAGGCCTTGCCCGAAGTCCGCTCGATCCAGGCCTATGCCGGCACGCCAGCGCCCTTCAATTTCAACGGTCTCGTCCGTCACTATTATATCCGCCAGTCGCCGGAGCTTGGCGAATTGCAGATCAATCTCGCGCCAAAGGACGACCGTAGCCGCTCAAGCCATGCGATCGCTCTTGATATAAGATCGCGATTGAAAGGGCTTGCTCTTCCCAAAGATGCAGTCATCAAAGTTGTCGAAGTGCCGCCCGGGCCGCCCGTGCTCGCCTCTTTGCTCGCTGAAATCTACGGGCCGGATTATGCGACGCGGCGCGCGGTTGCTATGGAAGTGAAAAAAATCTTCGCCTCCGTGCCCTTCATCGTCGATATCGACGACTCTTTCCACCAGCCGCAACCGCGTCTGCATCTCTCGATCGATCAGGACCGGCTCGAATTCTTCGGCGTCGAGCAGAAAGATGTCTATGACACGATCCAGATGCTCTTCGGTGGCAAATCGCTCGGCTATTCGCATCGTGGCGAGGACCGCAATCCGATCGAAATTTCCGTCGGCCTGCCGAAGCGCGACCTCTCCTGGTCGCAGGCTCTTGCCGCGACGCCCATTCCGGCGAATACACTGCCCGGCAATAAGACGATCGTCGAGCTCGGCGATGTCGTTCGGGCCACGAAGGAACTCGGCTCGCCGGTGATCTTTCGCCGCGATGGCCATTTCGCCGATATGGTGATGGCGGAGCTCGCCGGCGCCTATGAAGCGCCGATCTATGGCATGCTCGAAGTTGATCGGCTGGTCGATCAGCATGATTGGGGCAAGCTGCAGAAGCCGTCAATCAGCCTGCACGGCCAGCCGCTCGATGAATCGAAGCCGTCGCTGCTCTGGGACGGCGAGTGGGAGATCACTTATGTGACCTTCCGCGATATGGGCGCGGCCTTCGGCGTCGCTATCATCGGCATCTATATTCTTGTCGTCGGCCAATTCGGCAGCTTCAAACTGCCGCTCGTCATTCTGACGCCGATCCCTTTGACCTTGATCGGCATATTGATCGGCCATTGGCTCTTTCATGCGCCATTTACCGCGACCTCGATGATCGGCTTCATCGCGCTTGCCGGCATTATCGTGCGCAATTCGATCCTGCTCGTCGATTTCATCAGGCATCGCCAGGCCGAGGGACGCGATCTGCGCGCGGTGCTGCTCGAAGCCGGCGCCGTACGCTTCAAGCCTATCCTGCTCACCGCGCTCGCAGCGATGATCGGCGCCGCAACGATCTTGGTCGATCCCATCTTCCAGGGACTTGCCATCTCGCTGCTATTCGGCCTTGCGTCCTCAACTCTGCTCACCGTTCTGGTTATTCCCGCAATCTATGTGGTGCTGCGCGACGTCAAACGGACGATTTGAACGGGGCGGTAGCCGAGGTTCCGGCCATTGCTTTTGTGGGACCATCGTTCGCTTAGGTAACCGGATTTGATCGGTACCTTATCATTCGCTTTTAAACTTCGTGCATTAGACAATGAGAAGCGATGTAACGAGGTGGCTGCCCACGCCGATCGTCTGCCTGCTGCTCGGGCTGTCGGCAATCACTGTGCGCTCGCGCTTGAAACCCTCTTGTAGAAAACCCCGGCACCG
>JBKQRA010000205.1:0-25244 GCA_052144065.1 Methylovirgula sp. | reverse complement strand
CGGAGAAAGAGCACGCTTGATCCTGCCATAAGTGAAAAAAGAGCGGCGGCGGTGTGGATCTGCACCGCCGCCGTCGCTTCGATTAAAGGCTGAAGACTCACGCCGAAGGGGGCGGCGGCGGAGCGCTCTCGCTGCCGCGATTGTGCCGCGCGGCCATGAAGCGGTCGAACTCCTCGCGGTCCTTGGCGCGGCGGAGATTCTCCATGAAGTCCGCGAATTCGCGCTCGGCGGCGAGCAGTTTCTGGCGTTCTTCCTCGAGGCGCGCGAGCTCGGCTTCCCGCCATTCGTCAAAGGCGACATTGCCTGAGGACCGTCCGCGAAACTCCCAAGGACCGCGACCGAAATCCCGGCTGTGGCACGCCCAACGTCCCATCTTCGTCTCCCATTTCTCTTGCCATTTCGATTGCCAGTTCTCACGCCATTTCTCGCGCAGCCTGGATTCGACAAAGCTCGGAATATCGCCGGAATAGCCATGCTTCCTCTGCCACATCTTGGCGAAGAGAATGGCGAGCCCGATCGGCCAGAAGACGATAAAGCCGAGGATCATTGCGACGAGTTCGATCGGCTTCCAGCCAAGTCCGCAGCCCGTACGCATGTGCGGGTAGGAGTTTGCGTAGGGGCCTTGGCCTGCGCCCTGTTGATAAGGGTCTGAATAGACGCTCATTTTTGTCCTCCATAGCGGCCTTGACGGCCACAATGTAAAAGTATGTTACATTAACATTCGCAAATTGTCGAGGGCGATCGGAAAAGCGTCGCCGCGATCGGGCCTAAGCGTGCGCCTTCTTCAGCGCTCCATCGATCAGCGCCTCGGCGCCGCGATCCAGGATCACTGCCGGATCATCGCCATGCGCCGGATCCAAATGGCCGGCGAGGGCCAGCATGGCGGTGCCATGCGCCAGCGCCCAAAGCTCATAGGCGAGCTTGCGGACATCGGCCGAGTTCACATTGGCGCCGGCGAGCACGGCGGCGGCCGCGCGTCCGAGCCCGTCGAAGGCTTTGCCTGCCACCGCGTTTGCGATCGGCTGGTGCAGCCGTTTCGCCTCGTTGAACATCGCCGTATAGAGCCCCGGCTCGGCGGCGGCGAAGGCGAGATAGGCGCGGCCCATCCGCTTGAGCGCCGTGCGCGCATCGGGACGCCCCTCGTCCCAGGCGCCCATGAGCCGTTCGCCGAACAATTCGAAGCCGCGGCGCGCCAATTCGACGATGAGCTCGTTGCGGTCGGCGAAATGCCGATAGGGTGCGGCGCCGGTGACGCCGACGCGTTTCGCCGCCTCGGCCAGAGTGAAGCCGGCAGGCCCATGTTCGGCAATCAGGGCGCGGGCGGCTTCCAGCAGGGCGTCCTTCAGCCGGCCGTGGTGGTAGCCCCGCCGCGGTTTTTCGCAGGAGCCGTGGCCGAAGAAGGGATGTTTCGGAATCATAAAGTAATTTTAATCTGTCTGAGGGGTTCTGGCCATGCCGTTGATGCATGGCCCTTTCCCGCTGTCGCAGAGGCGGACTTGCCTAACTTGAGTTTGGCATAGGTCTTCCCACCGCTACCACCCCATTGGCAGAGCATGGTGCGACATCCCATATTGAAGCCGCTGGGCAGTATCGCCCGGCTTGACCCGGACCTTCAGATGTCTTTGCGTTCGAAAACGTTCATTCTCATCCTGGCTGCGCTGCTCAGCCTTGGCGCGGCAGGCGATGCCTTTGCCCGCGCCGGCGGCGGCTTTTCCATGGGCAGCCGCGGCGGCCGCACGTTTAGCGCCCCGCCGATCACCTCGGTGGCGCCGCGCAGTGCCGCGCCCATCCAGCGCTCCATCACGCCGAACAATCCCGGTTTCAACCAGAATTATGGACGTTCGCCCGGCCTCTTCGGCAACACGTTCGGACATGGCCTGATGGGCGGCCTGCTTGGCGGGTTTCTTGGCGCGGGCCTCTTCGGCCTGCTGTTCGGCCACGGCCTCTTCGGCGGCCTCGGCGGCGGCTTTTCGTTCCTGGGCCTGCTGCTGCAGATCGGCCTGATCTACCTCGTCGTGCGCCTTGCGATGAACTTCTTCCGCAACCGGCAGATGGCCTATGACGGCCCGCGAAGCGCGTCCCAAGGCTCGCCTTACGGCGGCGTCGGTCCGCAAGCCAGCGGCTTAGGCGGAATGGGATTTGGCGGCATGGGCGGCGCACCGCAGGGCACGCCGCTGCCGATCACCCCGGCGGATTTCAACACGTTCGAGCGGCTCCTTGGCGACGTCGAAACCGCCTTCAGCGATGAAAACCTCGACCAGCTGCGGCGTCTCTCGACGCCGGAAATGGCCGGCTATTTCAGTGAGGAACTCGATGGCAATGCGCGGCGCGGCGTCGTCAACCGCATGTCGGCGATCAAGCTGAATAAGGGTGATCTCGCCGAGGCGTGGCGCGAAGGGGGTGCCGAATATGCGACCGCCGCGATGCAGTTCCAGCTCATCGACACAATGGTCGACCGGGCGAGCGGCCGCATCGTCTCGGGCAATCCGAATGTGCCGGATCAGGCGACCGAACTTTGGACCTTCGTGCGCGGGGCGGGCGCGGGTCCTGACGCCTGGCTGCTCTCGGCCATCCAGCAGACCTGAGCGTCCCTAAGACTTTTCAATATGCGCCGCGTCTTCCTCCGGGAGGCGCGGCGTTTCTATTTTCAGGTGCGAGACTTAAGATTGTCGCCTTCGCAGCCGATAATTGCGCGGGCTGTGCCGAAACGCACCTCGGCCGATCCAGGCGATATGTTCTAGCAATTTGTGAAGGCTCGGCTTCGACGCGCCGCCGATATAACGGCGCAAAAGCCCCACCTTCGGGAGGCGATAATGGCGGGTTGGATTTTTCTCGGTATCCTCGTTCTTTTGGGGCTTTGGTTTCTCTTCACCTACAATGGCCTCGTGTCGTTGCGGCAGCGCTGCCGGCAAGCCTTCTCCGACATCGACGTGCAATTGAAGCAGCGTCACGATCTCATTCCCAATCTTGTGGCGACGGTGCAGGGTTATGCCGCGCATGAGCGCGGCACGCTCGAAGCGGTGGTGCAGGCGCGCAATGCCGCGACGACGGCGCAAGGCCCCGCACAGCAGGCCGCGGCCGAAGGCGCGCTCTCCAATGCGCTCGGCCGCGTCTTCGCGCTGGCCGAAGCCTATCCCGATCTCAAGGCCAATCAGAATTTCATGCAATTGCAGGGCGAGTTGTCGGATCTCGAAAACAAGATCGCCGCGTCGCGCCGTTTCTATAACAATGCGGCGGCTGAATATAACGCGACGCGCGAATCCATGCCGGCGGCGCTCTTTGCCGCTTCCGTCGGCTTTGCGCCGCAGGAATTCTTCCAGGTCGATGCAGTCGAGAAGCAGGTGATCGAGCAAGCGCCGCAAGTTAAATTCTAACAAGTCAAATTCTAAGACCTAAATTTCAGACGCGATCGATTTTCAGCGGGAGGAGTAGGGCCATGTTCAAGGCCTATGGTCTCTATACGCAGATCAGGCAGAACCGGCTCTACTCCGTCCTGCTGCTCGCAAGCTTCGTCATTCTTCTGCAAGCGATCGTCTATGCCTTCGCCATCTTCATGGCGGTCGGGCGCGGCGGCTCGCTCTCCCAGATCCTGACGCGGGCGCTGCATGATTACGCGCATCTCTGGCCCTTCGCCATGGCGGGCGCGGCGCTGTGGTTTGCGATCGCCTTTTTCTTTCATCAAAAGATGATCGATCAGGCGACAGGCGCCACGGAGGTGACCCGGCAGAGCGCGCCAAAGCTCTATAATTCGCTCGAAAATCTCTGCATCTCGCGCGGCCTCTCGACGCCGGCGTTGAAGATCATCGAGACCGATGGGCTGAACGCCTTCGCCTCGGGCCTGCGCGAGGATAATTATTCGATCGCCGTCACCCGCGGCCTGATCGACAAGCTCGACGATGCCGAGCTTGAGGCGGTTCTCGGCCATGAGCTGACCCATATCCGCAATCGCGATACGCAGCTTCTCGTCGTCGCCTTGATCTTCGCCGGCGTGTTTTCCTTCATCGGCCAGATGATCTTCAACAATTGGAATCTCCCGCTCGCCTTCGGATCGGGCCGGCGGTCCTCGGATTCGGACTCCGATAGCGATTCAGGCCGAAAATCGGGTGGCGGCGCGGTGATTGCGATCGTCATCGCGCTCATCATCATCGCCGTCTCCTGGGGGCTTTCCGTCCTCATCCGTTTCGCGCTGTCGCGGCGGCGCGAATATCTGGCCGATTCAGGCTCGGTGGAGCTGACCAAAAATCCGGATGCGCTGATCTCGGCGCTGCGCAAGATCGCCGTTGCGCCGCAAGTGCCGGAAGCTTCCGCCCATATGTCGGCCTTCTTCATCGAAAGCCCGGCGATGGTGGCGGAGAACAGCCTGTTCTCGACGCACCCCTCGATCGACAGCCGCGTCGACGCCCTGGTGCGCTATGCCGGCGGCCATGATGTGCCGCCGCCGCCGATCGCGCCGGTTGAGGATTCGCCGCATGCGGTTCCGGACTTCGTGCCGAAAACCGCGGCGACGATCTTCCCCTTCAAAGGGCCTTGGGCGCAGTAGGCCGTCAGCCCTTGGCCGCGTCGATCAGCGCCAGCGCATCCTGCGAATCCCATTCGGCCGGGCCTGCCATCGTGCCGACCGCGCAACCGTCCTTGCCGACGAAAAGCGTCGTCGGTAGGCCGAGAACCTTGCCTGCCTGCTTCAAGGTCTCGAAGACATCGGCCTTATTGTCGGCATAGAAGGTGAGGTTCTTCACCCCGATCTCCTGCAAAAAGGCGCGCGGCCGGTCGAGGCGCGCCGTATCGACATTGATCGCGACGACCTCGAAGTCGGGGCCGCCGCGCTTGGCTTGGAGGCGATTGAGGGCGGGCATTTCGCGCCGGCAGGGAATGCACCAGGTGGCCCAGAGATTGAGAAGGATGTTGCGGCCACGGAAATCCGACAATTTGACCAACTTGCCGTCGGGCCCAGCGAAGACCAGCTCGGGCAGCGGCTGCGGCGTGGAGGAGACCGCCAGCGCCGCGACTTCGCCATGCGCCAGCGGCTTCAGCCGCTCGGCGAGCTGCCGCGATGCGACGCATGTGGCGGAATCAGCCGTCGCGGCCGTCTCTTCATTGCGATGCCATACCTTCGTCGCGTATAGAAACCCCAACGCCGCAATGAGAACGCCAATGGCGATGAGCGGAGCGGGGAAGGGAATGCGGCTCGACGCCTCCTCCGGCGGTTGATCTTCGTTCTTCTCGTCTTCCTCTTTTTTCATTCCGGCCTGACCTACCAAAGCGTGTGAGACTGCGAGCAATAGAATGAGCAACAAGATGTGGGGCGGTCGTTTCGAAGCCGGACCCGATGCGCTGATGGAAGAGATCAACGCATCGATCGACTTCGACCGCAAGCTCGCCGAATATGATATTTCCGGCTCGCTCGCTCATGTCGCCATGCTGGCGACGACCGGCATCATCTCCGAGGCGGATGCCCGCGCGATCAGCGAGGCTTTAAGCGAAGTCCGTGGCGAAATCGAGAAGGGAAATTTCGAATTTTCCCGCGCCCTCGAAGACATCCATATGAATATCGAATCGCGGCTTGCGGTGCTGATCGGCCCCGCCGCCGGACGCCTGCACACCGCACGCTCGCGCAATGATCAGGTCGCGCTCGATTTTCGCCTCTATGTGCGGGCCGCGATCGACACGCTAGATGCCCAGATCGAAGCTTTGCAGATCGCGCTTGCCGAAAAGGCGTTGATCCATGCCGGCGCGGTGATGCCGGGCTTCACCCATATGCAGCCGGCGCAGCCCGTCACCTTCGGCCATCATTTGCTCGCCTATGTCGAGATGTTCGGCCGCGACCGCTCGCGTTTCAAAGATACGCGCGCCCGTCTCAATGAATGTCCGCTGGGCGCCGCGGCGCTCGCCGGTACATCCTTTCCGATCGACCGGGCGATGACCGCGGAAGCGCTGGGCTTCGATCGGCCGACCGCCAATTCGCTCGACAGCGTTTCGGATCGCGACTTCGTGATTGAGACGCTCGCGGCAGCCTCGATCTGCGCGACGCATCTGTCGCGTTTCGCCGAGGAGATCATCATCTGGGCGACACCGCAATTCGGCTTTCTGCGATTGTCCGACCGGTTTTCCACCGGCTCGTCGATCATGCCGCAAAAGCGCAATCCAGATGCGGCCGAATTGGTGCGCGGCAAATCCGGCCGAATCGTCGGCGACCTTGTCGGCCTCTTGATCGTGATGAAAGGCCTGCCGCTCGCCTATTCCAAGGACATGCAGGAAGACAAGGAAGGCACGTTCGATGCGCTCGACAATCTGGCGCTCTGCCTTGCCGCGATGACCGGCATGGTGCGCGACTGCACGGCCAATGTGGAGCGGATGAAGGCCGCGGCGGGCGCCGGTTTTTCCACCGCGACCGATCTCGCCGATTGGCTGGTGCGCAGCCTCGCCATGCCGTTTCGCGACGCCCATCATGTGACCGGACGGCTCGTCGCGCGCGCCTCTGAAAAAGGTGTTGGTCTCGAGGATCTGAGCCTTGCCGAAATGCAAGCCGAGGAGCCGCGGATTACACAAGAGGTCTTCGCCGTTCTCGGCGTCGAAAACTCGGTCAAAAGCCGGACGAGCTATGGCGGCACCGCGCCGGCCAATGTCGAGGCGCAGGCGCGCCGCTGGCTCTCGCTGCTGGGCCGGGCGTAGAGGCGTCTCCGGAGGCGTTATCATGTCACAGCGGCAGGCTTTTCCCCGTGGTTTGGAGCTGCGGCTTTCGCCGCTGCTGCGCTTCGTCTATATAGAGGGCGCTTTGCCGGAGCCTTTTGTGTGATTCAGCCCTCTCTTCGTAAGCTTGCTGCGGCCTTTGGCCTGGCGCTGGTGCTCCTGGCGCTGGCGGGCTGCGGTCGTCGCGGGCCGCTCGAAGCGCCGCCGGATGCGACGGCGCCCGACACCGCGCAGACGGGCGCGCAAAGCACGGCGCAGCCAACGTCGCCGGCTGCTGGCGGGGCAGCCGCCCCGGTCGGCGCCTCGCTCGATTCCACGATGAACCAGTCGCCGGGTACGACACAGGTTACGCCGGCGAAGCCGACAGCTTCGGTCTATCCGTCCTTCGTTCTTGATCCTCTGCTGAAATAAGCCCTCGATGCATCATTTCGGGCTGAAGAATGGCGTGATGCATGCCGAGGATGTCGATCTTGTCGGCCTCGCCGACAGTATCGGCACGCCCTTCTATTGCTATTCGTCGGCGACATTGAGCCGCCATTACGAAGTCTTCAAAACCGCCTTCGACGGTCTTTCGACGCTCGTCTGCTATGCGGTGAAGGCAAATTCCAATCAGGCCGTGTTGACGACGCTGGCACGGCTCGGCGCCGGCATGGATGTCGTCTCCGAAGGCGAGCTGCGCCGCGCCCGCGCTGCCGGCGTTCCGGCCGATCGCATCACCTTTTCCGGCATCGGTAAGACCAGGGCCGAAATGGCCTATGCGCTCGATGAAGGCATTTTGTGCTTCAACGTCGAGTCCGAGCCCGAATTGCGCGCTTTGTCGGCGGTCGCCGCGGCGCGCGGCACGACGGCGCGGATCGCGCTGCGCGTCAATCCCGACGTCGATGCGAAGACGCATGCGAAGATCGCGACCGGCAAGTCGGAGAATAAATTCGGCATTCCGATCGCCGTTGCGCGCGACGTCTATCGCGAGGCGGCAACGCTGCCGCATCTCGAAGTCGCCGGCCTCGACATGCATATCGGCTCGCAGATCACCAATCTTGAGCCGTTCGACAATGCCTTCGCTCTCGTCGCCGATTTTCTGCTCGCGCTGCGCGCTGACGGCCATCGAATAGAGCATATCGATCTCGGCGGCGGTCTCGGCATCCCCTATCATGAGGGCGATGATCCCGACAGTTTTCACCCCGAGCGCTATGCGGAAGTCGTCAAGCGGCGGCTCGGCAATCTCGGCTGCCGGCTGATCTTCGAGCCGGGCCGGCTGATCGTCGGCAATGCCGGCATTCTGGTCACCCGCGTGCTCTATGTGAAGCAGGGCGAAGCCAAGCGTTTCGTCATCGTCGACGCGGCGATGAACGACCTCGTCCGGCCGACGCTTTATGACGCCTATCACGAGATCCAGGCCGTGCGCCCACCCGCCGCAGGGCAAGCGAAGATCATCGCCGATGTCGTCGGTCCGGTCTGCGAGACGGGCGATTATCTGGCACTGGCGCGCGAGATGCCGGAGCCGGCGGAAGGCGATCTTCTGGCGGTGATGTCGGCTGGCGCCTATGGCGCCGTTCAAGCCGGCACTTATAATTCGCGTCTGCTGGTGCCGGAGGTTCTGGTCAATGGCGCGGAGTACGCGCTTGTGCGGCCGCGCGGCACCTACGCCGATTTGATCGGCCTCGACAAAATTCCGGCGTGGTTGGGCTGAATAGACTGAAATTGCTGATGCAGTTTGGCGGAAATCCTATTTAATCGCTGCGTCAGCGATATTAATCTTGACGTTTGAAGAGCTTAGCGGTTGCTGAAAACCTGCCGCCGCCGATACTGGGGCGCAAGGCTGGGCGCAAGAATTTGGCAGAAGCCTGAGCCGCGAGACTTAGATTACGAGACCGGAGCATCCGTCCGTCTCTTTTGCATCCAATCGTCGCAGACGCCGCCTTTCGCGGCCTTCCGGAGCCTTGGTTGAGCAAAAATAATCCGAAAGACAGCGGACGCGGCAATCCAGCGCCGGCGAGCCCGTTTTCGCGCCGTCTCGACCGGCTCGTCGATCTGGCCCGCGCCGCGCTCATCTGGGAGCAGCTTTGGCGCGCGGTTCTGCCGCCGCTGCTCATTATCGGCTTTTTCATCGCCGTTTCCTTTGCCGGGCTCTGGCTCGAAATCGGATCGATCTGGCGGATGATCGGCGTCGGGCTGTTCGCGCTCGCCTTCGTCGTTTCGCTGGTGCCTTTGTTCGGCCTGGCCAAGCCGTCGCGCAAGGAAGCCCTGAGCCGCATCGATCGCGATTCCGGCCTCGCGCATCGCCCGGCTTCGACGCTCGATGATGCGCTGGCCAATGCGAGCGATGATCCGGCGACCCAGGCTCTGTGGAGCCTGCATCGCCAGCGCGTGGCGCGCAATGTCGATGCCTTACGGGCGGGCTTGCCGTCGCCGCGAATGGTCGATTTCGACCGCTATGCGCTGCGCGCCTTCGTTCTCGTTGCTCTGATCGCCAGCGCCTTCGTCGCGGGGCCTGAAAAATATGCGCGCATCGCCAGCGCCTTCGACTGGCGCGGCGCCGCGGCACAGGATGGCGCAGGCTATCGTGTCGATGCCTGGATCGATCCGCCGGTCTATACCGGCAAGGCGCCGGTTCTGTTGAAGCTCGCCGGCGGCAATGCCGATCATCCCGAAAAGATCGTCGTGCCGATCGGCTCGACGGTGATCGTGCGCAGCTCCGGCGGCGATCTCGGTCTTGATATGAGCGGCGGCCTGCAGAACGCGGCGGCGAAAGATGCCGGCAAGCCGAAGAGCGCCGACGCCAAACCCGCGGATGATCACGAGCGTCGGCTCGTGCTGCGCGGCGACGCGCGTCTCGGCATCAAACATTCGGGCGCGCTGCTCGGCATTTTCGATCTCGTCGTCATTCCCGACAAACCGCCGCGGATCGAATTGACCGATGCGCCGCGCCCCAATCTGCGCGGCAGCCTCACCCTGTCTTACAAGATTGAGGATGATTACGGCGTCGTCGGCGCCAGTGCCGATTTCTCCGATCCGCAAGTCGAGGGCGCGAAAGGACATCTGCGCTCGCTCGTGCCGCCGCCGCGCGTCGCGCTTGCTCTGCCGCCGGGCCCTGGCGGTCTCGGCGAGACGGAAATGACGCTCGATCTCTCGGATCACCCCTGGGCCGGCACGCGCGTCAAAATGGTGCTGACGACGACGGACGAAGCCGGCAACGAAGGCAAGAGCGATCCGATCATCATCACTTTGCCGGAAAAGCGTTTCGTCAAGCCGATCGCGCGGGCGCTTGCCGAACAGCGGCGCAATCTCATCCTCTATCCAGACGACAAGGAACTCGTCGAACTCGCCCTGCAGGCCATGATGATCGCGCCCGAGGTCTTTTCGACCAAGACGGGAGTCTATCTCGGCCTCGACGTGGCAACCCATATGCTGGTCGATGCGAAGTCCGACGCCGATCTCGTCGCGACGGCCGATTTTCTCTGGGAGATGGCACTACAGATCGAGAATGGCGATCTCTCCGACGCAGAACGCGATCTGCGCGCGGCCGAACAGAAATTGCGCGAAGCCTTGCAGCGCGGCGCTTCGAATGAAGAGATCCGCAGACTGACCGAGGATTTGCGCGCCGCGATGGACAAATTCCTCAATGAATTTGCCAGGCAGCAGCAGCGCGACCGCAACGCCCAGCGGCAGACGCCGCAGGGTCAAAATGGCGTGAAATCGATCTCGCGCAAGGATCTTCAGGCGATGCTCGATCGCATGCAGGAGATGGCCCGCGCCGGCGATCGCGCGAGTGCCCAGCAAATGCTCGAGCAATTGCAGAACACGCTCGACAATCTGGAGATGGCGCAACGCCAGCAAGGCAATCCGGCCGGCCAGGAAATGAGCCGTGCCTTGAGCGACCTCGACAAGATGATGCGCGAGCAGCAGAGCCTGCGCGACAAGACGCATCAGCAGAGTCAGGCGCGCCGCGGCCAAGGCCAGCCAGGCCAGGGCGAGCAGGATCAGGACGAGCAAGCCGATCAAGGTCAGGGCGAACAGGGCCAAGGCCAACAGGGGCAGGGGCAACAGGGGCAGGGGCAAGACCAGGGTCAAGGCGATATGGGTCAGATGGGCCAGCAGGGTGCCGGCGGCCAGGGCAATGAAGCGCTGCGCCAGCAACAGCAGGCTTTGCGCAATCGGCTCGAGCAATTGCAGAAGCGCCTGCGTCAAAATGGCCAGGACGGCCAGGGCCTCGACGATGCGCGCCGCGCGATGGAAGAGGCGGAAAAGGGTCTGTCGCAGGGCGGCAACGGCAATGATGCTGCGGTCGATGCGCAAGGCCGCGCCCTTGAGGCGATGCGCAAGGGCGCCGAAAAGCTTGCCCAGCAGATGCAAGGCCAAGGCGAGGGTCAGGGCGAAGGCTCGGCGCAAAGCCAGCAGGAAGGCGGCACGGATCCGCTCGGCCGGCCGATGGGCGGCAATTCGGCGTTCAATCCGAATTCGCGCTACGATCCGATGGGTCTGCCGGCGGCACAGCGGGCGCAGAGCGTGCTCGAAGAATTGCGCCGGCGTCTGTCCGATCCCTCGCGCGCTCGCGAAGAGATGGACTATCTCGAACGTCTGCTGCGCGGCTATTGAGCCCTAAGGTAAGCCCACAAGAGATCAGGCGCCGCTCTTTCCCGCACCGAACGTCCGGCTTGCGCCAGGGGCCATGTGGGATAGTATCAATTTTATGCACATGCCTTCCCCCCATATGATGTCGAACTTGCTCGTTGGCGTGGCCGTCATCGCGGTCGCCTTTGTCCTCCTCATGGGTCTTGCCAATATGCTTCGCGGCGGTAGTCCCAATCTGTCGCAGAAGCTGATGCGTTGGCGTGTCGGACTGCAATTCATTGCAATTCTTGTCATCATCGGTGTCTTATATTTCCGTGGCTGAGCGCAATTCGCGCGCGGCATTGAAGCACCGTTGAAGGCATCATGGTCAGACTGGACAAAATCTACACGCGCAGCGGCGATGCGGGCACGACAGCGCTCGGCTCTGGCGAGCGCCGGCGCAAGGACGACCTGCGCGTCGAGGCCTATGGCACCGTCGATGAAGCCAATAGCGCCATCGGCCTCGCCCGCGCCTATCTCTCGGATGTCGTAGCCGGAGTGTCGCTCGCCGAAATTCTGGTCGGCATTCAAAATGATCTCTTCGATCTCGGCGCCGATCTCTGCGTGCCGCAGGCTAAAGGCGAGACGCCGAAGCTCAGGATGCATCAATCGCAGGTCGACCGGCTCGAGCGCGAGATCGATAAGCTCAATGCGGATCTGCGTCCGCTGACCTCTTTCATCCTGCCGGGTGGATCGAAGCCGGCGGCGGCGCTGCATCTCGCGCGTTGCGTCGTGCGCCGCGCCGAGCGGATCATGGTGACGCTTGCCCATACGCCGGGCGAAAGCGTCGGCGAAATCGCGCTCAAATATATCAACCGGCTTTCCGATTTTTTGTTTGTCGCCGCCCGCCACATCAATCTGCATGAGGGCAGCGATACGCTTTGGGAGCCCGGTCGCGACATCTAGGTAAATGCCTCCGCAGGTAATACCAGGTGCCAGCACGGCTGCTCTTTGCATCCACAAGGAGCTCTCCACTGGCGGCGCGCCTTATCCGCATTGCTCCCTTGGCAATCTTGCGCGAGCCGCTTAAAGCGGAGCCGTGCGGGTCACGGCTTTCGCAAAGATGCGGAACATCCGGCTCCGTGGGGCTTCGTCGTCGATGCGTATCAGTGAGGACAACAGGCACCGTGATCGCGCGCTGATCCGCGGCCTGCTTGAGGCTTTGCCCGATGCGACTTTAGTCATTGGCAATGACGATCGCGTCATTGCGGCGAATGCCGCGGCGCGTGGGCTGTTGCCGAGTTTGCGGTCCGATGAGCTCCTCGCCCGCAGCCTGCGCTCGCCCGATGTGCTCGACTCGGTCGCGCGCGTGCGCAGCGCCGGTCGCGCCGAACGGGTCGTCTGGCTCGAGAAAGTTCCGGTCGAACGCTCCTTCGAAGTTAGCATCGCGCCCTTTGGCGGCGACGCTTTCGAACCGGCCTTGATGCTGTCCTTGCGTGATCTCACCGAAGCCCGCCGGCTCGAGCGCATGCGCGTCGATTTCGTCGCCAATGCGAGCCATGAGCTGCGTACGCCGCTTGCCTCGCTCTTAGGCTTCGTCGAGACATTGCAGGGACCGGCGCGGGACGACGCCGGCGCCCGCTCGAAATTTCTCATGATCATGCGCGAACAGGCGCAGCGCATGTCGCGGCTCGTCGACGACCTTCTGTCGCTGTCGCGGATCGAGCAGCATCTCCACGTGCATCCCGAGACGCCCGTCGATCTCGTCGGCATTCTCAAGCATATCGTCGATACACTCTCGCCGATGGCGCATGACCGGCGCGTCGACCTCAACATTAGCGCGCCGCAAGATGCGATTGTCGCCGGCGACCGCGACGAACTGCTGCGGGTCGCCGAAAATCTTATCGAAAACGCGATCAAATATGGCGCCGCCGATACGGCGACGGTGAAGCGGCAGGTTGATATTTCCATCGCCGTTCAAGGTCAGCATGTGACAATGACGGTACGCGATTACGGCCCAGGCATTCCGCCCGAACATCTGCCGCGCCTGACCGAACGTTTCTACAGGGTGGACGCCGGCGACAGCCGCGCTAAAGGCGGCACTGGCTTAGGCTTGGCCATTGTCAAACATATTGTTGCGCGCCATCGCGGCCGGCTGACGATCGAATCCAAGATCGGCGAAGGCGCGAGCTTCGGCATCGTGCTGCCACTTTTCGGCATGCGCGAGTGAGTCTGGACGCCGCGCCGGCCACTGTCATCTGCGTGTCATGAATCTGTCGTTATTGCTTCTCGTCACGCTCCTAAACGGTCTTCGGCGCGGGGCCACAGAGTCATCTTCAGGCGTCGCTAGTATCGGATCGCCGCCTCAAATGTTCTGCCCTCCCATAGGAGCGTTCGCTTTCGGCGAAGCTGGTTCGCTGCGTCGCTGTCCACCTCAGCCTCGAGAGGCATAAACCAATGTTCAACACCCTCGTGCGTACGGCGCTGATCGCGGCCGTGGCGACATTCTCAACTGTTGGTGCCAAAGCCGCGGATATTTCGGGGGCGGGCGCCACCTTCCCTTATCCGATTTATGCCAAATGGGCGGACGCCTATAAGAAGGCGACCGGCATCGGCCTCAACTATCAGTCGATTGGCTCGGGCGGCGGCATCAAGCAGATCACCGCGAACACCGTGACCTTCGGCGCTTCCGACATGCCGCTGGAGCCCAAGGTTCTTGCCAAGGACGGCCTCGTTCAGTTCCCGACCGTGATCGGCGGCGCCGTGCCGACTGCCAACATTCCTGGCGTCAAGCCCGGTGAATTGCAGCTCGACGGCCCGACGCTTGCCAAGATCTATCTCGGCGAGATCAAGAACTGGAACGATGCGGCGATCAAGAAGCTGAACCCCGGTCTCACCCTGCCGTCGCTGCCGATCGCCGTCGTGCATCGTTCGGACGGTTCGGGCACCACCTTCATCTGGACGAATTATCTCTCGAAGGTCTCGGCTGATTGGAAGTCGAAGGTCGGCAACTCGACCGCCGTCGAATGGCCGGTCGGCATCGGCGCGAAGGGCAATGAAGGCGTCGCTAACAGCGTCATCCAGACGAAGGGCGCCATCGGCTACAACGAATATGCCTACGTCCTGCAAAACAACATGACGTATATCAAGCTCATCAATAAGGACGGCAAGGCGGTTGCGCCGACGGCCGCCACCTTCATGGCCGCTGCCGGCCATGCCGATTGGGCGCATGCCGACAGCTTCTATGTGATCTTGACCGACGAGCCGGGTGCCGACTCCTGGCCGGTTGCCGGCGCGACCTTCATTCTCGTGCATCAGAAGCCGCAGGATCCGGCCGCCGTCACTTCGGCTCTGAAGTTCTTCGCTTGGGCCTATGCCAATGGCGACAAGATGGCCGAAGACCTCGTCTATGTGCCGCTTCCGGGCAATGTGAAGGACTCCATCAAGAAGATGTGGGCCGAGAAGATCACCGGCATCGACACCAAGGCGCTGAGCAACTGATACTGCTGCGCTAATTGTCTTGGAAGGGCCGGATTTTCGGCCCTTCCACTTCGCTGTCCGCGGTCTGGGCTTAGGGGGTCTAGGGCCACCGCATGGCGGCATTCCCTTCGGAGCGTGGCGGTTATGTGCCTTGCCGGCCGTTGCGCTCCGAAGTCGCGTATCTCGCATGATCCGCGGCTCTGCTGGCGGATGAACCCAATCATGCTATTGACTGCTTTCTGGAGTGGACACTTTGGCTGATGTAGCAGTGGAGAGTGGGCGGCTGTCTTACAATAGCACTACGGCGCGGGCGCAGGCTCTGCGCACGTTCAAACTCCGCGATCGCTTATTTCATAGCCTGACGCTGGCGGCCGCGCTCGGCGTCCTCATTCTGCTGGGCGGCGTCATCATCTCGCTGATCCAAGGCTCGATTCCGGCGATCAGGGCCTTTGGGTTCAATTTTCTCGCCACCGAGGTGTGGAACCCGGTCACCGAGCAATATGGTGGTCTTGCTGCGGTCTACGGCACGCTCGTCACTTCCGCCATCGCCATGGTGTTCGCCATTCCGATCGGCCTTGGCATCGCGATCTTCCTGACCGAGCTCTGCCCACAAAATTTGCGCCGGCCAATCGGCATTGCGGTCGAGCTTCTCGCCGGCATTCCGTCGATCATCTACGGCATTTGGGGCATCTTCATTTTCGCGCCCTTCCTGCAGGACTATGTGCAGCCGGGGCTGATCAAGATTTTTGGTCCGATCCCCGTGCTGTCGACCCTGTTCGCCGGACCGCCCTATGGCATCGGCATGCTCACGGCGGGCATCGTTCTCGCCATCATGGTGCTTCCCTATATCTCCTCGATCTCCCGCGACGTCTTCGAGACGGTGCCGCCGGTCCTGAAGGAGGCGGCCTATGGCATCGGCTGCACGACCTCGGAAGTCGTCGGCAAGGTGGTCATTCCCTACACCCGGCCCGGTGTCATCGGCGGCGTGATGCTGGCGCTGGGCCGTGCGCTCGGCGAAACCATGGCCGTCACCTTCGTCATCGGCAATTCGCATCGCATCTCCGGTTCGCTGTTTGCGCCGGGCACGACCATTTCGGCGACGATCGCCAATGAATTCACCGAGGCGATCGGCGATCTCTACACGTCGGCGCTGGTCGAACTCGGCCTCATCCTCTTCGTCATCACATTCTTCGTGCTTGCGATCGCGCGCTACATGCTGATGCGGATCGAACGCAAAGGGCGGGTCTAATCATGCGCGGCATGAACATCTACCAGGGCCGCCGCCGCCGCAACGGCGTTTCGGTGATCCTTTATTACAGCGCTGCCGTCTTCGGCATTGCCTGGCTGGTTTTCATCCTCTTCGCGCTGCTGCGCGAAGGTCTTGGCGGCCTGTCGCTCTCCGTCTTCACGCAGAACACGCCGCCGCCCGGCAGTGCGGGCGGCCTGCTCAACGCTATCGTCGGCAGCCTGATCATGACGGTGCTCGGCGTCGCCTTCGGCGCACCGATCGGGCTCCTCGCCGGCACCTATCTCGCCGAATATGGGCGCGGCAAGCTGCTTGCCTCGGTGGTGCGCTTCATCAACGACATTCTGTTGAGCGCCCCGTCCATCGTCATCGGCCTCTTCATCTATGAGATCATGGTCGCGCCGATGGGACATTTCTCCGGCATCGCCGGCGCGGTTGCGCTGGCCGTGATCGTCGTGCCGGTCGTGGTTCGCACGACCGAAGATATGTTGCTGCTGGTTCCCGGCACTTTGCGCGAGGCCGGTACCGCGCTTGGAATGACGCGATCGCTCGTCATCAACAAAGTCGCCTATCGCGCCGCGAAATCAGGCCTCATCACCGGTCTGTTGTTGGCCGTGGCGCGGATCAGTGGCGAGACAGCGCCGCTCCTCTTCACCGCGCTCAACAATCAGTTCTTCGATGCCAATCTCAACGAGCCCATGCCGAGTCTGCCGGTCGTGATTTTCCAATTCGCGCTCAGTCCCTACAAGGATTGGCAGCGGCTTGCGTGGGCGGGTGCCCTCCTCATCACTTTGGCCGTGCTGGCGCTGTCGATCATGGCCCGCGTACTTGGTTCCCGAAAGGCCGCGTAATGACATATGCGAATGCGATAAAGCCCGACCTTAAGGTCAAGATGTCGGTCAACAATCTGCAGTTCTTCTATGGCGATAATCTTGCCCTGAAGAACATCAACATGCAGCTCTACGCCAATAAGGTGACGGCGCTGATCGGGCCGTCCGGCTGCGGCAAGTCCACACTGCTGCGCGCGATGAACCGCATGTATGATCTCTACCCGCGCCAGCGGGCCGAGGGAGAAATCCTCCTCGACGGCGAAAATATTCTCGCCCCGCACCAAGACCTCAATCTGCTGCGGGCGCGCGTCGGCATGGTGTTCCAGAAGCCGACACCGTTCCCGATGTCGATCTATGAGAACATCGCCTTTGGCATTCGCCTTTATGAAAGACTGCCGAAGAGCGAGCTCGACGGACGTGTCGAAACGGCGCTGAAAGGCGCGGCGATCTGGGACGAAGTGAAGGGCAAGCTCAATGCCAGCGGCTTGTCGCTTTCCGGCGGCCAGCAACAGCGGCTTTGCATCGCAAGGACCGTGGCGATCCAGCCGGAAGTGATCCTCTTCGACGAGCCCTGCTCGGCGCTCGATCCGATCTCGACGGCCAAGGTCGAAGAGTTGATCGACGAATTGAAAGACAATTACACGATCGCCATCGTCACGCATAATATGCAGCAGGCGGCGCGCGTTTCGGAATATACTGCCTTTATGTATCTCGGCGAACTCGTCGAATTCGGCGGCACGTCGCACATCTTCACGTCACCGGAACAGCAGCAGACCCAAAATTACATCACTGGCCGATTCGGTTGATCGGGTCAGTTGCGAGGTAGAGCCTATGTCGGACCATACTGTCAGAGCCTACGACAAAGAACTCGAAGATCTCGGTCGCAAGATCGCCGAGATGGGTGGCATCGCGGAAAAAATGCTGAGCGATGCAATGGATGCGCTTGCCAATCTCGATACCGACCTCGCTCACGCGACGGTCGCGACCGATATGCGGCTTGATATTCTGCAGCGCGACATCGAGGAGCAGGCGATTCTCACCATCGCGCGGCGCCAGCCGATGGCGCTCGATCTGCGCGAGATCATCGCCGCGATCCGCATCTCGGGCGATCTTGAGCGGGTCGGCGATCTCGCCAAGAATATCGCCAAGCGCGCGATCAAGCTGTCGACCGAGCCGCGTTTTCCGCGTGCGCTTGTCGGCCTCAAGTCGATGCATGAAGCAGCCGCCATGCTGCTGAAGGATGCGCTTGATGCTTATGCGTTGCGGGATGCGGAACGTGCCCGCAATGTCTGGTCGAACGACGTCGAGCTCGACGCGCTCGAAGATTCCGTGTTCCGCGATCTTCTGACCTTCATGATGGAAGATCCGCGCAACATTTCGTTCTGTGCGCATCTCCTGTTCTGCTCAAAAAACATCGAGCGAATCGGCGATCATTCGACGAATATCGCCGAAACCGTTGTGTATCTCGTCACGGGTGAACCTTTGCCGACGGAGCGGCCGAAGGGACCGTCGCAGTTCTCCGAAGCGCCGCATGTGGCTATGTGAACTGAGAGAGCTATTCCATGAACGGTGTCATGCAATCATCCGGCGATGGCCGTCCGGGCTCGCAAGCACGTCCGACTTCGACCGCCGTCAGCGCTCCGCGCATTCTGGTTGTCGAGGATGAGGCCGCGCTGAGCCTCCTCCTCTCCTATAATCTTGAAGCGGAAGGCTTTGCCGTCGAGCGCGTGGAACGCGGCGACGAAGCCGAGTTGCGGCTGGTTGAATCACCACCGGATCTCGTCATCCTCGATTGGATGCTTCCCGGCGTCTCGGGCCTCGAGATCTGCCGGCGAATGCGGGCGCGCGAAGCGACAAGGACACTGCCGGTCATCATGCTCACGGCGCGTGGCGACGAGAGCGAGCGCGTCCGGGGCCTCACGATCGGCGCCGACGATTATGTCGTTAAGCCTTTTTCCGTGCCGGAGCTGATGGCGCGTGTGCGCTCGCTGCTGCGCCGGTCGCGTCCGGACCGCGTCTCCTCGACGCTGCTTGCCGGCGATCTTGGCCTCGATCGGGAGAATTGGCGGGTCAACCGCTCCGGCCGCGACGTCCATCTCGGGCCTACCGAATTTCGCCTGCTCGAATATCTGATGGCGAAGCCCGGCCGTGTCTTCTCGCGCTCGCAATTGCTCGATGCGGTCTGGGGGCTCTCCGCCGATATCGACGAGCGCACCGTCGACGTGCATGTCGGGCGCCTGCGCAAGGCTCTGTCGCAATCGGACGAGCGTGATCCGATCCGCACGATCCGCGGCGCCGGCTATTCCTTCGACGAGACCTTCGGCAAGCCGGAGTAAGGCTCGCCGTTCAGCTTCGTGGCATGGTAACAGCGCCTGACGCTTTGCGTCAGGCGAGTTTTTGGGTGCGGCGTTCGCGTTCGCGCTCACGCCGGCGGTCCTGCACCGGCTGATAGGCGATGCGGCTGTGATAGGCGCAATAGGGTCCGGTCGCTTCGGTCGGCTTTTTGGCGCCGCAAAAGCGGAATTCGGAACTCGTCGGATCGCCGAGCGGCCAGCGGCACATGGCTTCCTTGAGTTCCAAAATCGTCACCCTTTCGGAAATCGGGATGACGACATCTTCCATGGGTTCTGGTTCCAGCATTTCCGTCGGATGGATTTTGAGGGCCAAAGCGGTGTTGCCGCGAATGGCTGTTGCGGTATGGCGCGGCGCCACCGGGCGCATGGGTTTGTTGCGCGGCCGCGGTACGCTCGGCGCGGAGGCTTTGATCCGGCCGGAAAGGCCGAGCCGGTGCACCTTGCCGATGACCGCATTGCGCGTAATGCCGTTCGAGAGAGTGTTCGCGATCTGGCTGGCGCTCAAGCCCTCGAGCCAGAGTTTGCGGAGCAGTTCCACTCGTTCGTCGGTCCAGGACATTGAAGTCCTCCTCGATCTCAGTCTTCGGTGATTTTGAACGCGGTTTTCAAAGGCCGATGCCGCAACCCCCGCTGCACAACCTGAATCCGGAATCCCCGCACGACCGGATAACCGGCGTCGTTCAACCGTTTACGCATTCAGATGGGTCCGCCGCACGAGATGTCGTAGTCGACACAAAAGAATCTACACTACTGCTTGAATCGCGCGCAAGAGTCCGATTCGCCCCCACACCGTTTTCAACAAGGGGCTTGGAAGAGAGTCTTAAAAAACCATTGGCACCGAGTCTTTGGCGCAACATCTTTGCTGGCGGGCAAAGCCGCCAGCCCGGCCGGATCGGCCCAGAAAGATTGACCGTTCCCGCTGAAATCCCTACATTGCCCGCGAGATGCCGCCCCAACGGGCGGCACTTTGATTTTGGGCTTCGCGCTGGTTTGCGTGCCGGTCGGAATGGCGGCGCTTTCCGGCAGCCCGCCGCTGGCACCGATCGTAGACCCAGACGGAATGCGTGCCGCCTTCGAACCTATGTCGTTGTAATGTCGCCTGGACGTGAGCTTTTGAGATGGCTTTTGCAGGGACCGACCCAGTGACCTCTGCCTTGCTTCCAACCTATGCGCGCGCGGACGTCGCCTTTGAGCGCGGCGAAGGCGCCTGGCTGATCTCGACCAAGGGCGAGCGCTTTCTCGATTTTGGTTGCGGCATCGCCGTGACGGCGCTCGGCCATGCACATCCCCATCTCGTGGAAACGCTGACCGCGCAAGGTCAGCGGCTCTGGCACACGTCCAATCTCTTCCAGATCCCGCAGGCCGAGCAACTCGCCGAGCGGCTGGTCGCCGCGACCTTTGCCGATTTCGTCTTCTTCACCAATTCCGGGACGGAGGCCTGCGAAGGCGCGATCAAGACGGCGCGCAAATACCATTATGCGAGCGGCCATCCGGACAAGACCCGGATCATCACGCTCGAAGGCGCCTTCCACGGCCGCAGTCTGGCGGCGCTGGCGGCGGGCGGCAATGCGAAATATCTCGAAGGCTTCGAGCCGAGAATGCCGGGCTTCGATCAGGTGCCCTTCGGCGATCTCGATGCGGTCAAGGCTGCGATCGGGCCGCAGACCGGCGCGATCCTGATCGAGCCGATCCAGGGCGAGGGCGGCGTCCGCGTGCTGCCGTCAAGCTTTCTGCAGGGCGTTCGCAAGCTCTGCGACGAGAACGGGCTTTTGTTGATCTTCGACGAAGTGCAGACCGGCGTCGGTCGCACCGGGCCGCTCTTCGCCTATCAGCGGGCCGGCGTCGCGCCCGACATTATGATGATCGCCAAGGGCATCGGCGGCGGTTTTCCGCTCGGCGCTTTTCTCACGACGCGCGAAGCCGGCAAGGGCATGACCTATGGCACCCATGGCACGACCTATGGCGGCAATCCTCTGGCGACCGCAATAGGCAATGCCGTCCTCGACATCGTCCTGGCGGATGGTTTTCTGGATCACGCCGTGCGCATGGGCGCGCTGTTGAAGACTAAGCTCGCCGAGCTGCAGGCGAAATATAGCGATGTGATCGCCGAAGTGCGTGGCGAGGGCCTGCTGCTCGGCGTGAAGACGCATGTGCCGATCGCGGAATTCGTCGCCGCGGCGCGCAAAGAAAAAATCGTGATCATCGGTGCCGCCGACAATGTCGCGCGTATTCTTCCGCCGCTGATCGTCAATGAAGCGGAGATCGCCGAAGGTCTCCAGCGCCTCGAGGCTGCCGCGGCCCATATCGCCCAAGGCTTGCAGAAGGAGATGCCGTCGAGAGGAGCGGCCGAATGAACAATGGAGCAAAGAACGGCACCGCAAACGGAACGCCGCGCCACTTCCTCGATTTGTCCGAAATGCCGGCGCCGGAACTGCGCCGCATTCTCGAAACCGCGATCGCGATCAAAAAGCGCCGTCGCAAAGGCGCGCTCGCCGCGAGCCGGCCGCTGACCGGCAAAGTGCTGGCGATGATCTTCGACAAGCCGTCGACCCGAACCCGCGTCTCGTTCGATGTCGGCATGCGCGAATTGGGCGGCGAGACGGTCATGCTCACTGGCCAGGAGATGCAGCTCGGCCGCGGCGAGACGATCGCCGACACGGCTCGCGTCCTGTCGCGCTTCGTCGATGCCATCGTTATCCGCGTGCTCGACATCGGCCAGCTGACCGAGCTTGCCGCCTATGCCGATGTCCCGGTGATCAACGGGCTCACCAAACGCTCGCATCCCTGCCAAGTCATGGCCGACATTATGACCTTTGAAGAGCATCGCGGGCCGATCAAGGGCCGCACCATTGCCTGGAGCGGCGACTCCAACAATGTGCTCGCCAGCTGGATCCATGCGGCGCAGAAGTTCGAGTTTTCCATCAATGTCGCAACGCCGGCGCAGCTCGATCCCCCCGACGAACTTGTCGACTGGGCCCGCAAGACGCAGACGCGGCTCAATCTGATGCGCGATCCCTTTGAGGCGGTGGCCGGCGCCGACGCGGTGATCTCGGATTGTTGGGTATCGATGGGCGATGATGACGAAAGCTTCCGTCATAATCTGCTGCGCCCCTATCAGGTGAACGAAAAGCTGATGGCCGCGGCGGCAAAGGATGCAGTCTTCATGCATTGTCTGCCGGCGCATCGCGGCGAGGAAGTCACCGATGCGGTGATCGATGGCCCGCAATCCGTCGTCTTCGACGAGGCCGAGAACCGTCTGCATGCGCAAAAGGGCATATTGTCCTGGTGCTTCGGGACGCTCGAAGGATGACGGATTTCCACCCGCGCGCGGAGCCGCATTCGCGCATGGTCTCGGACGAAGGCCGCGATGATCAGGTGCTGCCCTTCGCGGTCGAACCGCTCGATCTGCGCGGCCGCGTCGTGCGGCTTGGCAGTTCGATCGATAAGATTCTCGGCCAGCATGATTATCCGACGCCTGTGGCGCGCCTCCTCGGTGAGGCGGCCGTGCTTACTGCATTGCTCGGCTCGGCCCTGAAATTCGACGGGCGGCTGCAATTGCAGACGCGCAGCAACGGCGTCGTCAATATGCTCGTCGTCGACTTCGATGCGCCGGACGGGCTGCGCGCCTTCGCCCGCTTCGATGCCGAGCGGCTGGCGGAGGGCGTCTCGCCGGCCGAGCTTCTCGGCAAAGGTCATCTTGCTTTGACGATCGAGCAGGGCAGCGACATGTCGCGCTATCAGGGCATTGTCGCGCTTGAAGGCCAGGGCCTGCAGGAGGCGGCGCATCAATATTTTCGCCAGTCCGAGCAGATCCCGACCTTCGTGCGCTTAGCGGTCGCGGAAAATCTGACGGGGGCCGGCATGCAATGGCGCGCCGGCGGCCTGATGGTGCAGTTTCTGCCTGCCTCGCGCGCCCGCCAGATCATGCCGGATCTGCCGCCAGGCGACGTGCCGGAAGGCACGATCGTGCCGGAAATGAAGGAAGACGACGCCTGGGTCGAGGCGAAATCGCTTGCCGCGACGATCGAGGATCATGAACTCGTCGATCCGGGCTTGTCGAGCGAGCGCCTGCTCTATCGGCTTTTTCATGAGCGCGGCGTTAAAGTCTTCGAGACCGAGACTGTGCGCGCGACCTGCCGCTGCTCGCGCGACCGCATCGCCAATATGCTGAAGAGCTTTACGCCGGACGAACGCCACGAAATGGTCGGCGACAATGGCAAGATCGGCGTCACCTGCGAATTCTGCTCGACCTATCGCGAATTCGAGCCGACAGAATTCGATTAGCTTTGGCTAATCTGCAGGAGGCTCCGCCGGAAAGACCTTCCGCATAGAGGCAGGCGGCGAGAGCGGCGGATTGCTTGGGCTTGGCCGGTTTGCAGCCGGCACAATCCAAGCGAGGCAAGTGCCTCAATTGCAAGGGAACTGCCCTTCGGCTTTCCTAAGAAGCGCTTATCTGAACGCATTTTCCTTTTATTGACTCTCGGCCTTTACCCTGTCGGCTGTCCTAGAGGAAGGCCGACAGCGCGAGCGCATGGTCATGCGGGCGCGACCGTCGCCTGAACATGTTGGCCGGATCGATGCGAGAAAATATTGCTGCGTTTATGAGTTCGCAGCTCGACTTCATTTTCTTCTTTTATGGCTTGGCGTTCATTCTACTTGGCGTCACCTGTTTTGCGATCGCAAGGATACCGGGACGACAAGAGCCCTGGCTTGTGCTCGGCGTGTTCGGCTTCGTTCACGGTGCATCGGAATGGCTGGATCTGACGGCACTTGTAATCGGCGATTCGCTGCTCTTTGCGGCGGCGCGGACCGCGCTCGTGACCGGTTCTTTTATGCTGTTGATGGAGTTCGCAAGGCTTGAGTTGATCCGGCTGGGACTGAAACTACCCGACCGGTGGGTCTATCTGCTTTTGGCGTTGCTGGTTGTTTTCGGCGGAGCGCTTGGCGGGCCGACTACGGCTGGTGTCGTTGCGCGTTATTCCACGGGCTTTGTTGCCGCAATGGCGACGAGCGCGGTTTTCGTTTGGCATGCCAAAGAACTTAGCGGTCCGACACGTGGCTTGGCCGCCGTCGCCGCCGTGGGGTTTGCGCTTTATGCTGTTGCCGCGGGCGTCATTGTTCCAGCCGCTGCGTTCTGGCCTGCGAACCAATTCAATTACGGATGGTTTACCCATCTCACCAGTCTGCCGATCCAACTCCTGCGCGGACTTCTGGCCTGTGCGATCGCTTTTTCGATCTGGGGCATTTGGGGCCAATTGCTTGTTTTAGAGGTCTCCACCGCGCGCTATGCGGCCTATCTTCGTAATCAGTTCATCTGGACCTTGGTTACGATGGGCACGATCCTCGTCCTCGGGTGGATGTTGACCGAATTTCTTGGCGGCGTTTACAGGCAGAATGTCCAAGAGGAAGCGCGCGGCGACATCGATCTGCTTGCCAGCCATCTCGCCGGCGAGACGGCGGTTGTAGAAGGAATGGTGAAATCTCTCGCGGGAACACCCTCTGTGCGGCCTTTGCTGAACGGTGGAAGCCAGCAGGACGTCGCGCTCGCTTTGGCCATCCTCGATCTCGATGTCGAGGCATCCGGCGCAAAGCTCGGTTTCCTACTGGATGGCTCTGGAAAAGTCGTTGCTGCGTCCGATCGTCGGATGACGACCTCTCCGGTTGCTGCAAATAAGCGTGCCTCGTCCTATTTTCAGACGTCGATCGCCGGGGCGCCCGGATATCACTTCGACTTCGATGCCGCGAGCAAGGAACTCGCCTATTTCGCGAGCTATCCGGTTCGCGCCGAAGACGGCGCGATTGTCGGCGTCGCGGTTCTCAAGAAGACCTTCGAGGGGCTGAGCGCCGATCTCAGCGAATTTGGGCGTGCCTATTTCTTCGTTGACCCGGACGGCATCGTCGTACTGACCAATCGCCCGAAAATGTTGCTGAAGACATTGTGGCCGCTATCGGCTGAAAAGCGATCGGCTGCCGCCCGGCGGTTCGGTGAATTGGACGGGCGGCCTGTAGTTGAGAAGGAGATCGCCGATGCCAAATGGGCCAATTTCAATGGTGAGCGCGATTATCTACGCCGGCGCTATGCCCGTCATAGCCAAT
>JBKQRA010000204.1:0-3138 GCA_052144065.1 Methylovirgula sp. | reverse complement strand
TTTTGCGCGAGACCTTTGACCTGACGAAAGCCAAGCCTGATCTTATGGGTCGCGCGGATCTCGCCAGCCATTGTGGCATGGCGGGGGTGCAGCCGCGAATTGACGCCAGGTGAAAGCGCGTCCTTTTCCGCGTCATGGCCGGGCATGATGTGCGGCGCGTCCGCATCCAAAGTGCAATCCCACTCGGACAAATTGACGTCCACCTCCTCGATCGCAATGCCGTGCTCGCACGCATCGCGCACGATCTGCGCCGGTGCATAAAAACCCATAGGCTGCGCATTCAGAAGCGCGCAGGCAAAGACATCAGGATAGCGGCATTTCATCCAGGCAGAGGCATAGACAAGCAGAGCGAATGAAGCGGCATGACTTTCTGGAAAGCCATAGGTGCCGAAACCTTCGATCTGGCGGAAGCAGCGCTCGGCGAAATCGCGCGTATAATTCTTCGCGACCATGCCCTCGATCATCTTGTCGCGAAATTTGCCGATCATGCCGGTGCGTTTGAAGGTCGCCATGGCGCGGCGCAATTTATCCGCTTCCGCCGGCGTGAAGCCGGCCGCGACGATGGCGATCTTCATCGCCTGCTCTTGAAACAGCGGCACACCGAGAGTCTTGCCGAGCACGGCCTCCAGTTCCTTCGACGGATAATGGACGGGCTCGAGCCCCTGCCTTCGGCGCAGATAGGGATGCACCATATCGCCCTGGATCGGGCCAGGCCGGACGATCGCGACTTCAATGACGAGATCGTAGAAGGCCTGCGGCCGCAGCCGCGGCAGCATCGACATTTGCGCCCGGCTCTCGATCTGGAAGACGCCGATCGTGTCGGCACGCGAGATCATCTGATAGACGGCAGGCTCTTCGGGCGGCAGCGTCGCGAGCGTAAAGCTCAGGCCATAATGCTTTTCGAGAAGCGCGAAGCCTTTGCGCAGGCAGGTCAGCATGCCGAGCGCCAGCACGTCGACCTTCAATATGCCGAGCGCATCGAGATCGTCCTTGTCCCATTCGACGGTGGTGCGCTCGTCCATCGTCGCATTGGCGATCGGCACGACGTCATCGAGCCTGTCGCGGGTGATGACGAAGCCGCCCGTATGCTGCGAGAGATGGCGCGGAAAGCCGATCAGCTCTTCAGCCAGCACCAAGACATTTTTCAACCTCGGATCACGCGGATCGAGGTTGAGGCGCCGCAGCGTCTCATCGCTCACCATCTCGGAGGAGCGGCCCCATATGTCGCTTGCCAGCGCCGCGACGACATCCTCGGAAAGACCAAAGACCTTGCCGACTTCGCGCAGCGCCGAGCGGCTACGATAGGTGATCACCGTCGCGGTGAGGCCCGCACGCGCACGGCCATAGCGCTGATAGATATATTGCATGACCTCTTCGCGCCGCTCATGCTCGAAATCGACATCGATGTCGGGCGGCTCCTTGCGCTCGGCCGAGATGAAGCGCTCGAAGAGGAGATCATGCACCGCCGGATCGACTTCGGTGATGCCCAGACAAAAACAGAGCACGGAATTGGCCGCTGAGCCGCGGCCTTGGCAAAGAATTTTCTGTTCGCGGGCAAAGCGCACAATGTCATGCACGGTGAGAAAATACGGCGCATAGGCAAGCGCTTCGACAAGCTTCAATTCATGCAAAAGCGCCTGATTGACCCGCTCCGGCACACCGTTCGGATAGCGCCGGGCCGCACCTTCACGTGCGAAGGTTTCGAGCGCCTCTTGCGGGCTCGCATAGCCTTCGCGCAATTCCTCCGGATATTCATGCGCGAGATCGGCGAGCGAGAATGTGAGACCATCGAGAAAGCGCAAGGTCTCGGAGATCGCCTCCGGCACATCGGCGAAGAGCCGCGCCATCTCCGCGCCGCTCTTCAAATGCCGCTCGGCATTGGCTTCGAGCCTGCGGCCGATCGCATCGAGCGGAAGGCCTTTGCGGATCGAGGTCACGACATCCAGCAGAGGCCGGCGTTCCGCCACATGCATCAAGACGTCATTCGTCGCGATGAGCGGCAGCTGGGTTGCCCGCGACAGCGCCAGACGCTGCGCCAAATCCTGCCGCATCGTGGGACCATAGGTCATGGCGGCCGCGAGCCAGACGCGGTTACCCGTGGCGTCTTTCAATGAACGCAAAAGATGGGCAATGCCCTCATCCTGAGGAGGCCGCGAAGCGGCCGTCTCGAAGGAAGACTTGAGTCTTTGGTCCCTCGCACTTCGAGACGCTTGCGAAAATCCCGGATCGACCGAGATTTTCGCAAGCTCCTCAGTGTGAGGGAATTCCTCATAGATTTTTGTCGCGCGCTTCTCGCCATCTTCCTCTTCCCATGTGCTCATCGGCATCACGATGAGCTGCAGGCCATCGGCAAAGGCCAGAAGATCGGCGCGGGTCAAAAGGCAGATGCCTTTCTGCGCCTTGAGATTGCCGCAGGTGAGAAGCCGCGTGAGACGGCTATAGGCAACACGATCGCGCGGAAAAGCGAGAATGTCGGGCGTCCCATCGCAAAAGACGAGGCGCGCGCCGATCGCAAGCTTAAAACCCTGTGCTGCCGCCTCATTGTCTCTGGCAAAGACATGCGCGCGCACGACGCCCGCGAGCGAATTGCGGTCGGCGATGCCGATGCCTTTCAGCCCCAATGCGAGCGCTTGGGCGACAAGCTCTTCGGGATGCGAAGCGCCACGCAGAAAAGAAAAATTGGTGGTGACGGCGAATTCGGCGAAGGGCGTGGCTTGCGGACTCGCTTGGATTTTACGCATGACGCGACACTCGGCTTACGCAAACAGCCCATGCATGAACCAGCGGGGCGTCACGGTCTCCCGCTCATAGAGACCTTCGCGGAAGAGCCAGAATCTCCGGCCGTCGAGATCTTCGGCGCGGAAATAATCACGCGTCAGAGCCACTTCGCTTTTCCACCATTCGGGCGCGATGCGTTCCGGCCCTTCGATCGCGGCGATCTCATGCAGGACGCGCCGCCAACGAAAACGCAGCGGTGGTCCATCCGGCACGCCGGCAATGGTTTCGATCGGTTCCGGCCGCGCCAACAGCCGCAAGGGCCGCAGCGGGAGATATCCTTCCCCTGCAAGGGGAAGGTGGACGTGGCGTGAAACGTCACGGCCGGATGGGGATGCCCCGCCCGGCCGCCAATCGCCCGTC
>JBKQRA010000203.1:0-7202 GCA_052144065.1 Methylovirgula sp. | reverse complement strand
GACCTACGACGCCAAGGGCGAACGCGTCGCCAAGATCTTCGACACGACTCCCGGCCGCCTCATTCTCGGCCGTCTGCTGCCCGCGCATAAGAAGATCACTTTCGACGCAGCCAACAAGCTGATGACGAAGAAAGAGATCTCCAACATGATCGATCTCGTCTACCGCAACTGCGGGCAGAAGGAGACGGTCATCTTCTGCGACAAGATCATGGCGCTGGGTTTCCGCGAAGCCTTCAAGGCCGGCATCTCCTTCGGCAAGGACGACATGGTCGTGCCGGAGACGAAGCCGCGCATCATCGAGGAGACGGTCGCGCTCGCCAAGGAATATGAGCAGCAGTACAACGACGGTCTCATCACTCAGGGCGAGAAGTACAACAAGGTCGTCGATGCCTGGGCGAAATGCTCGGACAAGCTCGCTGAAGAGATGATGCTGCGCATTTCGGCCGTCCATAAGGATGAGACGGGCCGCGATAAGCCGATCAACTCGATCTACATGATGTCGCATTCCGGTGCGCGCGGTTCGCCCACGCAGATGAAGCAGCTTGCCGCCATGCGCGGCCTGATGGCCAAGCCTTCGGGCGAGATCATCGAGAGCCCGATCATCTCGAACTTCAAGGAAGGTCTGACCGTCCTTGAGTACTTCAACTCGACCCACGGTGCCCGTAAGGGCCTCGCCGATACGGCGTTGAAGACGGCCAACTCCGGCTATCTGACCCGTCGTCTTGTCGACGTCGCGCAGGATTCGATCATCACCACGGTCGATTGCGGTTCGACGAACGGCATCAAGATGCGCGCCATCATCGATGCCGGCCAGGTCGTCGCTTCGCTCGCCATTCGTATTCTCGGCCGCACTTCGGCCGAGGATCTGAAGGATCTCGACGGCAACATCATCGTGAATGCCGGCGAGATGATCGAAGAGTGGCATATGGAGCGGATCAATGCCGCCGGCATTCAGGAGGTGAAGATCCGGTCCGTCCTCGTCTGCGAGGCGAAGAACGGCGTCTGCGGCAAATGCTATGGACGCGATCTCGCGCGCGGCACGCCCGTCAATATGGGTGAGGCGGTCGGCGTCATCGCGGCGCAGTCGATCGGCGAGCCGGGCACCCAGCTCACCATGCGCACCTTCCACATCGGTGGCGCGGCGCAGATCGCGGATTCGTCCTTCATCGAGTCGAACTTCGATGGAACGATCCGCATCCGCAACCGGCATCTCGCCCGCAATACGGACGGCGATCTGATGGTCATGGCGCGCAACGTCGCGGTCATCATCGAAGGTCAGGACGGGACCGAGCGGGCGGTTCACCGCGTGCAATATGGCGCCCGTCTCAAGGTCGATGAGGGCGACAAGATCAAGCGCGGCCAGCGCATCGCCGAATGGGATCCCTATACGCGGCCGATCCTTACCGAAGTCGATGGAACGATCGATTTCGAGGATCTCGTCGAAGGTGCCTCCATGTCGGAGGCGGTCGATGAGGCGACCGGTATCGCCAAGCGCATGGTCATCGATTGGCGGCTCAACCAGCGTTCGGCGACATTGAAGCCGGCGATCGTGCTGAAGGGTGCCGATGGTAAGATCTTGAAGCTGCAGCGCGGTGGCGACGCTCGCTACACGCTGCCGGTCGATGCCATCATCGGCGTCGATCCGGGCTCCAAGATCAAGGCTGGCGACATCGTCGCCCGTGTCTCGATGGAATCGGCCAAGACGCGCGACATCACCGGCGGTCTGCCGCGTGTCGCTGAATTGTTCGAAGCGCGCCGTCCGAAGGACCATGCGATCATCGCGGAAGCCTCCGGCACGGTGCAGTTCGGCCGCGACTATAAGAACAAGACGCGGATTTCCATCGTCCCGCACGAGGAAGGCTCCGAGCCGATCGAATATCTGATCCCGAAGGGCAAGCACATCCATCTCCAGGACGGCGACATCGTGGAGAAGGGCGACTACATCGTCGACGGCAATCCGGCGCCGCACGACATTCTGGCGATCAAGGGCGTGGAGGAGCTTGCTGCCTACCTCGTCAATGAGATCCAGGAGGTCTACCGGCTGCAGGGCGTGAACATCAATGACAAGCACATTGAGGTCATCGTCCGGCAGATGCTGCAGAAGGTCGATATCACCGATCCGGGCGATACCGACTATCTGTCCGGCGAGCAGGTCGATCGCATGGAGCTTGACGAGGTCAACGAACGGCTGATCAGCGAAGGCAAGAAGCCGGGATCCGGCACGCCGGTCCTTCTCGGCATCACCAAGGCCTCGTTGCAGACGCGCTCCTTCATCTCCGCCGCCTCCTTCCAGGAGACGACGCGGGTGCTCACCGAGGCGGCCGTCAATGGCAAGACGGATACGCTCGAGGGCTTAAAGGAGAATGTCATCGTCGGTCGGCTGATCCCGGCCGGCACCGGCGCGGCCATGGCGAAGCTCCGGCAGATCGCCACCGGCCGTGACGAGATGATTCTCGCGCATAAGGCCGAATCGGAGCCGCCGCTCCAGCTGCCGCCGGCCAGCCGCAGCAAGGAGCCATCTCCGGTAAAGCCGTAAAGGCCTGAAAATCGGCCCCCGTCCTGGTGCGAAAGCGCCGGGACGGGGGCTTTTCCGTCTCCGAAATCGCGGAGCGGGCTGACTTTGGCGCTGATACTGCTTGGTGTTTGCCGAAACCGTCTAAATCCCGCCGGTTGCCGCTGATTTTGCAGCGCAAAGGGGTTGACGGCCAACTCCGACATCATTAAGTTCCGCCCACTTTCGACAGGCTGTAGGTTCTTTCCTGTTCGGGACGTCTCGTCCTGAAGCCATACGAACCTAAACGCTGTTGGTCTCAGCGACTGACCAGTCAAATGGATTCTCGGTCCTCCGCGAATCCTCCAGAGGCAAGATCGCGGTTCGCCGTGATCCTCTGCTCGTTCCAGCGCCGGACGCCCCCTTACAGGGCTGAAGGCGCTGATTTGTTTGCGTTTGTAGCTAAGACCAGCGCGTATGCGCTTGGCGACAAAAGAGATTAGGCGAAGAGGCAAGGCACCATATGCCGACGATCAGTCAGTTGATCCGCAAGCCGCGGCACGAGAAGAGCTATCGCGAAAAGGCCCGCCATCTGCAGGCCTGCCCGCAGAAGCGCGGCGTCTGCACGCGCGTCTATACGACGACCCCGAAGAAGCCGAATTCGGCTCTCCGCAAGGTCGCCAAGGTGCGTCTCACCAACGGCTTCGAGGTCATCGGCTATATCCCCGGCGAAGGCCACAATCTGCAGGAACATTCGGTCGTCATGATCCGCGGTGGCCGCGTCAAGGATCTGCCTGGCGTGCGCTATCACATTCTGCGCGGCGTTCTCGACACCCAGGGCGTCAAGAACCGCAAGCAGCGCCGGTCGAAGTACGGCGCCAAACGGCCGAAGTAAGGAAGGACGAAGAGCATGTCGCGCCGCCATCGGGCCGAAAAGCGGGAAATCATTCCGGACGCCAAATTTGGCGACGTGATCCTCGCGAAATTCATGAATTCGATTATGTACGACGGCAAGAAGTCGGTCGCCGAGTCGATTGTCTACGGTGCCTTCGACATTATCGAGCAGAAGACGCGGGCCGAGCCTCTGCCGGTCTTCCGTCAGGCTTTGGAAAATGTTGCGCCGGCGATCGAAGTTCGTTCGCGGCGCGTCGGCGGCGCCACCTATCAGGTGCCGGTCGAAGTGCGGCAGGAGCGTCGTCAGGCGCTTGCCATCCGTTGGATCATCATTGCGGCCCGTGGCCGTAACGACAAAACCATGGTCGACCGCCTCTCGGCGGAAATCATGGATGCCGCGAACAATCGCGGCAACGCAGTCAAGAAGCGCGAAGACACGCACCGGATGGCGGAAGCCAACCGCGCCTTCTCGCATTATCGTTGGTAGGCCCGATCATCCTTTCGCTTTAAGGGAATTGTCTCATGCCGCGCAGTCATCCGATCCAAGACTACCGAAACTTCGGTATCATGGCCCATATCGATGCGGGCAAGACCACGACGACTGAGCGCATCCTCTTCTATTCCGGCAAGTCGCATAAGATCGGCGAAGTCCATGAGGGCGCCGCCACTATGGACTGGATGGAGCAGGAGCAGGAACGTGGCATCACGATCACGTCGGCCGCGACCACGACTCAGTGGAACGGCAAGCGTCTGAACATCATCGATACCCCCGGCCACGTCGACTTCACCATTGAGGTTGAGCGTTCGCTGCGCGTGCTCGACGGGGCTGTGTGCGTTCTCGACGGCAACCAGGGCGTCGAGCCGCAGACCGAGACGGTGTGGCGTCAGGCCGATAAATATCACGTGCCGCGGATCGTGTTCGTCAACAAGATGGACAAGATTGGCGCTGATTTCTATCGCTGCGTCGACGACATCAAGACCAAGGTCGGCGGCCGCCCGATCTGTGCCCAATTGCCGATCGGTTCCGAATCCGATTTCAAGGGCATTATCGATCTCGTCCGCATGAAGGCCGTCATCTGGGAAGATGAAGGTCTCGGCGCGAAATATCACGACGAAGAGATCCCGGCCGATCTGAAGGATAAAGCGCTCGAGTATCGCAACATCCTGATCGAGGCCGCGGTTGAACTCGACGATGATGCGATGACGGCCTATCTCGATGGAACCGAGCCTTCGGAAGAGGTGCTGAACGGCCTGATCCGAAAGGCCGTGCGGTCGATCACCTTCATCCCGATTTTCTGCGGCTCGGCCTTCAAGAACAAGGGCGTTCAGCCTTTGCTCGACGCAGTCGTGCTGTATCTGCCGTCGCCGGTCGATCGCGAAGCGATCAAAGGCATCGACGTCGATAGCGGTGAAGAGATCGTTCGCCTGCCGGGCGATGACGAACCCTTCTCCATGCTCGCTTTCAAGATCATGGACGACCCCTTCGTCGGCACGATCACCTTCGCGCGCGTCTACTCCGGTCATATCGAATCCGGCACGACCGTGTTGAACTCGACCAAGGACAAGAAAGAGCGCATCGGCCGCATGCTTCTGATGCACGCGAACAATCGCGAAGACATCAAGGAAGCCTATTCTGGCGATATCGTCGCGCTTGCAGGTCTGAAAGACACGCGGACGGGCGACACTCTGTGCGACGTGAACAAGGCGGTGATCCTCGAGCGCATGGAATTCCCAGATCCGGTCATCGAGATCGCGATCGAGCCGAAGACCAAGTCGGATCAGGAAAAGCTGGGTCTCGCTTTGGCGAAGCTCGCCGCTGAAGACCCGTCCTTCCGCGTCTCGACCGATCAGGAATCCGGCCAGACGATCATCAAGGGCATGGGCGAGCTCCATCTCGACATCAAGGTCGATATTTTGCGCCGCACCTACAAAGTCGATGCGAATATCGGCCAGCCGCAGGTCGCCTATCGCGAGAAGATGACCAAGAAGGTCGAGATCGACTACACCCACAAGAAGCAGACCGGCGGTACGGGCCAGTTCGCGCGCGTGAAGATCGTCTTCGAGCCGGCCGAGCCGGGTACGGGCTCTGCCTTCGAGTCGAAGATCGTCGGCGGCACGGTGCCGAAGGAATATATTCCGGGCGTCGAAAAGGGCATCAACAGCGTGATGGGGTCGGGCATTCTCGCGGGCTTCCCCGTCGTCGACGTCAAGGCGACCTTGATCGACGGTGCCTATCACGAAGTCGACTCGTCGGCGCTGGCCTTCGAAATCGCCTCGCGCGCCGCCTTCCGTGAAGCTCTGCAGAAGGGCAATTCGGTTCTGCTCGAGCCGATCATGAAGGTCGAAGTGACGACGCCGGAAGACTACACCGGTTCGGTGATGGGCGATCTGCTCTCTCGTCGCGGCCAGGTGCAGGGCCAGGACATGCGCGGCAATGCCGTGATCATCAATGCGATGGTGCCGCTGAACAATATGTTCGGCTACGTCAATCAGCTGCGGTCTTTCTCACAGGGCCGCGCGAACTACACGATGCAGTTCGATCACTATGAGGTGGTGCCGAAGGGCGAAGCCGACAAAGTTCAGGCTAAATACGCCTAAGCGTCTAGTAGAAAAGGGATTAGAGGAGCCAAGCCATGGCCAAGGAAAAATTCAGCCGCACGAAGCCGCATTGCAACATTGGGACGATTGGTCATGTCGATCATGGCAAGACGTCCTTGACGGCGGCGATCACGAAGGTGCTTGCGGAGACGGGCGGGGCGACGTTTACGGCCTATGATCAGATTGACAAGGCGCCGGAGGAGAGGGCGCGTGGCATCACGATTTCGACGGCGCATGTCGAATATGAGACGAAGGCGCGCCATTACGCGCATGTCGACTGCCCCGGCCATGCCGACTATGTGAAGAACATGATCACCGGCGCGGCGCAGATGGACGGCGCGATCCTGGTTGTGTCGGCGGCCGACGGCCCGATGCCGCAGACGCGCGAGCATATTCTCTTGGCGCGTCAGGTCGGCGTTCCGGCGCTGGTCGTGTTCATGAACAAGGTCGACATGGTCGATGATCCGGAGCTCCTCGAACTCGTCGAGCTCGAGATTCGCGAGCTGCTGTCAAAGTACGAGTTCCCGGGCGATGATATTCCGATCACCAAGGGCTCGGCGCTCTGCGCGCTTGAAAACCGCAATCCTGAGATCGGCCACGACGCCGTGCTGAAGCTGATGGAGACGGTTGACGCCTATATTCCGCAGCCGGAGCGTCCGATCGACCAGCCGTTCCTGATGCCGGTCGAAGACGTGTTCTCGATCTCCGGCCGCGGCACGGTGGTGACGGGGCGCGTTGAGCGCGGCATCATCAAGGTCGGCGAGGAAGTCGAGATCGTTGGTCTGCGTCCGACGATCAAGACGACGGTGACGGGCGTCGAGATGTTCCGCAAGCTCTTGGATCAGGGCCAGGCGGGCGACAACATCGGCGCGCTGCTGCGCGGCACGAAGCGCGAGGAAGTCGAGCGCGGTCAAGTGCTCTGCAAGCCGGGTTCGGTGAAGCCGCACACGAAGTTCAGGGCGGAAGCCTACATCCTGACCAAGGAAGAGGGCGGAAGGCATACGCCGTTCTTCACCAACTATCGTCCGCAATTCTACTTCCGCACGACGGATGTGACGGGCGTCGTGACGCTTCCAGAGGGCACCGAAATGGTGATGCCGGGCGACAATGTGACGATGAATGTCGAGCTGATCTCGCCGATCGCGATGGAGGAGCATCTGCGCTTTGCTATCCGCGAAGGCGGCAGAACGGTCGGCGCCGGCGTCGTGGCTGCAATTAC
>JBKQRA010000202.1:0-5748 GCA_052144065.1 Methylovirgula sp. | reverse complement strand
ATCGTGTCGAGGAATGTTTGAGCCGATTGATGCGTGTGAACCGCATAACCCTCCGCCGTCAACAACAGGCTTAAGGAGGCGAGAATTGCCGGATCGTCGTCAATGACATGAATTGTTGGCTCATAAGTCATGGCCTAGCCTCCACGATTCCCACACACCTGCCGCAGGCCAACTAGGCGCTATTAAAACCATACATTCAATACGTATTTACCCGATATTATTATGCAACTGCGTGCGATTGCTTTTGGTCAAAGGCGAGTCTAACGCATTAAGCTTGCAATGGGTTTTGAGCATAAATCAAGCAGACCGTGTGGAAACGCTTTGTTGCGAGCAGAAGCCGCCTTTCAGTGGCTGGCGACGGCGGGTTTTCGCGCCGCCGCTGAAAATCTCGCCCCTCGCGCTCCCCAAGGCTTTCCGAGGCGAGCTGGAGCGCCATTTTGGCTCCCATAGGCGGACAAACGGCCTTTCTCAGGCCCGCGCGGCCCTCATCAATTCCCCCACGCCGAGAATGTTGATGGCCCTTCGCATGTTGTAGACGAGCGCCGTCAGGCTGAATTCGGCACGCACCTTGTCGAGGCCGCGCATCAGGAACGCGCCCTGGTTCATCCATTGCTTGATGCTACCGAAGGGATGCTCGACGATCTCGCGGCGCGTGTCGAGAATCTCGGGTCGCGTCTTCAACCGCTCCGCCATGCGGTCCAGCACCGCCTCGTTCTCCAAACGCGAGACCTTGCGATATTCCTTGGTGCAGCGCGATCTCATGGCGCAAACCAGACACGCGGCTCGGTTAGAATAGTCGAACTTTTTCAGGTCCCGCAATTTGCTTTCGTAGCGCGTCGCAAGAACCTGTCCCGCCGGGCAGATGTAGGCGTCCCGCTCGGCGTCGTAGCGGAACTCGTCCTTGCGGAAAAAGCTTTCGCGAACGGCGGGACCGCGCTGCGGCCTGGGAACATAGGGCGTTATCCCCGCCTTCTCGCAAGCCTCGATATCCTCGATCTTGAAGTAGCCCTTGTCGGCGACGACATCTATCTTTTCGACTTCGAGAATGTCGCGCGCGGCCTCGGCGGTTTGCGTCAGCAAGCCCATGTCGACGACCTGATTACTCACCGCCTGCTCGACAATCATCTTGTTCTTCGCATCGACCGCGATCTGAATGTTGTAGCCGACGCCAACCTTTGTGTATGCCGCCATGGCGCGGCTGTCGGGATCGGTCAGCGATATCTGCTCCTCGCCGCTGTGCTCGAGATTGGCCAGCATCGCGTTGTAGCGACCGCGCTTTGTGCGCAACGCCTCGATTCTTTCCGCGAGATTTTTCGTGCGCGAACCGCTGTTTCCCGCTTCCGTGGCGTCGTCTTCGTCAAGACGCTTGAGATATTCATCGAGACGTTCGTCCACCGCCTTGATGAACTTCTCCAGCGAGTTCTTCGTGAAGTTGCGGTCCTTGTTATTGACCGCCTTGATGCGCGTGCCGTCGACGCCAAGCAATTCGCGCCCGAAAAGGTTGAGTTCGCGGCAGAGCACGACGAAACGCCGGAACACCGCGCGAAAAGCCTTGCGATTGTCGGCGCGGAAGTCGGCGATGGTCTTGAAGTCTGGCTTCAGCGTCCGCAGCAGCCAGATGACCTCGATGTTGCGATGGCATTCGGCTTCCAGCCGCCGGCTCGACCGCACGCGGTTCAGATAGCCATAGATGTAAAGCTTCAACAGATCGCCCGGCGCGTAGCCGGGCCGGCCTGTCTTCTCCGGCGTCACGCGGGCGAACCCCGCTGCCGCCAGATCGAGCCCATCAACGAAGGCGTCGATGAAGCGAACGGGGTTTTCAGGATCGACGTAATCGTCGATCACCTCGGGCAAAAGAAGCAGCTGTGAGCGGTCAAATCCAGCGATGTGAGTCATGCAAGATTTTACAGCGGATCAAGCACCAACGGAATCCCGCAACGCGATTTTCAACGCGGGTTTCCAGACGGTCTGCTACGTTTTGAGAGGCCGCAGGCGGCGCAAGTCGCCCGGACATATAACGGCTTCCTACCAGCCCGTGTCGGGACGGCCCCGATACCTACTCAATCGTGAGCGATCGCGGAGAGCCCGCCAGCGTTCTCGATGTCGAAGCGGGTGACGAGGCCCTTGTCTATTTGGAAAACATGCCGGACGGTCTCGTCGAGAAGCACTTTGCCCTCAAGGTCTCGCACGACTTGGTGGACCTCTACCACGGTCGCTCCGTCGTCCCGCTGGGTGACGTGCATGGGGTCGACCTGAGGCGCTATCGCAGCCCACTGCTTCGTCCAGTAAGCTCGGACGGCCTCGCGCCCGTTCACGTGCCCACCGTCCATGCCATTCGCCCAGTCAACGTTTTCGGCCAGGAGCGTCAGAACGGCCGGGATGTCCCGTCGGTTGAAGCCCTCGTAGAGTTGCCGCACTAGCGCATCGTTGTTCACCATCTGCTCGGTCCTTCTACCCGCCAACATCCCAACCGCGCCGCCGGCGATCTTCAATCCGCTGCCGTTTTCACACAGTCTGCAAGAATTATGAGACACGCAAGAATGCCTTGCGCTGAAAGGGTTTCTTGCTGTTTTAACCCCTTCAGCCGTGAGCGGGGCTGTTTCGAATATCACGCGGTCGCGAATGGTCGCCAGCATTTCGGCTTATTCGGCGTCATCAACGTCGACAGCAGCGGGAATGTGCGGATTAACGCTTGCGAGGCCAGCTGCGTAATTGATTGCTGCGGCATCCGACAAGAGTGGCACGAGCTCATTCGGATGGATGAATTTCTCGGCGAAACAGGGAAAGCGGATTGGATCGAAAATTCTGCGCAGCCACTCGACAACAATCATGTGACGCGACGAATTCCGCATGTCCGGGTGATAGGTAAGCCAAATTTCCAAACGATTTGTCACGCCGATATCCAACGGGACCAATTGCGCGCCCAGCGAAAGCGCGTAGGTTGGGAGGAACCCGATTCCGGCGTCTCGCTCGACGGCATAGAGAACCGCCGAGCTCGAATTCGTTGCGACGCCGACGATTCCTTCGAGGCTGTCGACGCCGAGCGCTCGCTCATAAATGCCTTCTTGCAAAAGGGGAGTGACCTGTTGGATGAAGCGGTGTCTTTTTGCATCTTCCAAGGAAGCCGGTATCCCATAAAGGTCACGGTAACCGATGGAGACAAACGGATAGATATGCAAGTATCCGATACGCACGCTGACCAAGTCCGGCCGCTCCGGCCGCAAGAACTGAATAGACATGTCGGCCTCTAAGCGACCGACATCTGTAATTTCCATTGTCGCCTGCAACTCGAAGGTCAGACGACGGTTGGCGCGTTGAAAGTCGATTAGGCGCGGCAGAACCCAGTAAACACCGAGCCCTTCGGTGATCGCGACCCGCACATGACCCCGTACGCCAATTCCCGAGACTTTGGATTGACGTTCGATGCCCGTTACGGCGCGCTCCATCGCGCGAACTTGTTCGAGAACCGCGCAAGCATCATCTGTCAACGTCACGCCATCGGTGCTGCGATTGAAAAGTCTCATTCCGATGACGGCTTCGAGGCGACCAATCTTTCTGACAATCGTCGCCGAGTCGACCCTCAACAGTTTTCCCGCCTTACGGAAGCTGCCGCTTTCAGCGCAAACGAGAAAAAACTTCAGATCATCCCAGGCTAGCTGGCCAAGCGCTCCTCCTCGTTCCCCCCGATGCATTTTTGCAGCACCTCTATGCGCAATTAACGGCGCAATGTTTTGTGAGCTTAGATTAAGATTTCAATAACTAGTCCTTTTCTCAGGAGGTTGCAATGAGTTCCGGGCTTACCAGCAGTGCTCCTGGTGCTGCGCCGGCACGCCGGTGCCGACTTGCCGAACTGCCCGCCGGTCGAAACCTGGAGGTAAGGCCTGCTTCCAGCATGGAGTTGCCGGACCTCGCGGACCTGCTTCTCGAAAAAATACCGGGCCTTGTCGCGCCGTTTTCCTCATTCGCGCGCGTTCATTCCCACTCCAAAAGTATCTTTTCCGTAATCAATGGCGGCTCGATCGTAGGATGCTTTGCCTGCTTACATCTCAACGATCGTGGGCTGGAAAGGCTGCTGGAAGGTTCGTTGTCGATGACAGAGCCCGACCTGACCTGTCTCGCAGAATCCGGTGAGCCAGCCGAGGCGATCTACGCATGGGCGTGGGCGATGCGGCCACCCACTAACGGAATCAAGGCAATGGGCAGCTTCATGGCGTGGTTGGAGCGACACCAATTTGCAGCAGCCGAGATCTATGGACGGCCTGCGACTGACAAGGGTTTTGGATTTGCTCGCAATCTCGATTTCCAACCCGTCAAAAACACCATGAAAAACCAGGGTCTTTGGGTAACGTCGCGTTGTGCGTGAGAGTTTGTGGCTGGAGAGAGTACAATGTTGTTCGTCGAATCAGGCAAAGAGAACATTTCGGCACCCACCCCGCGCCGAATCATTCGCAATACGCCCACGGAAGTCCGGATTGCACGAGGTTTCGATGAATTGCTAATGGTGTATTCCATTCGAGCGGCGGTCTATATGGCTGAACAAGATTGCCCCTTCGCAGAAGAATTCGACGGCAACGACTTCTGCGCGACTCAATTCATCGCTTTGTTTGGCGACGAACCGGCCGGGTGTTTGCGGGCGCGCTTTTTTGCGGGCTTCGTCAAATTGGAGCGCCTCGCTATTCGCAAGCCCTATCGTCGCTCAACTATCGCCTTCGACCTCGTTCGCTTCGGCATAGACCATGCGCGACGCAAAGGGTTCCAGCGGATTTATGGGCACGCCCGCGAGGGGCTCGAGCCATTTTGGGCGCGGTTCGGCGGCAAGCCAATACCGGGACGAGAAGAATTCGTCTTTTCCGACCATCGCTACACCGAGATGGTCGCGGACTTCGAACCGTTATCTGAGGCGATCACACTCGCCGATCCGCCGATGAAGATATTGAGACCGGAGGGAGACTGGGATCGGGAGGGCATCTTGGAGAGTTCAGCGGCCCGCCCTGCTCGGCTGGCCAGCTCGAAGAGCGTCAAAACTGGGCGTCGATCGGAGACCGCAGCATGAATTATTCCTTCCGACCAATCCGTAAGCTGAAGCAACAACCTCTCCTTACCTACGTGTCAAAAGGTGCGTTGGCGGCGGAATCTACTAGTAACCGGCCACAAGGCCATGACTGTAATGTTAGAAGGCTAATTAGGCTGTGGGAGGAAAGAGCAGCTCCTTATACATGCGTCAGAACTCTAGATGAGTCGGAACACTCGCATGACTTTGCCGGTGCCGATTTATTTAGACCGGGCGATCTCGTATTCGATAGCGTTCGCTGTTCGATCCTACGAAATCCAAAGTTTAAGAGATTCTATGAAGATATCGGAACGCCACCAATTATTATGATAGGAGGGCGCCTTGAATCTACGATAATTGCCAGTTCGTTGGACGCCTATTGGTCCAATATCCATCTTACGGTCGTGCGCGACGCTGTGCTTGCCTCGCATAATTGGAGTGACCGGGAGTGCGTCACGCTCTTCAAGGCTATTTCTAATTTCGTTGACGTCGTTGATACGGAGTTTTTTGCAAATGACTGAATCTGATCGGACGGACGACTGCAGGTGTGAAGAGAATGAAGATAAAAAGCGCGCAGAGATGCTTGAGCTACTGCAAGTAATCATTAGGCCATGAGCGACGGCGCGACCATCCATATCATCGATGATGACCCGTCGGTTCGGGAATCGTTGGCCTTGTTGGTGTCGGCCGAGGGCCAC
>JBKQRA010000201.1:0-34213 GCA_052144065.1 Methylovirgula sp. | reverse complement strand
CCAATGGTGAGGCGTCGCTGGCTTTGAAGCAGGCGGCCGGAACGACGGTCACGTCGATGCCGGGCTTCACCTTGAGCTATAATTCGCTCGACAATAACAAGTCCCCGACGAGCGGCATTCATGCCGATTGGCGCGAAGATTTCGCCGGCGCCGGCGGCGATGAGCACTACATTCGCACCACCGCCGACTTCCGCTATTATCACTCGCTCTGGGATGAGTACGACATCGTCGGCCTGTTCCATTTGCAAGGCGGTTATCTGCAGTCCCTCGGCAGCAACGGTCTGCGCATCGTCGACAACTTCATGCTTGGCCCGACGCTTGTCCGTGGCTTCGCGTCTTCCGGTATCGGCCCGCGCGATATTTCGAGCGGCATCAATCCAGATGGCAATCCGCTCGGCGGCACCAAATACTGGGGCGCCTCGCTCGAGACGCAGTTCCCGATCTGGGGCTTACCGAAGGAAGTCGGCCTCAAGGGCGCGATCTTCGCCGATGCGGGCGCCTTGTGGGGCTACCATGGCCAGACCAACTTCGCTGGATCGAATGGTACGACCTGCTACACCTGCACAATTATTTATTACAATACCTATCCATTCTATACCCAAGGCAATACGATTACCGTTGGCGCCGATACGCCCGAGGTGCGCGCCTCCCTTGGCGGTTCACTCATCTGGGCGTCGCCGATGGGCCCGATCCGCTTCGACTTCGCCAAAGCGGTCCTGAAGAATCCGTGGGATCAGACGCAGTTCTTCAGCTTCACGGGCGGCACGACCTTCTGAGCCGGCCAGACAGCTTGGCCAAAAGCCTCAACCAGAGCATCCCGCCTTCAATTGGAATCACTTGAAGGCGGATAAGATGGCCGAGAATCAAAAGCGTAGAGCATCGAATTATCAAACCAAATCGGGCCTGCCCGATTTGGTCACTCAAAAGCTGATCTCGGCAGCAGCCAAGATCAGGACCGCACACAGTCGCAAAGAGAGTGAAGCCAACAGTCCTTCATAAAAACGGCTAGGACGCGGCCTGTTTCCAAGGAGCGATCGGCAATTTCACGCAGGACGCGTTGAGCGCCTGTTCTTTGATCGAGGGCTCGATGAACCGCACTGCCATTCGCAATCTAACGACGGCGTCTGATAGAAATACGCTCACTCTTCGGTTTAGCCCATTCGGGGGCACGGTGCTGTTCAATGGGATAAAATTTGAGGCTTTCCGGATCATCGGTGATAGGCGATTGTTCAATCGTGCTCGGCGGCGATTCCTGGATCTGCTTGATCCTTGCCTTAAGCAGCGGGTCAACGACTTCGCGTTTTAGTTTGTTCTTGCGTGAGAAGATTTTGGCGAAAAAAGCTTCCAATTCGCGCATCATTCGCCTCCTCCCTTACCGCTTAAATGATGGCGCCCATCTCGCCGATCGGAGCAGATGAAATCTGGAGTTCGCCACGACAATAGCGCTTCAGCCGGGCTCGACTTTAATTCATTTTGTCGATCGTAAGCGACGTTGCGGGAGTGACCCGAAGAAGCTGCAATGGCGCAACTTGGCGTGAAACCGCCGCAGCGTTCGGAACAGGTTTCTGATACGAGCGGAGATGACCGAAGTCATCGCGCAAGCTCATCGCGGCGTGCCAATTCGTAGCTGCTTTGCCCCATCAAACGATCGAGCAAAGCCTTCGGATAGGTGTGATCCTCGTGCGCCTGGGTAGTGGCTGGTCGGTTGACGATAAGCGCTTCAATATCAGCGGACACATCCGCCCAGCGTCGTAGCGGCGCGCCTGCAATCTGGTCATGATAGTGTCGGCGGAATTCGGGAGTAAGCATACGACGGACGGCGTCTTCGAACGCGGCCTGACTGCGCGGCGCAAAATAATGACATAGGGAGCCGCCGACCGAGGGTATTGAACTGGTATTGGATGCCGCGCACGGCTTGCCGAACCAAAGACTCTCTCCGACGGGCAGTCCCCATCCCTCGGTATGACTTGGAAAGACGGTGAACAGACAAGCCGCATAAAGCCAACGCAGCTCCTCATCCGATGGAGACTCGACGAATATGACTTTGCCCGGATCGAAAAACTCGTCGAGCCTGCGCAAGGCCTCGTCGGCTTTCCAGCCTCTGCGGCCAGCCACGACGAGAGGCGGAAGGCGATCGCCAAGCTCATCGGCGAGTCGATCCCAAGCTGCGAGCAGCATCTGGTGGTTTTTGCGGATTTCGATCGTTCCGACACATAAAATGAAATCGAAACGGTCGAAGCCTTGTAGACGCGTGGGGGTTCGTTTTGGCCGCTCGTTTCTCTTCGCGCCGGGAAATTCGTGCGCCAGAGGTATCACCGAGGTCCAGGCATCGTCATAGCTGACCAATCCCGCCCTTACCCTTTTAAGTATCCGGCGATTATATTCCGTCGTGACGATAAAATGCGCCGGCAAAGCCAATATGTTGCGATACTCCTGACGGTAGTCCTTGCCGCAAAATTCCGGATGGGTGAACGGAATGAGGTCGTGAACGAGGACGATTAAATTGGCGCCGACGGCCGCAGCCTCTTCGCAGAGTTGCATCACAGGCGGGCTTATCCAGAATGCACCGGCGACAAACAGCGTGTCGTCGCTATTCAAGCGCGGCATTTTCGGCCAGATGCGCCGCGCCCACGCGCCGCATTTTGCCGCGACAGCCTTCGCCATTTGCTTCGGCTTCCGCCACGAGACGCGCGTTCCGATGCCGAGCGCCTGTTCACGCAGGCGCCGAAGCAGGCGGTCGCCGTTGCCATCGACCGTCTCGATGAGCGGGCGCAGGTCGCGCCAACTCCCATCCTGTATGCTGAAGGGGACGACCTGCTCATTCGAGCGGACGAGGGCGATCGCAATCTCGAGTTGAACGCGGGGAATGCCAGCACATGTCCCATGCCAGATCGCATGGGAGACGACATCGGTTAGATCGATATAAATCTTTGGCGCAGCTGAGGTCTGTTGCGACACGCCTCGCGTCGGAAAACCAAATCCAGACATTGCGCAATCCTTAGGGGCTTGCATGGAACGGCCGGACATACGCGACTTTCACCGTCCGTCCGCCGCCGTCCTTCTGCGATCTCGATTCATGGGTGGCGCTTCACGCCGGACTCAAGGGTCCCAAGCCATCGCTGCGATCTCTTTGATGAGCGTCGGCCCCGCCACGGCGCAGAGAATGACGATCAAAGCACCGATGCACAGCAAGCCGCGCTTCAGCCCTGCGAGATGCGCGGCGCCAAAGCTGGAGGACTCGTGCGCCGCACTTGGAGATGAGAGCAACGCCTTGAGGCAACCAGCGGCCGAGAGGGATCTTGAAGCCATGGGACACCTACGTGGGAATTAGTCCCACCGACGTAACTCCCATAAAGGCGTTCCGTCAAGTGGGATTGTTTCCCACGAATTATTCTTTATGGTGCCGGCATGAGCAATTTGCCCGAGCATCAGCCGCCGAGCCCTGAGCGACTTCAGGCCCCATTGATGCGGCTTCTGCGCCCGCTCGTGCGTCTCTTCATCCGCAGCGGAATTACCTTCCCGGCGATCGCCAATCTGCTGCGCGAACTTTATGTCAACGTCGCCGAATATGATTTCGCTCTGCCGGGCAAGGAACAAACGGACAGCCGTGTCAGCCTTTTAACCGGTATTCATCGCAAGGAGGTTCGGCGACTGCGTGGTGCGGGAGCGCCGGTCAGCGTCGTGCCTGCGTCGGTATCGCGGACCAGTCGCATATTGGCCAAATGGCTCGCGGCGCCTGAGTTCAACGACGCGCGAGGCCAGCCGCTGCCGCTGCCGCGCACGGCAAGTGATGCAGCGACGCCATCTTTCGAAGCGCTCGTCGCGTCGGTAACGCGCGATGTGCGGCCACGCGCCGTCCTTGATGAGTGGCTCGATCGCAAACTTGTGACGATCGATGTGGAGGATCGCGTGACGCTGGCGCAAGCGGCTTTCGTTCCGAACCCGGGGAGTGAGCAGCAGCTCTATTACTTTGGCCGCAATCTTCACGATCATGTCGCCGCGGCCGTTGCAAATGTTCTCAGCGCCGATCCGCAATTCATGGAACGTGCCGTCCATTACGATGGCCTCTCTGAGGCCGCTGCCCGTCGCCTGGAACAACGCTCGCACGAACTTGGAATGCAGGCTTTACAAGAAGCAAATCGCGAGGCGCACAGTCTTTGCGAAACGGATAGTGCGGGTCCGTGGCGGTGGTCTTTTGGCGTTTACATTTATCGCGAGCAAGTGATTGCGCAGACGACGCCGTCTTCTGCGAAGGCGGAGGATGAAGGGAGGTCGGACGCGTGAGCAAAGCACTTCCGATAGTTCGCCGGAAATTTCTACGCCTGCTCGCGGCTGGAACGAGCGTCTTGGCGCTACCCGTCCGATTTGCTGCGGCCCAGTCCCTGGACCAAGGCATCGGCGGTACCGGCTCGGTCAGCGTGATCGAAGAAGAAGACGAGAAGCTCAATGATCGCGGCATTGGCGGCACGGGAGTCATTGGTACAATTCGGCGCTTCGGTAGCATCATCGTGAATGGCTTGCGTATTTCCTATCCGCCGAATGCCACTGTGCGGATCGATGGCGTGCCGGCGAATACCGCCGATTTGAAGATTGGCCAAGTGGTGCGTGTGGTGGCCGTTCAGCGTCACGGCCTCCTTTCAACCCAGGCCATCGACGTCGTGAGCGAAGTTGTCGGCGACATTGAAAGCATTTCGACAGATCACATCATCGTTCTTGGGCAGACCGTATCCATAACGGGCCTTGACCAAAGGCAGCGCTGGTACCCCGGCGATCGCGTAGCCGTCAGCGGCTTGCGGCGTCCAGACGGAACAATCGTCGCGAGCCGCATCGATCGACGAAACGATTCAATGGCCAGAGTTGCAGGCCCTGTCGTGCGAGCTCCGGATGGCAGTTTGAGAATAGGCGATCTGAAGCTCATCGACGTCGCTCCAATGATGGTCGGGCGCCGCGTTATTCTTGCCGGCACTGTCGTCGATGGTGGTCTGCGTGTAACCGAGAGCCATAGCGAACTTTCGCTTTTCGGATCTCGCATCAAGCGGGTGTCGATCGAATCTTATGTTGAACGTAGCAAGGGATTCTTGCGGCTTGGATCCGGCTTCGCAGTGAACAGGCAGGTGCCGTCAAAAATAGCTGAAGGCCGGGTCGTACGCGCTGTGACCAACGCGACCATTGAAAAGAATGGGTCCCTTCATGTGGATTCGGTCCGCATCGACTATTTGAACAGTGATGGTCGGGACGAATCAACGCCCCCGAAGGGACGTGGGACGGCTCCGAACTCAGGGGATTCGGGCGGCAACGGCCTGCCTCAACCGAGCCTATCGCCAGACCAGGATAACGGGCCCAATGATTCCGGGATGCCTCCAGGACCGGGTGCACCGATGAATCTGGGGCCACAAGGACCTTTTGGCCCGGGAGGAAGCCCCGGAGGAATTGGCGGCCCCGGCGGCGGCCGGCGCTAGTGCCAGTCGGACACGGCGATCTGAGCTGCTGCCGGTTTTGTAGACACGCAGTTAAGCTAAACCCGCTTTCGTTTCGAACTCAATCGGACTGAGATAACCCGGCGTCGAGTGTCTTCGAACGGCATTACAGAATCTCTCGATGTAATCGAACACATCGGCTCCGGCCTGGTCTCTGGTCCGGTACACCTTGGATGCCGTTCGCTCGGTCTTGAGCGAGGAGAAGAAGCTCTCCATTGCGGCGTTGTCCCAGACGTTGCCGGATCGGCTCATCTCGGCAGATCGGAGATCTCTCGGCTTGACGTCGATCTGTAGGACCTTTGAGCCGAGGCCGCCCGAGAAACAGCAGTCAAAGATGAAAATCAGGCGCCGGGCAGGAATCCTCGCAAACCAGTCCTGAAGCAGATCCAGCGGCACGGCCGTGGCAGGGAGGTCTGCAATATCGGCGTCATGAGGAATTTGTTCATGAGTCTCGGAGCCGTGACCCGAGAAAGCGATGACTACCGTGTCATCGGCATCGCAGCTCGCGAGCGCAAAGAACTCGACCTCTATACGCTCTCTCGTGGCATCGTCATCCGTCAAGAGCTGCGGAGATCCGCCCAAAGTGTCGGCGAAAAGCGCAGTGAGAGCAATCGCGTCGCTCCGCGCGCAATTGAGATCTTCAATTGCCGACAATCACGGCGCCTGTTTGATTCATGATATGTTCGTCTAGCCAGTTCACGGCGACCGAAGCGCGCTGTGAACCCTTTTTGCTCTCAATTGGCGCCGGCAGCGTCGAAGTGGTTGCGCTGGGATCAAGCTTTCTGCGCCCATGCCGAGCGTCGTTTTCGTTCCTTCACCCCTTGTTTTTTCGGCGCGGACTGGCTTTCGGTGAATTTGCGGACACACAGTCGTTCACAGCGGCAAACCTTTGGTGCCCACTACAAGCAATGCCCGCGGCCTACGCCGGATGGCTACCAATCAGGGAACACAGTTGCTACATCTCTCGCAGGTTCCGATGCGACTGATAGCTCCAGGTAGGTGAAGACATATCCAGAACCAGTTGCGTTTCTTGGTCGAAGAATCTGGCTACCTCTTGGAAGCGTTGTGATCCGTGGGAAACTGGTGATAATTTTGGTAACAAAGCTGGGTAGTGATTGCGTGCTTACTGATACGTAAGTAGTTGAAATATAGTATATTTAATTGGGCTTTCGCGGATTCCCTTCACCCGCTCCAGCCTTTTCCGCGCGATTTTCCTAAGCTTTTTTGGCCGCAGCCGATGCGGGCGTGAAATCGAGCTCGGCCAAGCTCCGGCGCACCGCCTCGTCCTGTAACGCCGCGATGAAAGCCTGCACGCCCGGACTTTCACGGCGGTCGCGGGGCACGGCGAAATCATAATGCTCTTCGGCGAGCGGCAGGAAGCCGAGGCCATAGGCCTTGGCGACGGGCGCGATGGCGACGCCCCAATCGGCGCGGCTCTGCGCCACGGCCGCGGCCACGGCATTATGCGATTTCGGCTGGTTGAAATAGCCGGGCGGCCGCGCCTTGCCGATCAACAGATCGATGATGATCCGGGTGCCGGCGCCCTGATTGCGATTGACCATATGGCAGTCGGGATCGGCGAGCGCCGCGGCGATGGCGTCTTCGGCCTGTTTGCCCTCGAAACGCGGATCGCCGGGCCGGAAGACGATGCCTTGCATGCGCCGCCAGCCTTCGATGAGGATGAGGTCGCCGCCGAGGAAGGGCTGGTTGTAGATGCCGCTTTGCGGGTCCATGAGATGGATCGGGGCGACGTCGCATTCGCCGCGCTTGGCGGCTGCAAGTCCACCCATGCTGCCGATCGCGACGGTGCGCGTCGCAAAGCCTTGATCGGCGAGCCGGTCGAGGACCACTTCGAGGCCGATGCAATGGCTGCCCATGATGGTGAGATCGGGCACTTGCACTTGCGGATCGAGGAGCGTGACCGTCGCGTCGCTGCCTTCCGGCAGGCTTTCGGCGAGCGCATCGATCGTCAAGAAGCCGTCGGCCTGGCTGAAGGCGGAGACCGATCCCGAGCCCTTGCCGAGCGGAAAGGCCTTTAGGCCTTCGCGCGATTGAGTCAGCGCCACCATGACGAATTCGGTGCGCCCGAGATCGGACAGAATGCGGGTCGGGACTTTGGCGTCGCGCGTCACGTCGCGGCGCGCCGCCATGCCGCTCATCGCGCGCAGAACCGGCACGACAAAATCATGGAAGGTGAACATCGCCGACGTCGGAAAGCCGGGCAGGATGACGACGGGTTTGCCGTCGGCCGCGGCGAGGCAGAGCGGCTTGCCAGGTTTCAGCGCGACGCCATGCGCGAGAATGCCAGGCGCGCCAAGCTTGGCGACGATGCGATAGGTGAGATCGCCGGCGCTCTTCGAGGTGCCGCCCGAAAGGATCACCATGTCGCATTCGGCATGCGCCTTTTGCACCGTTGCGGCGAGCGCCGCTTCGTCGTCGCCGACGGCGCCATAGGTGATGGGCGCGCCGCCGTTCTCCGTGACCGCCGCGGCAACGATCGGACCATTCGAGTCATAGATCGCTGCCGGCCGCAAAGGTGCGCCGGGCAGCACCAGCTCATCGCCTGTCGAAATCACCGCGACGCGCGGACGCTTGAACACCGGAACTTCGGCAAGCCCGCAGGCCGCGAGCATGCCGATCTCGCGCGAGCCGATCACGGCGCCATGGCGCAACAGGGTCTCGCCTTGCGCAATGTCGCCGCCGGCAAAGCCGATGTTTTGGCCCGCCGCGATGCCGCGCCTGATGAGGACGCGGTCCTTGCCGGCAAGATCGGTCTGCTCGACCATGACGATCGCATTGGCGCCGCGCGGGATGGGGCCACCCGTTGCAATCGACGTCGCCGTGCCCGAAACAACTTCGAGCCTTGGCGCGAAGCCGCAGGCAATCACCTCATCGTTCAGCGCGAGTTCGATAGGCGCGGTTTCGGTGGCCGCGGCGACATCTTCGGCGCGCAGTGCAAAGCCGTCGACGCTTGAGCGATCGAAAGGCGGCACATCGATCGGCGAGCGTAATGTTTTGGCGAGAACGCGTCCGAGGCTGTCGGCCAGAGGTACGGTCTCAATGCCGACGGGTTGCATCGGCAACGCGGCCTGAAAGCGGCGCGTCGCTTCTTCGCGCGAGAGCACGGTGAGAAATTGCTCCTGTTGCGCGGCCTTCGCGTCTTTAACTTGCGTTGCGTCGCTCATCCTGCCTGCGTTTCAGAGATATTCGGCAAAGACCGCTTGCCCGGCCGGCATGCCTTCAGAATCTGGCGCCACGACGAGCCAAGCCTCCGCCTGGGCAAGCGCGTGCCATGGAATATCACCTGTCGCTAATGGTTCCCATAACAAGTCTTGCGGCGACTCTTGCGCCGCGGGTTTGCGGCGGAGCAAAACGAGATCGCTGCGACCTGGCGCAGAGACGATCTTGCGGCTCATGGGAAAGACCGCACCAGGACGCGGCTCGCGCAGGCCGAGAAGATGATCGAGGCAAGGCCGCGCAAGCAAGAGCCATGCAGCAAAAGCCTGCTCGAAACGGTTTGGCAGCAGCACCAGGGGGATTTTGGCATCGGTGCTTTTGATGTAGCCGCACCCTGTGCTTTCGCCCGGCTGCATGGCGATGCCATGGACGAGGAGTTGGCCTGAGGATCGCAGTGCTTTGATGGCGGCATCGTCACCGAGAAGCAGAAGAAAATCGGTCTTGAGCTGCGGCAATGCGACCGCGAGAGAGGCGGCATCGGCTTTGATAATCGAAGTCTCCGCGCCTTGCGCTTTGATCAAGGCCTGCAGCCAGTCTTGAAGTGCTGCATCGGACTCATTTGCCGCGACGATCGCGACATGCACGCGCGCGACGCTCACATCGCTGATGCCTAACTGCTGCAACAGGGCGATGTCGCTTAGGCACAGCCGCTCGCCCGCGCCGCGGATGAGGCTGCCGGCAGCAAAGTCGCCGCCGATGGGTCTTATGTTTTCGCCCGGTGCGACCGTCGCCAAAATTTCATTCGGCAATTGGTTCGCGAGAACGGCGGGTGCGGGCAGGATCGCATCGGCTGTGGCCGGTAAAGCCGCGCCGACCGCCACCTTTTGCAGCGCCTCGAAAGCATAACTCGGCGCATAGGGCGTCGCGCCGACCGTGTCGTTGGCCGAAACGGCAAAGCCGTCGCGCAGCGCGATGGCGGAGGCGGGCAGGGCAGTGGGCGCATGGATTGTGTGCGCCAGGACATAGCCGACCGCCGCTGTCACGGTCATCTCCGTCGGGCCGACAGGCGTTGCGAGAGCGAGAAGCTCGGCGAGGGCGTCGGCAAGCGCGGTCAAGCGGTCAAAGCCGCTCCTGCTTGGGCCATCTCGGTCTGCCGGACTGTCCATGATCACCGCGGATCATCGCCGCGCCTTGTCTCAAAGCTGCAGAAGGATCGCTTCCGCAGCGTCGATATCGGCCGGCTCATTGGCGTTGAAGAAGGGATCATAGGGCACGCATGGCCAATCGGCGTAGGCGATCTTGTAGCGCGCCGTGAAACGCTGCACCGCGCGAATGTCTTCTGCGACGAGCGCATGGCGGAGATCAGCGGCGATGGCGACCGGCCAGAGCGCCATGACATGATGCGTCGAGCCGCCGGATGTGGCGCAGGCGACGTCTGCTTGATCTTGCTGGCGCGCGGCGTGCAAACGCACGACAAGGTCCGATGGCAAAAAGGGCGTGTCGGTCGCGATGCTGACGGCGAATCGGATTTCCGGCAGATGTGCCGCGATGAAGTCGAGGCCGGCGAGAATGCCCGCTAGCGGGCCGGCAAAGCCCATCACATCGTCAGCGACGACGGGCAGGCGATAGGGCGCGAAGCGCGCCGGATCGCCGTTGGCATTGATCAGTAGCGCGTCGCATTGCGGCTGCAGTGCCGCAATCACGCGGGAGAGGATCGGCGTGCCGCCAAGCAGTTTTAGGGATTTATCGCTGCCGCCCATCCGCGTCGCGCGGCCACCGGCAAGCAGGATGCCGGCGGTTTTTTCGTGCGCTGCCGTGTCTTGGTGCGGAATTTCAGCCATAACGGCTCCTGGCCCACTCTAAAAGTCGGGCAATGTTTGCCGCCGCGTCATGCGCGGACTTGATCCACGCATCCAGGCGAATTGCTTCGAAGGGGCGCGCAACTCCTGAACAGTAGCGCCTGGATGGCCGGGTCAAGCCCGGCCATGACGCGCTAGGGAAACTCCTTCATCAACCCGTCAAAGCCCATCGCTTGCGGCGGGTGTCACTCCGCAGCGGTGCGCATTTCCGCTTTCTCGAGCCGCACCGCGCAGAATTTGAACTCCGGAATCTTGCCGAAGGGATCGAGCGCCGGATTGGTCAAAAGATTGGCCGCGGCTTCAGCATAGCAGAAGGGCACGAAGACCATATTCTCCGGCACGTCGCGATCGGCGCGGATGCGGATCTCGATGGCGCCGCGGCGCGTTTCGAGCCGGACGAAATCGCCCGCTGTGAGATTGAGACGGCGCAGATCCTTCGGCGAGAGGAAGGCGACCGCCTCCGGCTCGATTGAGTCGAGCACATGCGCGCGGCGCGTCATCGAGCCTGTGTGCCAATGCTCCAGCACGCGGCCGGTCGAGAGAACCATCGGATATTCGGTGTCAGGCAATTCATCCGGCGGCTTGATCGCGGCGGGTACGATCTTGCCGCGGCCGCTTTCAGTCGGGAAGCCGGTCGTGAAGATGATCTCATTGCCGGGACTGTCGGCACTATCGGCCGGATAGGTAACGGCTCCTTCGCGTTCAAGCCGCTCCCAAGTGATGTTCTTGAGCGACGGCATGGTCTGCGCCATTTCCGTATAGACCTCGCCGACGCTCTTGTAATTCCAATCGAGGCCGAGGCGTTTGCCCATTTCCTCGATGATCCAGATATCCTGGCGCGCATCGGCGGGCGGCGGCACGACCTGCCGCGCCATTTGCACGCGGCGATCCGTATTGGTGAAGGTGCCGACCTTTTCGGCGAAGGCCGAGGCCGGCAGGATCACATCGGCATGGAAAGCGGTCTCGGTGACGAAGAGATCTTGGACGACGAGATGATCGAGCATGGCCAGCGCGCCGCGTGCATGCTGGAGATCGGGGTCCGACATGGCCGGATTCTCACCTTCGACGTAAAGGCCGCGAATCTCACCCGCATGGATCGCATTCATGATCTCGACGACGGTGAGGCCACGCTGCGGGTCGAGCTTATGGTGCCAGAGCGCCTCGATCGGTTCGCGCAGATCGGTGCGGCCGACCGGCTGATAGTCCGGCAGGAACATCGGGATGAGGCCGGCGTCGGAAGCACCCTGCACATTGTTTTGTCCGCGCAGCGGATGCAGACCCGTGCCGGGGCGGCCGATCTGGCCGGTGATCAGCGCGAGCGCGATGAGGCAGCGGGCGTTGTCGGTGCCATGCACATGCTGGCTGATGCCCATGCCCCAGAAGATGATGGAAGATTTCGATGTCGCATAAAGCCGCGCGACCTCGCGCAAGGTCGAGGCCGGAATGCCGCAGACGGCCTCCATCTTCTCCGGCGTGAACTCCTTGATCTTCTCTTTGAGGTCTTCGAAACCCTCGGTGTAGCCGGCGATATATTGTTCGTCGGTGAGCCCTTCCTCGATGATCGTGTTGATCATCGCATTCAAGAGCGCGACGTCGCTGCCCGGCTTGAAAGCGAGGTGGCGATAGGCGTGGCGTGAGAGGGTCTGGCGGCGCGGATCGATGACGATCAGCTTGGCGCCTTTCTTGGTGGCATTCTTGATGAAGGTCGCGGCGACCGGATGATTGACGGTCGGATTGGCGCCAATCACGATGATGACCTCGGCATCTGCCGCGGCCGAAAAGGGTGCCGAGACCGCGCCTGAAGCGATGCCCTCAAAAAGCGCGGCGACCGAAGAGGCATGGCAAAGCCGTGTGCAATGGTCGACATTGTTCGAGCCGAAGCCGGTGCGCACGAGCTTTTGGAAGAGATAGGCCTCTTCATTCGAGCCTTTCGCCGAGCCGAAGCCGGCAAGCGCCTTCACGCCATGCTCGTCGCGGATTTTGACGAGGCCCTTTGCTGCGACATCGAGCGCTTCTTCCCAAGTCGCTTCGCGGAAATGGGTGAAGGGGTTGGCCGGATCGACCTGGGAGTTCGCATCCTTCTTCGCATGGGGCAGGCGGATCAGCGGCTTGGTCAGGCGATGCGGGTGATTGATGTAATCAAAGCCGAAGCGGCCCTTGACGCAAAGCCGGTTGTGATTGGCCGGACCATCCTTGCCTTCGGCATAGAGGATCTTGTCGTCCTTGACTTGGTAGGTGACCTGACAGCCGACGCCGCAGAAGGGGCAGAGCGAATCGACCGTACGGTTGGGATAGTTCACCCGCTCCTGTTCCGCATTGAGATACGCCGCCGGCATCAGCGCGCCAGTCGGGCAGGCTTGCACGCATTCGCCGCACGCGACGCAGGTCGACTCGCCCATCGGATCGTCGAAATCGAAAACGATCTTCGCGTGATTGTTGCGATAGGCCATGCCGATGACGTCGTTCACCTGCACTTCGCGGCAGCCGCGCAGGCAGAGGCCGCATTGGATGCAGGCGTCGAGATTGACGCGCATGGCGGTATGGCTCTGATCCGGCGCCCAGCGCTGCGCCGCGGGAAAGCGGCTCTCGGTAACATTGATCTTCTCAGCCCAATGCCAGAATTTCGAGTCGGGATCGTGTGAGGTTTCGCGCGCCGGCTGATCGGCGACAAGCAACTCCATCACCATGGCGCGCGCCTTTTCGGCACGCTCGCTCGCGGTCTTCACCTTCATGCCGTTGGCGGCGGGGCGCATGCAGGAGGCGGCGAGAACCCGCTCGCCTTCGATCTCGACCATGCAGGCGCGGCAATTGCCGTCGGCGCGGTAGCCGGGCTCCGGCGAATAGCACAGATGCGGAATATCCGTGCCTTGCCGCTTGGCGACCTGCCAGATGGTTTCGCCCGGTTCGGCTTCGACAGTCTTGCCGTCGAGTTCGAAGCTGATCTTATCCGTCATCGGCCTAGTCCTTTGCCGGGAATTCGCCGGCGAAATGATTGATGACACTCATCACGGGGTTCGACGCGGCTTGGCCCAAGCCGCAGATCGAGGCGTCCCGCATCACTTGGCTGAGTTCGGTCAGCAAATGGCGATCCCAATCTCCGCCTTCCATCAGCATCACAGCCTTTTGGCAGCCGACGCGGCAGGGCGTGCACTGGCCGCAGCTCTCATCCTCGAAGAAGCGGAGCAGATTGAGCGCCGCGTCTTTAACATCGTCTTGGCGCGACAGCACGATGACGGCCGCCGAGCCGATGAAGCAGCCGTATTTTTCAAGCGTGCCGAAATCGAGCGGGATGTCGTTCATGCTGGCCGGCAATATGCCGCCCGAGGCGCCACCCGGCAGATAAGCATAGAATTCATGGCCGTCCGCCATGCCGCCGCAGAATTCATCGATCAATTCTCGGATTGTCACGCCGGCCGGCGCGAGTTTGACCCCCGGGAATTTGACCCGGCCGGAGACCGAATAGGAGCGCAAGCCTTGCCGACCGTTGCGGCCTTGCTTCGCCCACCAGTCGGCGCCCTTCTCGACGATGTCGCGGACCCAGAAGACCGTCTCCACATTGTTGATCAAGGTCGGGCGGTTGAAGAGGCCAACCTGAAACGGGAAGGGCGGCTTATGCCGGGGCAGGCCGCGCTTGCCTTCGAGGCTTTCGAGCAGCGAGGATTCCTCGCCGCAGATATAGGCGCCGGCGCCGCGGCGCAGATGAATGCGCGGACCGCCCTCGGGAAGCTTGGCGAGCTCTCGCTTCAAAATCTCATGGCTCGTCGGATATTCGTCGCGCAGATAGATGTAGACGTCTTCGGCTTCGACGACATGCGCGCCGATCAGCGTGCCTTCGAGAAAGCGGTGCGGATCGGTTTCGAGATAGAAGCGATCCTTGAAGGTGCCGGGCTCGCCCTCATCGCCATTGATCGCCATGAGCCGCGGGCCGGCCTCGCCGCGCACAGCGCGCCATTTGCGGAAGGTCGGGAAGCCGGCGCCGCCAAGGCCGCGCAAATTGGCGCCTTCGAGTTCCTTGATGATGTCTTCGGCACCGAAAGCTCCGGAGCGGACCTTGGCGAGGAGCTGATAGCCGCCCTGCGCGATATAGGTGGCATAATCGACATAGGCCGGGATCACCGGATGGGTGTGACCCTCGGCTGCGGCCTCCAGCACCTTCGCCGGGGTCGCGTGATCGACGAAATAATGGCCAACCTCGGCGACAGGCGCGGTATCGCAGCGACCGACGCAGGGCGCGCGCACGACGCGCATGGTCGGGCCGCTCGCGCTCTGCAGATCGCGCAGCAGCTTTTCGGCGCCCATCATTTCGCAGGTGAGCGAGTCGCAGACGCGCACGGTGAGCGGCGGGATCGCCGGATCGCCTTCCTTCACCACATCGAAATGCGCGTAGAAGGTGGCCGTCTCAAAAACTTCGGCGAAGGACAGCGCCATCCAGTCCGCCAGAGCCGCAAGATGCGCGGCGGAGATCTGATGATAGGTGTCTTGGATAAGATGCAGATGCTCGATCAGAAGATCGCGCTGCCGCGAACGCCCTTCGAGAAGGGTGCCGATCTCTTCCGCTGCGTGAAGATCGACCTGGCGGCCTTTCGGCGTCGCCTTCGCGTGCTTCTTGCCTTCGCCAGGATGCTCGAATTGACGAACGATATGGGGATCTGAGCCGCTCATGGGCCTCCGCCGCATTTAGCTTTATTCTAAACTGCTTATATTTCGGCCTTTTTGGTGTGCCAGGCAAACAGGATATCTCTATAATCTCATAGAATATTTCGATGAAACGGCTGATCTCATAGCGTGAGCGTTACTGTTATTGATCGAATACATGCACAGAAAAAGGCCCGCCGAGCCGACGCGGCAGGGCGGGCCAGTTGGATCCATTCCGCGCGAAAGGGGTCAACACGGAAATGTCGTGGAGGAACCACAGACAATATAACTATTCGCTGGACATAACGAAGTCGACGTTCTGTTTAACTCATATTGCTCAAATATATAGCGGTAGACTGCCCGTCCAGTGAACGCAGACCCTGTCGCGCGTGTGTTTGCTCTGCCTCGGTGCCATTTTCGAAGTATCGGAGTCTCCGTCAGCGCTGCATCTGCATCATCTGATCCATTGGGATCATGTTCTGGTTCAGGTGGTCCATGATCCAGACCGAGCCGCCGATTACCAGAAACACGATGAGAACGCCGAAGAAGAGCGCCATCACATTGTTTGTGTTCTCCGGGCCAGTCGTGATGTGGAGGAAGAACACGAGATGCACGCCCATCTGCGCGATGGCGAGCACGATCAGCGCGAGGGGGATGCTCGGCGTCCAGACCAGATGGGTGCCGGCGAGATAGAATGAGGTGACGGTGAGCAGCACCGCGAGGCCGAGGCCGATCAGATAATTGCGGATGCCTTCCGCGACGCCGGCTTCGCCGGGCGTCTCGCTGCCCGGCGCCATTTCTTCGAAGCCGAGCATTGGATCATGACCATGCGTATCGCTCATCGTATCGATCCCATCAGATAGACGACGGTAAACAGCGCCACCCAAATAATATCGAGGGCGTGCCAGAACAGGGCGAAGCAAAGGATCCGGCGCTCTATATCGGCGCGAAATCCCTTGGCGAAGACCTGTGCCATCATCGTCAACAGCCAGAGAATGCCGACCGACACGTGCAAGCCGTGGCAGCCGACGAGGGTGAAGAAGGAAGACAGAAAGGCGCTGCGCGTCGGTCCCGCGCCGGTTTCGACGAGGCGGATGAATTCGGTGACTTCCAGACCGAGAAAGCCGAGGCCGAAGAGGGCGGTCACTGTCATCGAGACATAGAACCAGAGCTTGCTGCGCGCATTGACCGCGATGCTCGCCATGCCGCAACTGAAGCTCGAGGCGAGCAGCAAAGCCGTTTCGATCGCCGCATTGTTCAGATCGACGATATCGGCCGGCGCCGGGCCGCCGGCAGTCGCCTTCGACAACACCGCATAGGCGGCGAAGAAGCCTGAGAACATCACGATGTCGCTCAGGAGGAAGATCCAGAAGCCATAGCCGACGACGGTGCGCTTGGCGGCGGGGCCGCCCTCATGCGCCGTTCCGGCATGACCACCGTGACCATGACCACCGTGACCGTGGCCGACGCGATAGGGATCGCGGCCTTCTGAAGTGAAGGGAATGGATGTCATGTCCGGCTCACTCCGCAGGCACGGGCTGGCGGATCGCGGCCCGATGGGCGCGGTCGATCCGGGCGACTGTTTCGGCAGGGATGGTGTCTTCGTCGCGGTCGCGCCAGGCGAAGACGACGAAGGTCGCATAGGCGCCGACTGCGCCGGCGATGACCAGCCACCAGATGTGCCAGATCAGCGCGAACCCCATCAATGTCGCGAAGAAGGCGCAGATGAAGCCGGTCGGCGAATTGCGCGGCATTTCGATATCCTCGTAATGCACTTCGGCCTGTTCCGATTGGGCGCGCTGCTTCATGTCCCAATAGGCGTCTTCGCCGGTGACATTGGGCATCACCGCGAAATTGAACGAGGGCGGCGGCGAGGCGGTCGCCCATTCGAGCGAACGCCCATCCCAGGGATCGCCGGTCACATCGCGCAGCGCCTCGCGCTGGCGGATGCTCACGACGAGCTGCGCGACTTGGCATATGATGCCGATCATGATGACGATGGCGCCGGCCTCGGCGAGCAAGGTCCACGGATGCCATTCGGCGACGTCGTAATGCTGCATGCGGCGCGTCATGCCGAGAAAGCCCAGCACGTAAAGCGGCATGAAGGCGAGATAAAAGCCGACGAGCCAGCACCAGAAGGCCGCCTTGCCGAGGCCTTCATGCAGTTTGAAGCCGAAGGCCTTGGGGAACCAATAGGTGTAGCCGGCGAAGGCGCCGAACAGCACGCCGGTGATGATCACATTGTGGAAATGCGCCACCAGGAAGAGGCTGTTGTGGAGGACGAAATCGGCTGGCGGAACGGCGAGCGCCACGCCCGTCATGCCGCCGATGATGAAGCTCACCATGAAGCCCATGCTCCACAGCATCGGCGAGGTGAAATGGATTCGCCCACCATACATCGTAAAGAGCCAGTTGAAGATCTTCACGCCTGTCGGCACGGCGATGATCATACTGGCGATGCCGAAGATGGCGTTTACATCGGCGCCCGCCCCCATGGTGAAGAAGTGATGCAGCCAGACCATGAAGGAGAGGATGCAGATCGCCATGGTCGCAGCGACCATCGAGCGATAGCCGAACAAGGGTTTCTTCGAGAAGGTCGCGACGACTTCCGAGAAGACCCCGAAGGCCGGCAGGATCAAAATATAGACTTCCGGATGACCCCAGGCCCAGATGAGGTTCATGAACATCATCATGTTGCCGCCGGCGTCATTGGTGAAGAAATGGAAGCCGAGATAGCGGTCGAGGATCAACATCGCCAATGTCGCGGTGAGGATCGGAAAGGCGGCGACGATGAGAAGATTGGCCGCGAGCGTCGTCCAGCAGAACATCGGCATGCGCAGATAGGTCATGCCCGGCGCCCGCATTTTCAGCACTGTGGTGACGAGATTGATGCCGGATATCAGCGTTCCGATGCCGGAGATTTGCAGCGACCAGAGATAATAGTCGACGCCGACGCCGGGCGAATAGGTGAGCTCCGACAGCGGCGGATAGGGCAGCCAGCCGGTGCGCGCGAATTCGCCGATGACGAGCGAGATATTGACGAGCAGCGCACCGGTCGCGGTGAGCCAGAAGCCGACCGAATTCAGCGTTGGGAAGGCGACGTCGCGGATGCCGAGCTGCAGCGGCACGACGAAGTTCATCAGCCCGATCATGAAGGGCATGGCGACGAAGAAGATCATGATCGTGCCATGCGCCGAAAAAATCTGGTCGTAATGTTCTGGCTTCAGATAGCCGGCCGAATGGAAAGCCATGGCCTGTTGCGTGCGCATCATGATCGCATCGGCGAAGCCGCGTAGCAGCATGACGAGGGCGAGCAGCGTGTACATGACGCCGATCCGCTTGTGATCGACGCTGGTGATCCATTCGCGCCAGAGATAAGGCAGATGGCCGCGTAGCACGACCCAAGCGATGACGCCAAGGATCACGAGGGCTACGACAGCGGAGGTCATCATCGGGATCGGCTGATCGAAGGGGATCGCCGCCCAGCTTAATTTACCGAACATTCTTGTCTCCGCTTCGCGGTGATACGGCGGGGGTTGGGCGTTCTTCCTGCGGCCCTTCGCCGGGCGGAAGCTTTTGCATGACAATGGAATCGTAGAGGGTTTTATCCGCGAGCTTCAGCGTCTTCGGCGGGTCGCCCTCGGATTGCTTCAGTAGGGCGCGATAGCTTTGCTCGTCGAGCGCGGTCGGCGACGTGCTGCTCGTCTTGACCCATTGCGAGAAGGCATCTTTGTCGAGCACATCGACATCGAAGCGCATGCCGGAAAATCCGTCGCCGCTATAATGCGCGGAGAGGCCGTTGTAGACGCCGACCGTGTCGGCTTGCAGGTAAAGCTCCGTCGACATGCCGTTCATCGTGTAGATCATGCTGCCGAGCTGCGGCACGAAGAACGCGTTCATCACGCTCGCCGAGGTGAGCGATAGATGCAGCGGGACGCCGACGGGAACGACAAGCTTGTTCAGGCTTGCGAGCCCCTCGTCCGGATAGATGAAGAGCCACTTCCAATCGAGCGAGACGACCTGGACATTGATCGGCTTCGACGCCGATGGCAGTGGCTTCGCGGGATCGAGATCATGCGAGCCGATCCAGGCCACGCCGCCGAGGAGCAGTATGACCAGCATCGGAATGCCCCACACGACCATCTCGACCTGGCCCGAATAGGACCAGTTGGGCAGGTAGCGCGCATGGACGTTCGAGGCGCGGAACCACCAGGCGAAGAGGAACGTTGCGATGATGGTGGGGATGACGATCGCCAGCATGATGCCGAGCGAATCGATAAGAATGGTTTTGTCTGCCGCACCGATCAGCCCGATCGGTGTGAGTATGCCCGAGCAGCCTGAGAGACAGGCGGCGATCACGCCGAGAACCCCCAGGCGCAATGCGCTAGCGCATGACGCCCGGGAAGGAAGCTGCAAAGCCGATAGGCAATAATTGAGCGCATGGCGACTGCGTCGCATGTTCGAGATCGCCCCCATGATTTTTGGAATTGGCGAATTCGAGCCGCCAGATTGGTCGGGCCAGGAATGTCCGGCCCGACGCTAAAGTTTCTCCGAAATTCGCGTTCTACACTTGCCCTTTTTGCCGCGCGGCGAGACCGCGCGCGGCAAAATGACGAGTAGCAGTTTGCGCGTCGCGCCAAAGCAGCGGGCTTGAGCTGGAACTTTCCCATGCGCGTGCTGTTCACAGCATCGTCATAGCTGCGAGATGTCACATGTCCGCCGCACATAGTGCACGTGAACTGCCTGAAGTTATCGTCGAGAGCGACAATCTCGAATTGAAGGAAGACGATGAATTCGTCGGCGAGCATGGCGCGATTGAGGATTTCGCCCAGGAGTTGGCGGAAGTTATTCGCCGCTTCATGCGCATGAAGGTCTGGCAGGGGACGGAAGGGATCGTCATCGGCGGCTCGAACAGCTGCGAAATTCCTTCATGAGAGACGTGAAACGCTTGGTGCTGACCATCGGCACAGGTCTCGGCAACGCAGTCTTTTCTAACAAATAACAAAGTCTCTCCATGATTCTGGCTGAGGCTTTGAACGTGACGCCAAAGAGAAATTAGCGATCACTGTGAGTCTGCAGGAACTTTTCTGAGGTCGCCGAGTTTGGGAGCTTAGCCTTAGAATTTTCAGCGGGGGCAAGGCATGCCGAAGCGAGACAGTGCGCGCGCCGCCGCCTTTAGCGTTGCCAAAGCAGAGCTTTGCCGGCGCATTTCTTATCCCCGACATCCCATCCTTCGCCGCCCTCACCCGCGGTCTTTCCACTATTCGCAAGCAAGACAAAGCCGCATTATTCGGCCCCGAAGCGAGTGATCTGGCATGACCACGTCTAATACAGCCGCGCTCGAATCGAACGATGCCGTCACGGCATTGGAGCTGGGCGATCTGCACGGTTGTCAGAATGGTCATGGTGCGATCGATGCCGAGCTGCATCGCAAGACGCGCGAGCTGGCGCGTCTTAACGCCGAGTTAGAGCAGCGCGTCGCCGAGCGTACCGCAGCGCTCGAAGCCTCTCATGATGCGCTGAAGACGCTCAACGAAGAACTCGAAAGCCGCATCGAGCAGCGCACCCGCGAGCGCGAGCAGGCGCTAGCGCAATTGTTCGAGGCGCAGAAGATCGACACGATTAGCCAGCTTACCGGCGGCGTCGCGCATGATTTCAACAATCTCTTGATGGCGATGATGGGCAGCCTGCAGATCTTGAACAAGCGGCTGCGTGATGATCCAACTTCGCTTCGTCTTCTCGACAATGCGATGAAAGGCGCCGAGCGTGGCGCCGCGCTCACGCAGCGTCTGTTGGCTTTCGCGCGGCGCCAGGAGTTACGGCCCGAGGCGATCGTGATTCCAGATCTCATCGGCGGCATGCAGGATCTGCTTACCCGTGCGCTGGGGCCGGGCGTCACCCTGCAAAGGGCATTTCCAGCCGATCTGCCGCCCGTGCTCGTCGATGGTAATCAGCTTGAGCTTGCGGTGCTCAATCTTGCGGTCAATGCGCGCGATGCCATGCCGGCCGGCGGACGCGTGGTGTTCGAGGCGATGCAATCGGGTGCCGAGGACAAGGATACGCCCGCCAATCTGCGTGACGGCCGCTATGTGCGCTTCAGTGTGATCGACAGCGGCGCCGGGATGGATGTCGAGACATTGGCGCGGGCGACCGAACCCTTCTTCACGACCAAGGGAGTCGGCAAGGGCACCGGGCTCGGCTTGTCCACGGTGCATGGGCTTGCGGCCCAATCCGGCGGCGCCTTGAAACTTGCGAGCGCCGAAGGCGAGGGAACGCGTGTCGATCTGTGGCTGCCGATCGCGCCGGCTTCGAGTTGGCAAAACTCGCGGTGGTCGAGCGGGATGCCGCCGAGAGCGATCGGCTTCGCACCTCCCTTACTATTCTCGTCGTCGATGATGATCCCCTCGTCGCCCGTGGCACGGCGGATATGTTGGAGGATCTCGGTCACATCGTTCTGATCGCGGGTTCCGGCGCCGAAGCTTTGAGCCTGCTCGATATCGGCCAGACGATCGATGTCGTCGTCACCGATCATGCGATGCCGGAGATGACTGGAATCGAATTGGCGCAGAAGCTCCGCGCGCTGCGGCCGGAACTGCCGATCGTCCTAGCGACAGGCTATTCGGATGTGCCGCGCGCCGAGGCAAGCGGTCCGGCCCTGCCGCGGCTTGCCAAACCCTTCAGGCAGGACGATCTCGCCGCGGCGATCGCGCGCTGCCGCGACGGCCGCAAGAAAATCGCGCGACGGGCCTAGCCCTGCGCTGTCCGGCGCACCTGCTGCTCTTGTGGCGAAGACCAGAGAGGTCGCGCCATCGTCTCGGCCTGCGCGACGATCTCGCGAACAGCGTTGATCTCCCAGTATTGGCCGCGCAGCATCGGCCCCATGGCGAAGAGATCATCGGCTTCGACGCCCGATTGATCGACGGTGCCGAAATGCGTGCCGACCCGGACGCCCAGTTTGTGGCGATCGAGCGTAATGCGGCCCTGCGCGAGAAGCCGCTTCAACAAGATCTCGTCGGACGTCGAAAAATCGTAATTCGGGCCGGAGCAATTGATGAGCTTGTCCGCTTCGACGGAAAAGCTCCGATCGCCGCCGCGTGGCCTTATGTCGAGTAAGATCCCGTTGTCCGCCCTGCGAAAGCCGGTCACATGGCCGGCGATGACGCGCAGCTGCTTCGCCGCGATCATTTCGGTGAGCCGGTCGGCGACGGCCGGCGCGATGCGGTGGCGATGCACATCCCAAAAGGGGCGGATATGGCGGATGAAGCGCGCCTGATCGGCCTCGGAAAAGCCGGTCCAGATCGGCTGCGAAAAGCTCCGCAGGCTGTTCAATACGGATTGCCAGTTTTCGCCCTGGTGCGCGGCAAGCGCGATCTGTTCCCGCACGCGGCGTAAAAGCTTGCGGAGCGAGAGCCCTACCGACAGATCGATGAAGGGGGGCCATTGCGTTACCGGCTCCTGCCGTCGCGGCAGCAGGCCGTGACGCGAGAGCGCGATGATCTCGCCTTTATGGTCGCGGGCGCCGAGCGATTGCGCATAGTCGACCATCGTCAAGCCGGTGCCGAGCAGAAAAATTCGCGCTTTTGGATCGAGGGTTTCGACCGCTCCCGCGGCCCAGGGATCGGCGACATAATTTTCGGAGAGCGCTTCGAGTCCGTCGAGGGCATTGGGCAGGCGGGGTGGTAGATTGCCAGCGGCGAGCACGATGCGATCGGCCTGGAATGTCCGGCCATCAGCCAGGATGATCTCCTTGGTGTCGCCACGATCGCCGTGTCGCAGCTCCATCGCCGTGCCTTGCACAATGGTGAGCTGTGGCCGGCCGGGTGCGGCCTTCAGATGTCTGTCGACCAATGTCTTGACGAAGCGGCCAAAGAGCGCGCGCGACGCATAGACCTCGCGCACATCCGAGTCAGGCGGGATGCCATCGGCCGCGAGGAGATCGCGATGCTTGTCCAGAAAGTCGGCGAAGGCTGTCGGCACATCCGCGATCGGGCTCATGCCGACAGCGGGAATATTCAAAAGATGATTGGGGTCATGCGTCGAATAGGCTTGGCCGACACCGATTTCGGCGCGCTTTTCGATCAAGATCAAATGATCTTGCGCAGAACCCTGACTCATCAAATTGATTGCCAAGATTGTTCCGCTAAAGCCGCCGCCGATGATCGCCACAGACGTCATGTCAGACCCTCGATGTTGCGCCTTGCTTGCCATTTTTTGGCTATCGGATGGGCGGCGCATAACACTTGAACGGCCATACTAGGCGCGGCCGAGCTGGCCCAAATGCGTGTCGCGAAAGCCGCTGGGATATTTGAGCCCGAAGCCGAGCAGACGGTCGAGGCCGATATGGGCGATCCAGATCAGCGCGAGCGCTTCGATCATCGAATGGTGCAGAAAGAGGCCGATGCACAAAAGTGCGATCGGCACGCTGAGCGTATGGACGAAATTATAGCCCGCGGCGCCGATCTCGGCATTTGCGAGATAGGCGAGCATGCTCAAATCCGGCGCCAGGAAGAGCAGGGCGAAGAGCCACCAGGCCTGTCCCGTATGGGCATAGGCGACGGTCGCGAGGGCGAAGACGGCCAGGCCTTCGATGCGCAACAGAAGTTTGGGTCCACCCTGAACGAAGCCTGTGGTCATAGCCGTCTCGCTGCGATTGTGATCCTTTCAAAAGCAACGGGACGAGCGCGCCGTCAAGCGCAACTCGTCCCGTTCAGTTTTGTCAGACCGAAGCGTCTATTCGGCCAGCGCGGTCTCGCCGACAGCGAGGATAGGCGCCGGCGTCTCCAGCGGGATCTCCGGATGCATCAGGAAGGAGCAGATGGCGCCGACAAACATGACGAAGATCGAGACGATAAAGGGCAGATACCAATTATGCGTCATGTCGATCATCACGCCGGCCGCGATCGGCGAGACGATCGCGGCAAGGGCGGAACCCGAGTTCATGATGCCGGCTGCGGTGCCCGCATGCGTGGGGGCAATATCCATCGGGATCGACCAGATCGGCCCGATGCACATTTCGGCGAAGAAGAAGCCGGCGGCAAGGGAGATCGAGACGATCGTGATGTCGTGCACATAGAGGATCGGCACGAGCGAGAAGAGCGCGCCGATAAAGCCCAACAACACGACGCTCAGCCGCGCGAAGCGGACGTTATGCGTGCGATGCAGAAGGAAGTCCGACAAGACGCCGCCCAGCGTATCGCCGACGACGCCGGCGAAGAAGGCGCCGGACGCGAAAATCGCCGTGTGTTTGATGTCGAGGTGATAGTTGCTCTTGAAGAAGGAGGGCAGCCAGTTGAGGTAGAGCCAGAGCGCCCAGCCGTAGCAGAAATAGGTGAGGGTGACGGGCCACATCCGCCGGATGAGAGCGCCCCAGGGCGCCTTCGGCTTCGGTCCCGTGGCGCGCGCCGGCAGCGTCTGCAATTCCTGCTCGCTGATCTTCGGATGGTCCATAGGTTCGTTGCGGAAATAGAGCACCCAGACCACGCCCCAGAGCAGGCTCACGATGCCGAGGATGACGAAGGAGCCGCGCCAGGTGAGCGCCAGCATCAGTGCGCCGACGATCGGCGGCGTCACGGCGCTGCCGAGACGCGCGAAGGAATGGGTCAGGCCCTGCGCGAAGCCGCGCTTCTTTGAGGGAATCCAGTTCTGCATGGCGCGCGTCGCGGTCGGGAAGGTCGCGCCTTCGCCGAAGCCAAGCATGAAGCGGGCGAGGAACAGCGTGAAAATGCCGCCGACGAGGCCTGTGAGGATCGTGGCGACCGCCCAGATGAGACCGCACCAGAAGAGCGTCTGGCGCGGCCCGAAGCGGTCACCCACCCAGCCGCCGATGATCTGGAAAAGCAGATAAGGCCAGGCAAAAGCCGAAAAGACCAAGCCGAGCTGGGTATGATTGAGACCCAGATCCTTTTGCATGACGGTCGCCGCCATGCCGATATTAACGCGGTCGATGTAAGTGATGAAATACATCACACATAGAAGCGCGAGCACGCCTGTCGTCGGTTTCAGCCTTAGTCCCATTATTTCCTCCTGGCTCCGGCTTTTGTATTTATAACACGGGCCCGCATCGCGCGTGCCCGGACATTTTGCATGCGCTGCGTTATATCGTCTAAGGCCGCTATTGTCTTTTCTTGATTGGGCCGAAGAATTGGGTCGATGTGCCGGGGCAGGGTCAGCCTGCGGCGATTTTTAAGGATCCAGGGGCATTCGCCGCGCTGCTGTCTTCGAGGGAGCGCATGGCGGCGAGGACACCGCCGGCGCGATGCGGCACGCCGGCTTCGGCAAGGCCCATCTCGACGCCGCTCAGGGCCGCCAGCAAAGTGAGCTTGTTGCATTCGCCCAAATGGCCGATGCGGAAGACTTTGCCGGCGAGTTTGCTGAGGCCTGCGCCGAGCGACATATTGGACTTTTCGAGAACGATGCCGCGGAAGCGGTCGGCGTCATGGCCCGGCGGCATCAGCACCGCGGTAAGCACGGGCGAAAATTCGGCCGGCTCCTGGCAGAGCACTTCGAGGCCCCAGCCCTCGACGGCCGCGCGCGTCGCGGCGGCAAGCCGTTTGTGCCGCGCAAAAACTTCGGGCAGCCCTTCCTCGAACAGCATTTTGAGGCTTTCGCGCAGGCCATAGAGCAGATTGGTCGCCGGCGTATAGGGAAAGAAGCCATTCGCATTCGGCTTCAGCATTTCCGCCCAATCCCAGTAGGAGCGCGGCATTTTATTGGTCTTCGAAGCGGCCAGCGCCTTCTCGGAAATGGCGTTGAAGCCGAGACCAGGGGGCAACATCAGGCCCTTCTGCGAGCAGCTGACCGTGACATCGACGCCCCATTCGTCGTGTCTATAGTCGACGCTGCCGAGCGAGGAAATCGTGTCGACGAGGAAGAGGGCCGGATGTTTCGCCTTGTCGATCGCCTTGCGGATCTCGCCGATGCGGCTCGTCGCGCCCGTCGATGTCTCATTATGAACGACCATCACGGCCTTGATCGCATGCATCTTATCTTCGGCAAGCTTGGCTTCGATCGCTGAGGGATCCGCGCCATGGCGCCAGTCGCCGGCGATGAAATCGATCGCGAGGCCCCATTTCTCAGCCATATTGCGCCAGAGCGTCGCGAAATGGCCGGTCTCGACCATCAGCACTTTGTCGCCGGGCGACAGTGTGTTGACGATGGCCGCTTCCCAGGCGCCGGTGCCCGAGGATGGATAGATGACGACCGGACCGCTCGTCTTGAAGATGGCGCGGCAGCCCTCGAAGATCTCGCGTCCGAGCTTGCCGAATTCCGGGCCGCGGTGATCGAGCACCGGCATGTCCATCGCGCGCAGGACGCGGTCCGGCACCGGACTCGGACCCGGGATTTGAAGAAAATGGCGTCCGCCTTCTGCCGACATAGCGACCTCCGATCCGAAGTGTATCGATGAATTAAAGCTCAAGCTTTGATCGAAAATTTTTGCATTCAATATCCGGTCACACAACTCCGTCAGTGGATAGACGCAATGTCGGTATTTGCCCAAGACCGGTAGTTCAGCGCGCGCCGAACTCAGTGGCTGCGCGAGGGAAACTAGCGGGTGTCGTTGCGTCGGCTGCATTCATTTGCTTCTCTGGGAGCGGAGCGGAAAATGCAAAGTATGCGCGAAACATCGAACGCTGATATATCAATAAAATGCATTCAACTATGACGTTCGTTATGGTTGGTCTCGCGCAACTATTAATTCAAACTGCGAACAGTCGATCCGGGGCGGCGGAAGCCGGCGCCGGATGGCGGGAGATATGAAATGGCCGATGTTGCGCAATCGGGACTGGCGCGGCGCCTGAAGAGCGAAGTGGATGGCGACGTCCTCTTCGACGGCTTCAGCCGCGGGCGCTATGCGACCGATGCCTCGCATTATCAAATGATGCCGCTAGGTGTCGCGGTGCCGCGCACGATGGATGGCGCGCGCCGGGCGCTCGCCATTGCGCGCGACGAAGGCGTGCCGGTCACGCCGCGCGGCGGCGGCACCTCGCAATGCGGCCAGACGATCAATCGCGGCCTCGTCATCGACAACTCGAAATATCTCAACCGCATTTTGTCGGTGGACGCCGAGAATCGAAAATGCGTCGTCGAGCCGGGCATTGTGCTCGATGAGCTCAATCGTGCGCTGAAGCCGCATGGGCTGTGGTTTCCGGTCGATATCTCGACCGCCTCGCGCGCCACCATCGGTGGCATGGCGGGCAATAATTCCTGCGGCGGCCGCTCGCTGCGCTACGGCACGATGCGCGACAATGTGATCGGCATTGATACAATCCTCGCCGACGGCAGCGAGGCGCATTTCGGCGAGGTCTCGGCCGATCTATCCGATCTCGACGGCGGCAATAAATCGCTCGCCGACAAGCTCTTGAACATCGGCCGGCGCGAATCCGCCGAAGTCGCGGCGCGCTTTCCGAAAGTGCAGCGCCGCGTCGGCGGCTATAATCTCGATGCGCTCGATCCCTCTAAGAACCGCATCAATCTCGCCCATATTCTCGTCGGCTCGGAAGGCACGCTCGCCTATACGACGGCGGTCGAATTAAAGCTCTGGCCGATGCTCGGACGCCGCGCCGTCGGTGTCTGCCATTTCGGCTCTTTCTATGCGGCGATGGATGCCGCCCAGCATCTCGTCAAGCTGAAGCCCATCGCGGTCGAGTTGGTCGATGCGACCATGATTGGTCTGGCGCGCGAGATCGCGATGTTCAAGCCGACGCTCGAAGCGATCCTGCGCGGCGAGCCCGAAGCGCTGCTGCTTGTCGAATTTGCCGAAGACGAAGCCGAGAACAAGATCCGCATGCGCCAGCTCGTCGAATTGATGGGCGATCTGGGTTTCGGCTTCGACCGCGACCGGGCCCATTGGGGCGGCGTCGTCGAGGTCTTCGAACCGGGACTGCAGGCGGCGATCACGGATCTGCGGACCTCCGGCCTCAACATCATGATGTCGATGAAGGATCAGCGAAAGCCGATCTCTTTCGTCGAAGATTGCGCCGTGCCGCTGCCGCATCTCGCCGAATATACGGCGAACCTCACCCAGATCTTCGAGAAGCATGGAACGCGTGGCACCTGGTATGCGCATGCGGCGGAAGGGTGCCTGCATGTGCGCCCCGTGCTCAATCTGCGGCTCGATAAAGATGTGAAAGCGATGCGCGCCATCGCCGAGGAAGCCTTCGCCATGGTGCGCGCCTATAAGGGCTCGCATTCCGGCGAACATGGCGACGGGCTGGTACGCAGCGAATTTCACGAGGCGATGTTCGGCTCCGAACTCGTTCACGCATTCGAAGAGGTGAAGGATACATTCGATCCGAAGGGCGTCTTCAATCCCGGCAAGATCGTGCGGGGGACGAAGTTCGACGACCGCAGCCTGTTTCGTTATGCGCCGGGCTATCACGTCGATGATTTCGCCCCGCATCTCGATTGGTCCGAATATCCCGGCGCAATCGGCGGGTTCCAGGGCGCCGTCGAGATGTGCAACAACAATGGCGCCTGCCGCAAGCTCGAAGGCGGCGCCATGTGCCCGTCCTATCGCGTCACGCGGGACGAGCGGCATGTGACGCGCGGCCGGGCGAACAGCCTGCGCCTGGCGCTTTCGGGCCAGATCGGCCGGGAAACGTCTAACTTGGATGCGCTCACCTCCGATGCCATGGCCGAGACGCTCAAACTTTGCGTCTCGTGCAAAAGCTGCAAGCGTGAGTGCCCGACGGGCGTCGACATGGCGCGGATGAAGATCGAGGTTCTCGCGGCGCGCGCTAAAGAGCGCGGCTATTCGCTCCGAGACCGGCTGATCGCATATATGCCGCGCTATGCCGGCATTGCCGCGACCTTCGCGCCGCTCGTCAATCTGCGCAACAAAGTACCGGTGCTGGCCGCGCTGATGGAGAAGATCGTCGGCATCAGCGCCAGCCGGTCCTTGCCGGAATGGCGTAGCGACGCGTTCAAGGCGCCCGCTGCCCCGGTCAGCGCGGAAGCGGGACGCGAGGTCGTGCTGTGGGCCGATACGTTCAACGCGGCCTTTGAGCGCGAAAATCTCGATGCGGCTCTAGCCGTGCTGACGGGTGCCGGCTACCGCGTGCATTTCGCCAAGGCTCAGGATGGCTCGACGCGGCCGCTCTGCTGCGGGCGGACCTTTCTTTCTGTCGGTAATGTCGCAGCGGCGCGGGCCGAGATGGAGCGCAGCCTTAAGTCGCTTGCGCCCTATCTATCGCGCGGGGTTCCGATCGTCGGATTGGAGCCGAGCTGCCTTTTGACCTTCCGCGACGAGGTCACCGCCGTCCTTCCGGGCTATGAGTCGCGGCGTGCTGCGGCGCAGGCCATGCTGTTTGAGGAATTCATCGCCGCCGAAGCCAAGGCCGGACGTTTTGCGCCGGCGCTTGCGCCTGTGTCGGCAAAGGTTCTGCTGCATGGCCATTGCCATCAGAAGGCCTTTGGCGCGATGGGCGCCGTCGAGGCCGCATTGCGCCTTATCCCCGGTCTCGATCTGCAGATCATCGAGTCAAGCTGCTGCGGCATGGCGGGCGCCTTCGGCTATCAGGCCGAGACGATCGAAATCTCCAAGGCAATGGCGGAACTGTCGCTGCTGCCGGCCGTCCGCGAGGCCGGTCCGGAGGCCATCGTCGTTGCCGACGGGACCTCCTGCCGGCATCAGATCAAGGATGGGGCAGGGCGCGACGCCATCCATGTCGCGCGGCTCCTCGCCGGCAGTCTCGCCGCCGCCAACACGCAACAAGCCCTCAAACTATAAGAAAGTTCGTACCCATGAATTTGGACATTGCTCACCGCTGCCTCGAAGCCGTGCTCGCCAAGGCGACCAGCCTTGGATTGAAGCCGATCGCCGCCGCCATCTTCGATGCGCGGGGCTGCCTAAAGGCTTTTGCCGCGCAAGACGGAACCAGCCTGCTGCGTGGCGAAGTCGCGCAAGGCAAAGCATTCGGCGCTCTCGCGCTCGGCATGGGCTCGCGTGCGATCTTCAAGCGGGCGCAGGAACAGGCTTTTTTCGTTGATGCGGTCAATACGCTGGCGCAGGGCCGGATCATTCCGGTGCCGGGCGGCGTGCTGATCCGCGATGCGCAGGGCGCGCTCGTCGGTGCCGTCGGTGTCAGTGGCGACACCTCCGACAATGACGAGGCCTGCTGCCTCGCAGGCATTGAAGCTGTTGGGCTCGAGGCCGACGCCGGCTGATCTTTCTCGCGAATGCAGTCGTCTGTCGGATGGGCTTAGGATTGGATGGGCTTGTTGGAAAGGACAAGACGATGAAGCTGGGAATTCTCGGCGTCGGCGCGGTTGGATCGGCGACGGCCATGGCAGTGGCCTTGCGCGCCCGCGTGCGCGAGCTCGTATTGATCGACAAGGACCAGGCGCGCGCCAAGGCGGTCGCGGTCGACATGCATTATGGCGTTCCACTGTCGCCGATCGTCTCCATCCGCGATGGCGACTATGACGATATCACTGACGCCGGTCTTGTCATCATCACCGCCGGCATCAATGAAAAGGCTGGCGGGGCGACCGACCGCAAGGACCCCGCCGGGCGCTTGCGCCTCCTCGACACCAATGTGAAAGTTTTTGAAGAAATCGTGCCGAAACTCGTCAAAGCGGCGCCGAAGGCGGTCATCCTGATTGCCACCAATCCGCCCGAGCCGCTTGTCGAAATCACCCGCCATCTTGCTGGCCATGACCATGTGATGAGCACCAGCACCTATCTCGACAGCCTGCGCTTTCGCGTGCATCTCGCCGAGCGGCTCGGCGTCAGTCCGGCCTGCGTCGAGGCGAATGTCGTCGGCGAGCATGGCACGTCGAGCGTGTTTCTGTGGTCATCGGCGCGGATCGGCGGCATGCCCGTCTCGGCTGTGCTGGCGCGGCAGAACATCGGCTTTGACGAATTCCGCAAGGCGGTCGAAGAGGATGTGCGCTACGCCAATATCACCATCATCGAAGGCACGGGCGCGAGCCAATATGGCATTGGCATGGTCGCCAGCCGCGTCGCCGAAGTCATTCTCCGCGACGAGCTCGCGGTCATTCCCGTCGGCTCCCACAATCCGCGCTACGACATCACTTTGTCGCTGCCGAGCATCGTCGGCAAGGAAGGCGTGAAGGAAGTGCTGTGGCCCGACATGTCGCCGGACGAAGTCGCCGGCCTCGAGCGCAGTGCCGAAACTTTGAAGAATGCGACAAAGAAATATCTGCATTGACGGATGCGTCTTGCCCTGCTGTTAAAGGCTCCGGTTTTTTGACAGCAGCACAGGTTCGATCGGTGGAAAAAGACGCAACGCATCTCGGTCCGAACGCGGCGCTGATCGGCAAGCCAGGCAGCCGCGAAGCCCTTGCCACGCCCTGCCTCGTGCTCGATCGCGCCGCGCTCCAGCGCAACATCGACAAAGCCGCCGCCTTCTGCCGCGATCATCAGATCAAGCTGCGGCCGCATGGCAAGAGCCATAAATGCGCGGCCATCGCGCATCTGCAGATCGAGGCCGGCGCCACGGGGCTTTGCGTCGCGACTGTCGGCGAGGCGGAAGGCTTCGCCAGGGCTGGGATCACCGATCTCCTCATTACCTCGACCTTCAGCCAGCCGAATAAATTTGTCCGTGCGATCGATCTCGCCGTAAAGGGCCACCGCATCGCCCTCGTCGCCGACGATGTGCATATGGTCGATAAGATCGCGGCAGGCGCCGCGCAGGCTGGCGTCGTGATCGATGTGTTGGTCGATGTGGATCTCGGCCGGCATCGCAATGGTGTCATCTCGGCCGAACAAGCGGTCGCGGTTGCAAATCGCATTGCCGCGAGCGCGTCGCTGCGCTTTGCCGGCACGCAGGCCTATGCCTCGCATATCTCGCATGTGCCCTATGACGAGCGGCTCGCCGCCTCAAAGGACTGCGCGAAATTCATCGGTGAGATCAACGCGGCGCTTGCCGCTGCGGGCCATAAGAGCGCGCATGTGACGGGCGGCTCGACCGGCACTTTATTCATGGATCCGGGGCTCAATTGCTACAGCGAGCTGCAATGCGGCAGCTATGTCTTCAACGACGTCGAATATGCGAGCCTCAATCTCGACGGCGAGGAGACGCATCGGCTTGACGCCTCGCCCTTTGCCGCGGCACTTTTCGTGAAGGTCTCGGTGATCGGCCGCAATGTCGCGGGCCGCGTGACCTGCGACGGCGGCAATAAGCACTTTTCTGCAAAGGGCACGCTACCGGCTTTTCATAAGACGCCGGTCGAAGGTGCCGTCTATAAGCCCGACAGCGATGAGCATGGGATCATCGAACTGCCGGAAGGCACGGCGCAGCCGGAGCTCGGCAGCCAGTTCGAACTCATCGTGCCGCATTGCGACCCGACGGTGAATCTCTACGATTATTTTCATGTCGTCGACGGCGATACGCTCGTCGACGTCTGGCCGATCGAGGCGCGTGGCGCCTTTTGAGGCTCAGAGCTTCTGAGCTTCGACCGACTGGTCGGCGACATGCTCGACGGCGGCGATCTGCTTGTTGCGCAGATGCTTGAAGAGAATATCGGCGAGTTCCTCCGGCGCGCGGCGGCGCAGCGCGTCGAGGATCACCTCATGTTCGCGCATCGCCTCGCCCCAGCGGTCGCGATGGCGATCGAGATTGGCGGAATAGCGCAGCCGCCGCAGACGGTCGGCGAGGCTCAAATAGGCCGTTTTCAGCGCGGTGTTGCGGGCGCTGTCCACGATCATGCGGTGGATGTCCTGATTGCATTTGAAATATTTGCTCAGGTCCTTGCGCAGATAATGGCTGTACATTTCATGGTGGATCTTCTCGATCTCAAGAAATTCCGCTTCCGTCATCTTCTCGCAGGCAAGCCGCCCGGCGAGCGACTCGAGGCCACCCATGAGATCGAAGAGCTCGCCGATCTCGCGCGCATCGAGCGGGCGCACCCGCGCGCCGCGGTTGGGTAGGAGATCGATCAGGCCTTCGGCGGCCAGAACCTTCAGCGCTTCGCGCAGCGGCGTGCGTGAGATTCCGAAAAGCTCGCATAATTGCTTCTCGGGCACGCGGGCACCGTCGGCGATCTTGCCTTCGACGATGTAGTCGCGCAGCCGGCTCAAGACCTCTTCGTGCAGCGATTGCGACGCGGGTTCCGCAGCCTCGACGATCGTCTCCAATGCGTCCGGATCGTCCATTTTCATCATCAATCGATAGCGCTCTCTCTTGCCAGCGCCGGCGGCAGCCGGGTCAAAGGGCATTTTGCGTGCAAAAACATACCATAATTTTGCTGCATCGCTAGTAAAAGCCGCTCGGTTTCGCAGAGCGGAAGCCCTGTCAAAGGTCGAAGCTATTGATCCGAAAAATGAATAGGATGATCGGAATAACGGGCAAAGTGTCCGGCGGCGATCGTTAGCCGGTTATTTTGCATTCAAGGTCGGGGTCCTATCGCTCTCTTCCGGCTGGCGGTCCGTGCGAAAGAAAGCCCAAACTGCGAAGCCACGCCGCTCCATCCCAGACATTCAGCTACCGTTCGCGTGCGCTTCCAACTTCGGCGACGATCGTGCAGTCGTCGCTGGCGAACAGAGGGCACTAATCGCAGCGCCGTCTTGGCCATTGCTGGACAGGCACAATTTTTCTACAATGCCAGTGTCATCGAACGGTCATGCAAGCGCGGCGAAGATGCTGCCAGGCGAACATGCTGCCACGACGATGGCGGCGTGGATCAAGGCAAGGCAGGCGTCAAAGATGAGCCAGCAGAACGATCAATCTGTTCGTTATTTTGTTTCGTACACGGGCGTCAAACTGCCGGTGAGAATGGTGAATCCGCTTGAAGAGGCGGCTTTGAGCAATCGCAATACTTATATTGTGGCGAACTTCGATGACAAGGACCGGCTGATCTTCTTCGAGAAGATGGTCTATGGTGAAGTCGAAATATCTCATAAATACGAATATGATGGCGACGGCGTGCTGCGCCGGGCCGAGATTTTCATGGACGAAGAGACGACGGAAATGCTCTTCGACGCTCAGGGCGCTCTGCTCAGAGACTGTTTTGAAAATCGTCTCCCTTTGGATTCCGCCTGAGGCTGATTTATGATTCAAGCTCTGGATGTGGACAAAGCAGAGCCGTGGGCGGATGGCCGAG